>CBJNFW010000187.1:0-17508 GCA_966435935.1 uncultured Nocardia sp.
TATCGATGATCTGGGCGCCGTGGTGGTGCGGGCCGTGGTGCCGATCGCGGTCGCGCTGGTGTTGTCGATCGCCGCCGTAGCCGTGCTGGCAACCGTATCTCCCGCTGCCGCAGCACTTCTGGCCGCCGCACTGGCGGTCGCCGGAATCTTCGCGCCCTGGTTGTCCGCGCGGGCCGCACGGGAGGCCGAACTAGCTGTTCGAGCCGACCGTGCCGAATTCACCGCCGCCGCGATGACGGTGCTCGATCACGCACCCGAGCTGCGCGTCGCCGGACGCCTCGAGCCGGCTCTGGCGACCGCCTCGGCCGCGAGCCGCCGTGCGGTGGCGGCCGAGGATCGCGCCGCCGCGCACAGCGCCTGGGCCGCGGCGGCGACCCCGGTATCGATCGGCGTGAGTGTCCTGGGCGCGCTGCTCATCGGCATCGTGCTCTACGGAGGTCCGGGAACCGTGCGGATGCCCGCCGGCGCACTGCAATCCGTGCCGCCGGGCGCGATCACCCCGATGGCGATGGCCGTGCTGGTCCTGCTGCCGCTGTCCGCGTTCGAGGCCGTCGGCGTACTTCCCGCGGCGGCTCAGGCGCTGACCAGAGGCCGAGCCGCACTGCATCGGATCACCACCGCCGAGAAGGCGAAAGACATTCGCACCCAACGGGTTCCACTGAGCGATCTGCCCGCCCTGCCCGCGGGCCGCCGGATCGCGGTCCTCGGCCCGAGCGGCGCGGGTAAGACCACACTGCTCATGGCCTGGGCCGGGCTGTTCGGCACGCCGCGTCCGGGGGTCACCTTCTTCGCCGAGGACGCGCACCTGTTCGGCACGACTGTCCTGGAGAATCTGCGGGTCGCCCGTGGCGATATCACCGAGGACGAGGCTCGCGCGGCCCTGCGCGCGGTCGGCGCGGGCGACTGGCTCGACGACCTGCCCGAGGGCCTGCACACGGAGTTGATCGGCGGCGCGGCGGCGGTATCGGGCGGCCAGCGCCGCCGCATCCTGCTCGCCCGGGCCCTGCTCTCCCCGGCCGAGGTCCTGCTGCTGGACGAACCGACCGAGCATCTGGAAGCCGACGCCGGCGCCGACCTCCTGCGTGCGCTGCTCGACGACAGCAGCGGCTTGATCGCCCCCGATCGAAAGGTCGTGGTCGTCACCCATCAACTGCCCCGGGACCACCGGGCGGACACGATCGTCCGGGTAGCCTCCGGCGGCCGTGTCACTGTCGAGCCCGCCGCAACCGTCCTCACCAGCGATTTCGCCTCCCGCGAAAATACGTTGCCGACCGGCGGAACCAGCTATTAGATTCGTTGGTACACGGGAAGGAGGTGGTTCGAAGAATGAGTATTCATAGGACACGTGAGGTGGCTGTCAGCTGAGCGCCACCGCTGCGACGGGTTGACCGTCCGCGCGAGCGCGCGGCGAATCCCAGGCAGTCACCCGGCCCCCGAGTCCCCGGCACGTCCGACCGGGACCGCAGGATGATCCGTCATCCGCGGTACGACTCGGGGGTCGTTCCTTTTCCCAGTGAGTCGTCTTGGACCAGGGGTTACGCTATGGGCATGACCGTTGAGCCGGTACCTGATTGGGTGATCCCGCCACCAGAGGGGTTCACGGTCGACGCATTCCTGCAATTGCCCGGCCTTCCACGCCATACCGAACTGATCGACGGGAGTCTGATCTTCGTGAGCCCGCAGGTCAAGTGGCACAGGCAGGTCATCGACCACCTGCGACGTGAGCTGGACCTGCAGGCACCGCAGAACCTGCGGGCCGACCGTGAGATGGCGGTCAAGCTCGGGGTACGCCAGATGCCGGAGCCGGATGTTCTCGTCGTCACGTCCGAGGCGCTCGATCGGGCAGATCCCGAGAGCTACTACTTCGCCGAAGACGTGGTCTTGGCGGTCGAGGTGGTCTCACCGGACTCGCAGGAACGAGACCGGGATACCAAACCCGCCAAGTACGCCAAGGCCGGGATTCGTCACTACTGGCGAGTGGAGCGCAACGGTGCAGCGCCCGTGGTGTACGCCTACGAACTGGACCCCGCCACCAACGTCTATGCGCTGCTGGGGATTTTCCACGACAGTCTGAAAATCTCGGTACCGTTTCCGATCGAGATCGACCTGTCCGAGAAGACGCGGCGCGGCTGAGGCGGAGCCTCAGCCGATGTAGCGCTGCAGGCGAGCCGACAAGCGGGGTTCGAGGGCGCCGTCGGCTACCACGCGCTCCTCGACGTAGCCCAGGTCGCCGCCTTCGACGATGCCGTAGAGGCGTTTGGCGCCGCCCACCACCGCGCCGGACTGGCTGCGGATGACAACGTCGGTGGCGAGTTCCCAGGAGGACTGGGTGAGGGCCTGGCCGTAGAACAGCTCGACGATGCCGGAGCTGTGCGTGAGCAGCAGTTCGATGACCTCGTCGTCGCCGTCCATGCCGACTCGCCAGAACCCGCTCTCGCGCAGGTCGGGGCCGTCGTACTTGCCCTCGGCGTCGATCACCCAGGAACGGGACTGCCAGGTCAGATAGTCGCCGCCGTCGTGCGAGACGATGATCTGCTGGCCGAAGTGGTAGTCCCCGCGCTCGGGATCGTTACCCTCGCCTTCACCACGCCACACGCCGACCAGCGGCAGCAGCGCGAGCATGGAGGAACTCAGATCCGGCCCCAGCCGCAGATTGGCGGTGTCCTCGGGCAGCGGCAGGTCCGGAAGCTGCGGAATGTTGCGCACGCCGGTGGACTTCGCACGCTCGGCCGCCTCGCTCACCGCGGCATCGCCACTGCGATGCGCGGGCTCGGCTCCGTTGCCCGTAGCGGACGCGGAACCGTTCGTCGTCGAGTTCTCGGCGTGCTCGGCCTCGGTCACGACTCGGTGAAGAGCCGGTAGAGGACGTACAGACCGAACCAGGCGATCAGCACGGAGACGAGAACCAGCAAAATCTCGAAGGTAAGGACCACACTCGGAGTCTATCGACCTCGATGCCCGCTACGGAATCGGGTAGGTGTGTGGTGTCTGTATTTATCTGAACGACGAGCCCGCGCCGAAAACCTTGCAGGTCTTCTTGCTGAGCCTTTCGCTTCGCGTGTCAACGGAACGCCAATCCGGGATCTGGCACGGTTTGCGTGATTGACCGGTCTTGGATTGCGAACGGGCGCTTGATGATCGATCATGTCGCGGGTGTTCTGATCTTGGACCGATCGAGGTCCTGTTCCCGCACCTGGATGGGCTGCAGTTCGACGGTATGACCGCGGTCGGGCGTCGAGTGAACCTCGACGTGAGCACCCGCGACGAGGAGGCGGCCTGTCCTGGCTGCGCAACGTTGTCTCGCCGGGTCCATAGCCGTTATCGGCGGCGGTTGTCCGACAGCGCGATCACCGGCCGGGAGGTAGTGATCCGGTTGCGGGTGAGGCGGTTGTTCTGCGACAACTCCGATTGCGACAGAATAACTTTCGCTGAGCAAGTCCCAGGGTTAGCGGCGCGGTATGCCCGGCGCACGAGTGTCCTGCAACGGCTGCTGTGTGCGGTCGCGCTGGCGTTGGGTGGTCGGCCAGGAGCTCGGATGACGCGGCATCTGGCGTCCACGGTCAGCCGGATGACGTTGTTGCGGCAGGTCCGGACACTGCCCGATCCGGACCGGGCGACTCCACGGGTACTCGGTGTCGACGATTTCGCGCTGCGCCGCGGGCATCATTACGGATCGATTCTGATCGATATGGAGACCCGGCGTCCGGTCGATGTGCTCGAAGACCGCCGTGCCGGCACCCTCGCCGCCTGGCTGCGGGCTCATCCTGGCGTCGAGATCGTATGCCGGGACCGCGCCGGCGCCTATTCCGAAGGCATCACCGCCGGAGCACCGGATGCATTGCAGGTCGCAGACCGCTGGCATATCTGGCACAACCTCGGCGAAGCGGTCGAACGCGTCGTGGCCCGGCACCGCGACTGTCTGACTATCGCCGAACACACAATGATCGATGCGGAGTCGGCCGGCGAACTGGATGTCGCGGCCCACCAGGAAATCCCGATAACCGGCGTGGGGATCGAGTCGCCGGCGGAAAGGACCGACAAGTGGGCGGTGCGGGCCCGTGAACGTTATGCCGCGGTCCATGGGCTGCTCGACGACGGGGTGAGCATCCTGGCGATCGGCGCCCGGCTCGGTCTTGCCCGCGGAACCGTGCGGCGCTTCGCCCGCGCGGCCAGTGTCGAGGAGTTGCTGGTCAACAACGGCACCGGACATCGTCCGAGCCTGTTGGAGGAGTTCAAGCCCTATCTGCATCAGCGATGGAACCAGGGCTGCGCCAACGCCACCGAGCTCTTCCACGAGATCAAGGCTCGCGGCTACCAAGGCAGCGCCAAGATCGTCATGAACTACCTGCACCCATTCCGCACCACCGGCCGTGTTCCGCGCCTGGTCCGCAAACCGCCCTCGGTTCGCCGCGTCGTCACCTGGATCATGACCGACCCCGCCAACCTCGAACCCGAGGACCGTCAACAGCTCGAGACGATCATGGCCGCGAGCCCCGAACTCACCGGCTTGGCCGGTCACGTCCGCGCTTTCGCTACGCTCATGCGCCAGCTCCGCGGCCGTGAACTCGAGCAGTGGATGAAAGCCGTCGACACCGACGACTTCCCGGCCTTGCACTCGTTCGTCCGCGGCCTGCGACGCGACCTCGATGCGGTCACCGCCGGGCTGACCCTGCCCTGGAGCAGCGGTCCGGTCGAAGGCCACGTCAACCGAATCAAGACGATCAAACGCCAGATGTTCGGGCGCGCGAAACCGGACCTCCTCCGGAAGCGAATCCTGTTGAGCGACTAGCCAATCCCGCCGGACGAATCACGAAATTTGTGCCTGATCCAGTTTTCACGTTCCGTCGACATCGCGGGCGATTTCCAGCGGGACGCCAGACGCTTCGCCGCTGGGCGCGTCTGGCTTTGGCCTCGCTTCGCTTCGGCGGGTTTTCGGTGTGGTCGGTGCCGGGCCTTGGATGTTGTTGGTGAGCCTGGCCAGTTCCACCGCGAAAACGGCTGCTCGACATCCGAGCTCCTGGGATGTCCCAACGTTTCGTGGGCGACTTCCGGCGGGACGGAGACGCTTCACGTCGGAGCGGCCCGGGTGGCAGGGGACTTACGTTCGGTGCGGGTTCGCCTGCGGCGCAGCGGGATTGGGGTTGCGCTGGTGTGTGTTGTCCGGATATGACTGAGCGGCAGCCTGTTCGCACAGGCTGCCGCTCGGTCCGGTTGCCCGGCAGGCTATTTCGCTACCGACACGTCCACGTTGTGGATGCCGGCGCCCTCGGGGGCGACCTTCGCGGTGCCGTTGCCCGCGGAGGACAGGGCGCGGATGGTCCAGGTGCCGGGGGCGGCGAAGAACCGGAAGTCACCGGTACCCGAAGCGACGACCTCGGCGGTGAACTCGTCGCTGGAGTCCAGTAGACGGACGAACGCACCACCGACGGGATTGCCGTCGGCGTCGAGGACACGACCGGTCAGGACCGTCTCCTTTTCGGTGTCGACATTGGCAGGCAGGGTCTGGCCCTGAGTAGGTGCTGCGCACATAGGAATTAGGCTCCCAACTCGATCGGTGCTCCCACGAGGGAGCCGTACTCGGTCCAGCTTCCGTCGTAGTTCTTGACATTCTTGTGGCCGAGCAGCTCCTGCAGCACGAACCAGGTGTGCGAGGAACGCTCGCCGATGCGGCAGTAGGCGATGGTCTCCTTCTCGCCGTCCAGGCCCGCATCCTTGTACAGCTCCGCCAGCTCCTCGTCGGAACGGAAGGTGCCGTCCTCGTTCGCGGCCTTGCTCCACGGCACGTTGATCGCGCCGGGGATGTGGCCGGGACGCTGGCTCTGCTCCTGCGGCAGATGCGCCGGGGCGAGGATCTTGCCGGAGAACTCATCGGGCGAGCGCACGTCGACGAGGTTCTTGGTGCCGATCGCGGCGATCGCGTCGTCCCGGAACGCGCGAATGGACAGGTCCTGCTCACCGGCCTTGTAGGTGGTGGCCGGGCGGCTCACCGCGGCCGTCGACAGCGGGCGGCCGTCGAGCTCCCACTTCTTGCGGCCGCCGTCGAGCAGCTTGACGTTCTGGTGGCCGTACAGCTTGAAGTACCAGTAGGCGTACGCGGCGAACCAGTTGTTGTTGCCGCCGTACAGGACCACCGTGTCGTCGTTGGAGATGCCGCGCGCGGACAGCAGGTCGGAGAACTGCTCACGGTTGACGAAATCGCGACGGACCGCGTCCTGCAGGTCCTTCTTCCAATCGATCTTGACGGCACCTTCGATGTGGCCCGTGTCGTAGGCGGAGGTGTCCTCGTCGACCTCGACGATGACGACGCCGGGGGCGTTGAGGTTCTCTTCTACCCAGTCTGCGGAGACCAGGACATCGGAGCGAGCCATGTTGTTCCTTTCGATGTGACTTGCCGGGCTAGGTGGGGGACTGTGTGGGCGCGGGAAGGACCCGCTGCACGAGGGGGTAGATCTTGCACCCCAGGCAGATGCCGAAGGCCGCGTTCAGGAACGCCGCGAACAGTGCGAAGGCCGTGAAGATCGCGCCGGCCACGACGCTCCCGGCGGCGAAGCCGATCAGGCCGGCCACCGCGAAGACGAGGCCGACCAGCTGGGCGAACCGCAGCGGCGCGACGGGCTCGACCTCGGTGGGCGGGCCGACGCGCGGTGCGACGAGCCTGGCGTAGATCTGCCCGTACGGGCTGTGTCGCGGGCCGAGTAGCGCGCCGAGTGCGAACACCACCGCCTGCAGGGCGATGAGTACCGCGGCGGCCGGTACCGAGACGGCCGAGACGATCAGGACAACGACCAGAACGCCGGTGGTCAGCCACGCCGCGAAGCGGGGACCACGGACATCGACCTGGCCGGGCCGGGACTGCCGGGTGGATAAATCGGTGTCGGGTTGGGACATCGGAAGAACTCCTGCGCTGCGTATGTCTGTCGGGATTCGAGTCGGATCACCGGGGGATCGACGAGATCACTCACGCGGTAGGACAACCGGTCGGCAGCGAAAGAAAGTAAAGGCCGACCGGCTACATGCACAGGCAGCAACAACCGCCGAGGCGGCACAGATCGACTGTGCGGCGACGGGTGAGCATCAGCTCTCGGCGGGTTTGCACGTCGATCAGTTTACCCGGTTCGGCGCGGAAATTGGGCCCGGGGTCGGGAATCGATGCGTTCGACCTGCTCACAGCCGGTCAGTGAGCGGTTTCGTACCCAACGGGACGGGTTCTCGCCCCCGGCTCAGGCGCAGCGGGGTTCGGGCTGCGTGAGCGGGATCAAGGCGCTGCGCAGATCCGCTGTCTTGGGCACGCCGGAGATCCGGAAGCGTTCGCGGCCCTCGGCGTCGAAGACGAAGGTCGTCGGCAAGGACAGCACGTTCAGCTCGCGGGCCAGTGCCGGCTCGGCATCGATGTCCACCTCGATATCGCGCGGCGGGGCCTGCGTCTCGGACAGGTCGGCCACGACGCCGCCGACGACCCGGCGCACCGCGGCGCACGGGCCGCACCACTCGGCGGAGAAGTGCAGCACCGCGGGTTGCGCCGCGCCGACGCCGACCGTGGCCAGCAGCGCCGCGCGCTCGGCGGCCTCGGGCGCGTTCGCCTCGGCCGCCGGCGCGTTCCGTACGCGCCCTTCGCGGCGGCGCACCAGAACGCCGACGACGGCGGCGATGAGCAGCACCGCCACGAGAATCATGATCTGCGTCATGGCTGGGCGAACCTGTCCATATCGATCGTCATACTGTGGCCCTCCCCTTCGACGATGATATTGCCGCCGAGCGCCTTGACGCTGGTCGGGTGCACACCGAAGGGAAGATCGCGGGTGTCGATGGTCCGGCTGAACCGGGCCAGCACCGCGGTTTTGTCCAGGTCGGGGCTCAGCTCCACGGAATTCGTGGTGGTGGTCTCGTCGCCGTGATACAGATCCGTCGCGACGATGCGGACCTGGTCGCCGTCCAGCATCAGATCGGCCTTCACGCTGACGCGCTCGGTACTGCGCGGTTCGGGCCCGAGCGGGATGGTGCCGCTGAGGATGAGCGCGCCCTGGGTGGTCACACCCGAACCGCCGGAACCGCCGGTGCCGTCCGATTTGTCGGCCGGTGGCCCGCGCATGTCCAGGTCGGGGATGTTGAACAACCGGCCCAGCTCGACCGGCTCGATGCGCATCCGCCCGGCCACCCGGTCCACCGAGACCGAGCGGGTATCGCCGTCCAGCAGCGCGTGCGCCGGCAGATGGACGCCGTTGAGCGTCGCCTCGACCAGGATCTGGCCCGGGATGTCCGGCCGGTTCGCGCTGGCCCGGATCTCGACGTTGCGGAAATCGCCGTGCCAGGCCTGCAGGACGAACGGGAAGCCGTGCATGGTCACGTCGGGGTCGGCGCTGAGTTCGCCGCCCGCGCGCAGCGACCGCGAGACCCGATACTCCGAATAGGCCGCCGCGGTGAAATCCACCACGACCGCGGCCGCCACGAGCAGCAGCAGCCCGAGGACGAGTCTGCGCACCACGACCGCGCGGATCGGCGCGCGAACGTTCTCGGCGGGTGCGCCGGATTCGGCGCTGGAGCGCTGCGGGGCCGGGCGGAGGCCCGGCGTCTCCGTCGGGTTACTCATGGATGCGGCCGTCTCTGCGCGGTTCGCCGGACACGGCCGGGCCGGTGCGCGGGCGTGGTGTCTCAGCCATCCGCTCGCCCGCCCGTGCGCATCTCGGGCGGGGTGAGCGCGTGCTCGCGAGGCGCGCCGCCGGGTCGGCGGGGTGCGACAGGTCGGGTCGTCGGGGTACCCGGTGAGTTACCCATGCATGCACGATATCTGTTGCCGCCGCGATCGGCCCGGGGCGTTCGCTGATCGCGGACCCGCTCGGCTCGGCGCGAGGTGGGCCATCGGTTCGGAATGCATGGGCAACTCGGCAGACGCGCTAATGTAGGCACGAATTACCAGTGCTAACCAGCATGATGTCGCGGACGTACAGCGAGGTTGCCGCGGACATGCCAGATTGGGAGGAGAGCCGGTGGAGCTGCTCCTGCTGACCTCGGACCCGAACCCGGAGTCGGTCCTGCCCTCGCTGGCGTTGTTACCGCACAACGTCCGTCCCGCGCCTACCGAGGTGTCTTCCCTGCTCGAGGCCGGGTCCGCCGATATCGCGCTGGTGGACGCACGGACCGATCTGGCCGCCGCGCGCGGGCTGTGCCGGCTGCTCGGCAGCACCGGATCCTCGGTCCCGGTCGTCGCGGTGCTCACCGAGGGCGGGCTGGTCGCGGTCAACGCCGACTGGGGTCTGGACGACATCCTGCTGCCCGGCACCGGCCCCGCCGAACTCGACGCCCGGCTGCGTCTGCTGGTGGCGCGCAACGGCGGTTCGGCCAGCCCCGAGAACACCGGCAAGATCACCCTGGGCGAGCTGGTGATCGACGAGGGCACCTACACCGCCCGGCTGCGCGGCCGCCCGCTCGACCTGACCTACAAGGAATTCGAACTGCTGAAGTACCTCGCCCAGCACGCGGGACGGGTGTTCACCCGGGCCCAGCTGTTGCAGGAGGTCTGGGGTTACGACTTCTTCGGCGGCACCCGCACGGTGGACGTCCACGTGCGACGGCTGCGCGCCAAACTCGGCAGTGAATACGAATCGCTCATCGGCACGGTGCGCAACGTCGGCTACAAGGCGGTGCGCCCGGCGCGTTCGAATGCCAAGTCCGACACGGCCCCGGCGGCCGAGGAGGGACAGCCCGCCGAGGATGCGCAGCCGGCTCCGGTCAACGGTTCGCTCTCGTGACCGCGGCCGCGTTGTCGGGGTGGACCGGCGAGCTGTCCGCCGACACGGTCTCCCAGGTTCGCGAACTGCTCCGGCGGTCGGACGAATTCGACGGCGTCGCACCGGTTTCCGAGCAGGCGGTGCTGTCCCTGGAGGTGTCCGGCGCGGCCCGGCATCTGCTCGCGACGCGCGAGGGAGTGGTGGCCGGATACGCGAATCTCGTTGCCGCACATGGTGAACACCCCGCGATGGCGGAGGTCGCGGTGGATCCGCGACATCGCGGCCGCGGGATCGGCGCGGCCCTGGTGGGCGCGGCCCTGGGCGAGGGCGGCCGGGACGCGCGGGTGTGGGCGCACGGCAATCTGCCCTCGGCGCGCGCGGTGGCCGGACGTCTCGGGCTGAGTGTGGCGCGCGAACTGTGGCAAATGCGCCGCCCACTGGCAACGCCGGAGTTACCGGCGCTGTCGATTCCGGCCGGAATCACCCTGCGGACCTATGCCGGTCCGTCCGACGACGCCGAACTGCTGCGCGTCAACAACGCGGCGTTCGACTGGCATCCCGAACAGGGCGGCTGGACCGAGGCGGATTTCGCGGTGCGGCGCGAATCGTCCTGGTTCGATCCGCAGGGACTGTTCGTCGCGGTGGACACCGCGCGGCCCGAAACCATCCTGGGCTTCCACTGGACCAAGGTGCACGACGCCGCGGAGAACACCGGCTCGACGGTGGGCGAGGTGTACGTGGTCGGTATCGATCCCGCCGCGCAGGGCCGCGGCCTGGGACGGCTACTGACCCTCGCGGGCCTGCACTACCTGCGTGATCGCGGTTCGGCCGAGGTGCTGCTCTACACCGAGGCGGACAACACCGCCGCGGTGCACACCTACACCAGGCTGGGTTTCGGTACCTCGCACGTCGACGCCGCGTACGCCGCGCGCTGATACCCGACGTGATCGGCGGGCGCTAGGGGCCTTGGTCGATACGCCGGTAACTCTGCGGCAAATGTCACAGCAGCAAATCGCAATAGCGCCGGCTTGTTCACTCCGCGTTCACTTACCCAGGTCCAACTGTCAACCGGCCGAACCTACGTTACTTGTGGGCAGTACCCGCTGCCTGGTGTGCGAGTTCTGCGAACAGCCACCACGGTACCCGTCCGGTCGTTGAGGGATCGGGCGTGTCTCGAGCGTTACCGGAGGATTAGGTGAATCTCAAGCGCAGCAGCGCTCTCATCGGCGTGCTGGCGGCAGCCGGCGCCCTGACCTTGTCGGCCTGTGGGAGTGACAACAACACCGCGTCGACCGGGGGCACCGCATCGAAGGTCAACGTCGACTGCGGTGGCAAGAAGGCGCTCAAGGCGAGCGGTTCCACGGCCCAGAAGAACGCCATGGACCGCTTCATCGCCGCTTACCAGCAGAACTGCGACGGCTACAAGCTGGACTACACCGGCAGTGGTTCGGGTGCGGGCATCAACGACTTCATCGGTGGCCAAACCGATTTCGCCGGTTCGGACTCCCCGCTGGACCCGAAGAAGGGCGAGCCCGACAAGGCCGCACAGCGGTGCGGTTCGACCGCCTGGGATCTGCCGACCGTCTTCGGTCCGATCGCCGTCACCTACAACATCACCGGTGTGGACAACCTGGTGCTGGACGGCCCGACCGCGGCCAAGGTGTTCAGCGGCCAGATCAAGAACTGGAACGACCCGGCCATCAAGGCGCTCAACACCGGCATCGCCGACAAGCTGCCGGATCTGGCCATCAACGTGGTCTTCCGCAGCGACCAGTCCGGCACGACCGACAACTTCCAGCACTACCTGGATGCCGCGTCCAAGGGCGCGTGGGGCAAGGGCGCGGGCAAGGTCTTCAACGGCGGCGTCGGCGAGGGTGCGCAGGGTAACGACGGCACCTCGGCCGCGATCAACCGCACCCCGGGTTCGATCACCTACAACGAGTGGTCGTTCGCCAAGGCGCAGAACCTGCACATGGCGCGCATCCTGACCGACGCGTCGGTGAAGCCGGTCGAGCTGACCACCGACTCGGCCAGCAAGGCCGTCGCGAGCGTCAAGGTCAAGGGCACGGGCAACGACCTGGTGCTGGACACCTCCTCGTTCTACAACCCGACCGATCCGGCCGCGTACCCGATCATGCTCGGCACCTACGAGGTGGTCTGCTCGAAGTACAGCGACGCCGACACCGCCAAGGCCGTCAAGGCGTTCCTGACCTCCGCGGTCAACAACGGTCAGGCCGGTCTGGACACGGCCGGGTACATCCCGCTGCCGGACTCGTTCAAGGCCAAGCTGACCACCGCCATCAACGCCATCTCCTGATAGCTGCCACCCATGACCGTGCACGACGATGTCACCGCCGCGGGCCAGTCGGAATCGACCGGCCCGCGGGCGGGCGGCGATACTGCTCGAATGCCGAGTGATCCCGTCACCGATCCGGCGAAGTCCACCCGGCCGGGTGTCAGCAGGAAACCGGAATTGATCTTCCGGTCGCTGGCCACCGCGGCGGGTGCGACGATCGTCGCCGCCATCGCGCTGATCGCACTGTTCCTCCTGATCCGGGCCGTGCCCTCGATCGGGGCGAACAAGGCGAACTTCTTCACCAGCGGCGAGTTCAACACCAACGATGCCAACAATCTGAAGTTCGGCATCAGAGACCTGTTCATGGTCACGGTGATGAGCGCGCTCATGGCGCTGGTGATCGCGGTGCCGGTGGGCGTCGGTATCGCGCTGTTCCTGACCCAGTACGCGCCCAAGGCGCTGGCCCGCCCGTTCTCGATGCTGGTGGACCTGCTGGCGGCGGTGCCATCGATCGTGTTCGGTCTGTGGGGGTTCCTGGTGCTGGCCGAGAAGCTGGTGCCGGTGGAGAAGTTCTTCCACGACACTTTCGGCTGGTTCTTCCTGTTCAAGTTGGGCAACGTCTCGATCGACGGCGGCGGCACGATCTTCACCGCAGGCGTCGTGCTGGCGGTGATGATCCTGCCGATCATCACCTCGGTCAGCCGCGAGGTGTTCAATCTCACGCCGCGTGCGCACATCGAGGCCGCGCAGGCGCTCGGTGCGACGAAGTGGGAAGTGGTGCGGATGACCGTGCTGCCCTACGGCCGCAGCGGTGTGATCGCCGGGTCGATGCTCGGTCTGGGGCGCGCCCTGGGTGAGACCATCGCGGTGCTGATCGTGCTGCGCACCGCACAGCAGCCGGGTCACTGGTCGCTGTTCGACGGCGGGTACACCTTCGCCTCCAAGATCGCTTCGGCCGCTTCGGAATTCAGCCAGGCGCTGCCGACCGGCGCCTACATCGCCGCGGGCTTCGTGCTGTTCGTGCTGACCTTCGTGGTCAACGCGCTGGCCAGGATCGCCGCGGGCGGGAAGGTGAACGGGTGATGACCACAGCCACCTTGGACAAGCCCATCAAGGCGCGCGCCTTCCGCGAGATCTCACTGGGTCGCAAAGTCCGCAACAACATCGCGACGCTGGTGATGTGGTTGTGCTTCGCGATCGCGCTGGTGCCGCTGGCCTGGGTGCTCATCGTGGTGGTGAGCAAGGGCGTCAGCTCGATCACTCGCAGCGGCTGGTGGACCAACTCGCAGTACGGCGTGCTGCCCGAGCAGTACGCCGGTGGCGTCTACCACGCGATCTTCGGCACCGTCGCCCAGGCGCTGGTCGCGGCGGTCATCGCCATCCCGCTGGGCGTGATGGCCGCGGTCTACCTGATCGAATACGGTGGCGGCCGGTTGGCCAAGGTCACCACGTTCATGGTCGACATCCTCGCCGGTGTGCCGTCGATCGTGGCCGCGCTGTTCGTGTTCTCGCTGTGGATCGCGACGCTGAAGTTCGGGCAGAGCGCACTGGCCGTGTCCTTCGCCCTGGTGCTGCTCATGCTGCCGGTGGTGGTGCGCAGCACCGAGGAGATGCTCAAGCTGGTCCCCGACGAATTGCGCGAGGCTTCGTACGCGCTGGGCATCCCGAAGTGGAAGACCATCGTGCGGATCGTGGTCCCGACCGCCCTGCCCGGCATGATCAGCGGCATGCTGCTGGCCGTGGCGCGCGTGATGGGCGAGACCGCGCCGGTGCTGGTGCTGGTCGGCTATTCGAAGTCGATCAACTTCAACATCTTCCAGGGCAATATGGCCTCGCTGCCGCTGCTGGTCTACCAGGAGCTGTCCAATCCGCAACCCGCCGGCGTGGCGCGAGTGTGGGGTGCGTCGCTGACGCTGATCCTGATCATCGCCCTGCTGTACGTGGGGGCCGCGGTCGTCAACAAGCTGCTCACACGGAACCGATAGAAGCGAACGGAATAACGACATGGCCAAGCGGATCGACGTCAAAGATCTGAACATCTACTACGGCAGGTTCCACGCCGTCTCCGATGTGTCGCTGACCGTGCTGCCGCGCAGCGTCACCGCCTTTATCGGTCCCTCCGGTTGCGGTAAGTCCACCGTGTTGCGCTCGCTGAACCGCATGCACGAGGTCACCCCCGGCGCCCGCGTCGAGGGCGCGGTGCTGCTGGACGGCGAGGACATCTACGGCGCGACGATCGACCCGGTCGGCGTGCGCCGCACCATCGGCATGGTGTTCCAGCGCCCGAACCCGTTCCCCACCATGTCGATTCGCGACAACGTGGTGGCCGGCCTGCGGTTGCAGGGCGTGCGCAACAAGAAGGAACTGGCCGAGGTTGCCGAGCGGTCGCTGCGCGGTGCGAACCTCTGGAACGAGGTCAAGGACCGGCTCGACAAGCCCGGCGGCGGCCTGTCCGGTGGTCAGCAGCAGCGTTTGTGCATCGCCCGCGCGATCGCGGTCTCGCCCGACGTACTGCTGATGGACGAGCCCTGTTCGGCACTGGACCCGATCTCCACCCTGGCGATCGAGGACCTGGTCTCGGAACTGAAGAAGCAGTACACGATCGTCATCGTGACCCACAACATGCAGCAGGCCGCCCGCGTCAGCGACCAGACGGCCTTCTTCAACCTCAAGGAGCAGGGCAAGCCCGGCAACCTGGTGGAGATCGACGAGACGGAGAAGATCTTCTCCAACCCCTCCCAGAAGGCCACGGAAGACTACATCTCCGGCCGCTTCGGGTAGGAGGGATTGCGCCCCGAACCTGCCCAAGCTGAATACCGCCGAAACACTGTTGCGCTGCGAGTCTGGACCGTTGGTCACCAGAATCGTAGCGCAACAACTGATTTCGGAAGCATATGGCAACTCGAAGGGGATGCTCGAGGCGCTCTCGCACTCGACCGCCGACCCTGAGCAATAGTCTCCGGCGCTCGACGACACGTCGCAGTCGCGCAGGCGCGGTGAGTACGCAGGTACTCACCAGCCACCAAAGCTCAGCACACCAACTTATTTCGCAAGCGCATGGGCAACTCCCGGGACCGCGAAACCCGGCCAGGCTCTCGATCGCCGGCCCGACGCCCAACTCTCCCCGTACCCAACGACCCGCTGGCGTCCCGAGGAAGCGGAAGCGCGTTAGATCCTTTCGACGTCCGCGTCCTCCTGGTCGGGCGGCAGCACGCCGGTGACCAGGAAGACCACCCGGCGTCCGATCTCGACGGCGTGGTCGGCGAACCGCTCGTAGTAGCGGCCCAGCAGCGTGACATCGACCGCGGCCGCGACGCCGTGTTTCCATTCGCGGTCCATCAGCAGGGAGAACAGGTGGCGGTGGAGATCGTCCATCGCCTCGTCTTCCTCGTTGAGCTGGGCGGCGCGCTCGGGATCGCGGCTCTCGAGCACCTCCTTGGCCGTGGCGCCCATACTCACCGCGATCCGGCCCATCTCGGCGAAGTAGCCGTTGACCGCCTCGGGCAGCGCGTGGTTGGGATGACGCCGCCGGGCGACCTTGGCCACGTGCAATGCCAGCGCGCCCATGCGGTTCACGTCCGCGACGATCTGAATGGCGCTGACGACCTGACGCAGATCACCCGCGACCGGGGCCTGCAAGGCCAGCAGTGCGAATGCCCGCTCCTCGGCGAGCGTGATCATCTCGGCGATCCGGTCGGAGTCGGTGATCACCTGTTCCGCGAGTGCGAGATCCGCCTGCAGGAGCGACTGCGTCGCCCTGTCCATGGCCGAACCCGCCATACCGGCCATTTCTCCCAGCATGGTGGCGAGTTCGCCCATTTGCTCGTTGTAGATGACACGCATGATACGAACACTAGCTCTCGGCGCTGACCAAGTCACGAACGAGGGATGAATCACTGGTGCATCCCCGGTGGGACACATCTGCGCAGGTGGCAGCGCATCTCAGCGGCAGTTGTCGTCCGCGGCGTTGACGTGCTCGAGATCGCTGGGAAGCGTGACCGAAACCGCCGAGCCGGAACCGTCGGGCGGGGCCGAGGCGACGGTCGGCAAGGGAGTGCCGAACGTCGGCGGAGTACGCACCACGCCGGTGAAATTCTTGCCGAGCGCCACCTGAACGATACTGCCCAGATCCGAGGTGACCTGCAGTTTCGCTCCCGGAAGCGCCGCGGCCACGGTCGCGGCTTCGTCTCGGTGACCGTTCGAATACCGCACCAGGGTCGAGGACAGCACGCCCTGTGGATAGGTGTCGACGCTGTAGATCTGGAAGCCCGGGGCGGCCAGCTTGGTGGCGGTCGCGCTCGCGGCGCCCGAGACCCCCGAGGCGTTGGAGACCTGCACCGATACCGTCGTCGGGTCGACCGCGGTGAGTGGTGGCGGTGCGGCGGCCGAGGTGGGCGCGGGCTCGGGTGAGTGTCGCTCGCCCGGCAGCGGTTCGTCGTCGATGATGGCGCTGAAGATCGCCTTGATATCCGATTCGCGCGGAATTTCGTTGCCGTAGGACGTGGTGCCCGCGGTCGGCACGGTCAGGAAGGTTATCGCGTCTGCGGCCACCTTCTGCAGGGATCGGCCGAGCATCAGCAGATCCTGGGTGTTCACGTTGTCCATGAAGGCGTGCGAGGTGAACGCGGCGATGAATCGGTTCAGCTTCACCGGGTCGAACAGCACCCGGTTCGACAACGCACTGCGCAGCAGGGAGGACAGAAAAAGTTGCTGGCGGTGGATTCGGTCGTAGTCGCTGCGTTCCTCGCCGACGACGTGCCTGGCGCGAACGTAGTCCAGCGCGGTGACACCGTTGATGACCTGGCGGCCGGCGTTGGACAGGACCGTGCCCAGTTCGGTGTCCACGATCGGCGTCTCGGTGCACACCTCCACGCCGCCGACGGTGTCGACCATCGATTCGAATCCGGCGAAGTCGAGCCCGACGAAGTGGTTGATCTTGAGTCCGGACAGTTTCTGGATCACCTTGATCAGACATCTGGGCCCGCCGAGGGCATAGGCGCCGTTGAGCTTGTCGCCCAGCGCCGAGGGATAGTCCGTGTCGGTGTACTGCGCTCGGTCGTTGTTCCAGCCCGTGCAGACCGGTCGGGTGACGTCGAGATCGCGCGGAAAGGACACCACCACAACGCGTTTGCGGCTCGCTGGGATGTTCACCAGCATGACCGTGTCGGAGCGGGCTCCCTCGGCGTCGGCGGTGGTGCCCGCGCCGACGCTGCTGTTCGCGCCCGCACGCGAATCGGTGCCCGCGATCAGGAAGTTCTCGTCGCCGAGCTGACCGACCGGATCCACGATGTCGTGTGATCCGACGTCCAGCGCCTGTACCTTGGTGAAGCCTTTGTCGGTGGCGCGCAGATAGTTCCAGCCCGCGCCGGTCAGCACGAGCGTCGCCACCGCGGCCAGCGCGGCCACGGTGCGCCCGGCGATGCGCAGCCGTCTGCGCTTGCCACCCTGACCCGAGACGAAGGGGGGGTGGGGAAAAGGCAGTGCGCC
>CBJNFW010000188.1:0-17499 GCA_966435935.1 uncultured Nocardia sp.
AGGTACGCGTTCGGGCCGACGAAAGCGCCGGCGGGCACCCGAGCATGGCCGGTGGCCCGCGCGTTGCGGGACATGTTTCCCGCAACCTGAGCGTGCTCGCAGATTCGGGCATTGCCGAATACGACTGCGAGGCCGTCCACCACAGCGCTGCCGCACACACGAGCGCGACCGGACACCTGGGCTTCACCACAGACCACAGCACCGTCGTAGACCTCAGAGAGGCCGAATACCTTGGCTGCAGCGGTGACCTGGCCGTGCCCGTACACCCACGCGTCGTCGTAGACCTCGGCGGTGCCGGCCACCATCGCCGCGCCACAGACCTTGGCGTGCCCGAACACCGCGGCGTTCCGGCGGACCATGGCAGCGCCGTACACCCGGGCATGCCCGTACACGACGGCTTCGTCGGCCACCCAGCCCTGGTCCGCGATGTTGTCGAGTGATTCGACCCAGCCGCCTACCTGCCCGGCTGTGATGCTGTGGAGCGGTAGGTCCCGGCCGGCACGGATGCGCCGCACCACAACCCCACTGGGGAGCGTGCGTGTGTCGTCGAGCAGTTCGTGATCAGACACTGAATTTTCCTTAGGTCGAGGTCGGCCGGGCCCTGTGATCCGATCGCTCAGCGACCCGGCCGGATGAATGAATGCGCCGAGAGCGGCGCGTCACAACGCACGAACGGCAGGGCGAGAAATGCGTTGTGTATCAAGGGAATTGACGGAGTCACGTCATCGAATCCGGGCTACTGGCATCGTCCTCGTGTCGCGTCGATGACCGTCGGGAACGGAACAAAGCGTGTATTCGGTTGCCGGGCAGTCGATTAGGCGCTGGGCAGCGGAAAATGCGCTCGTCGTACGATGGCTCGAGGGTGAGGATGCTGCGGCGATGCTCGCGATCAGTCGCTGGCCGGTGCGCAGGGTCGTGGCCGATAGCTGCGTCGACCCCAGCGGAGTCAACGGCGCATGATTCGGGCCGCCTATGCACGTCGATCAAGCCTCACGTGATCGCAAATTGGACCGGGGACCTCGTCCTGAGGGGCGGGACAGGCGGCCGTGCGACGACCCAGGCCGAATTATTCGTTGCTGGGCCGGTCGGTGCTGTGGATCTCGGCGAGGATCTCAGCGACGATGGCCTTCTCGTTGGTGGTGAGTTGTCGGGCGCGCGGATCGGTGTTGTCGCCGCGGTACCACGCGCAGTTCTTGTCCCAGATGTGGCGTTCGATGCTGTCGTCGATAGCTGCGTGCGCCGCCTCTTCGGTGGACCGGGTGGCGATCCTCGCGCCGCTGTGGTCCACGACGTTCCATCGCCGGTCGGCGATGCGTTCGACGGCCCATTGCGCGGGCGGGTGCTGCAAGTATTCTCGAGCAGCGCGTTCGAAGGCTCGCATCGGCACGGACATCTCCCCTGCCGCGAGTTTGTTCGTGGTCATAGAGTCTCCGGTCAACACGGGGTGGTCATCGGGTCGTTGGCGGCTGGGTGGTGCGGTCCCTACGGCTCGATGGCGTCGGAGTTCCGTGGTTCGAATGCGGATTCGATGGATTCTCGTTCTTCTGGGGCGAATCCGACCGCCTTGCCCGTTGCCAGCGACTCGAAGGCTGCGGCCACAGCAGCACGGACGTTCTTTCCCGAGCCCGACGCCATGTATGCGCCACCGTCATAAATGCCGACGACCCATCCTCGGCGGCGGTCCTTCCTGGGGGATCGAGCGCTGAGCAGCGAACCATCGACGCTGTTCGTGGCAAGCAGGCTGCGAGCGTCATCCAATCGCGCGCAAAGTGCTGTAAAGCCCCCGCCGGTGCCGGTTACTGCCGCATCCTTGTCCAGGTTTGCGAGATGCGCGATCTCGGAGGCGTACAACTCGGTGAGTGAACGGTGACGGCGGCGCAGCATGCGCCGTATGGCGAATGCGGTCAGAACGACAGTCGCGAGGGTGGCGGCGGTGATCAGGGTAATGGTCATGGACTTTCTCATCTGCTGGGAGTGCTGTCGGGATGCGAGCTGTTCGAGGGCCTGCTGCAAGGCGTGGGCGTATTTCGGTGCCTCGCCCTGCGCAACCAGATCGCGGGTCTGGGGGTCGTAGAGTCCGACATTCCAGGTGCCGGGCTGGGCGTCGGTAGCCGAACCGGCCAGGGCGCCATCGCTGTTCACCGCGTTCATGAACACCGTGTCCGCGAACGTGCCGTAGAGGATGGCTTTGCCGCCGGACTGCCGCGGGCCTACATGCTCGAAGCCTGCGGACTCGAGGAGTTCGATCTCTGCGCTGTAGAGCGAGACGAGTTCTGTGAGATAGGCGTCCCAGGTGGGCGGTTGGGTGCTGAGTTCCTCGAAGTACTGGACCAGTGCGTGGAGCGCGCCCTCGACCAGCGGTCGGTATTCCTCGGCGACAGAGTCGTCACGCATGACGGCCGGATAGTCCCGCCAATAGGCCGCTTGTGCGGCAAGGGTGCTCGCGTGCGCAACCGGGACGTCCTTGGCCCAGTGATCCAACAAGGTGCCGGCGTCCGCGTATAGTCCGGCGAGGTGGCGCGCCTGCTGCTCGGTCAGGCGATAGCTGGAGTCGGCGCAGGCTGTCAGGATCTGCGCGAATTCCGGATCTATTTCTGATTGGAAGAAGTCCAGCAGCGCATGGAGGGCTTGGCTTGCGCCGGGTGGGTATGCGAAGTTGTCGCCCGGTTCGCGTATGACGGTGACGTAGCGAACCAGTGTCGCTGCGTCGTGCCGCAGATCGGAGCGGTCCGGAATGCCGGCTCCTTCGGCCCAGCGTTCGAGCGCGGACTCGGATTCGGAATAGGCCGCAGCGAGAATTCTGGCTTCGTGCTCGGTCAGGGAAATCTGTTCTTCGGAATCGGCGAACATCTCCAGAATGCGTGTCAGCTCGCGGTCGAATTCGTCAATATCTATGGGAGCTCCTGGTGGATTCGGTCAGCGTGCATAGCCAGCCGGAAAATAGGTCGGCCGGCTGGTCGGGGTGATCTGGAATTCATGTGCGAGTACAGGTGGTCGCGGGAAATAGGAGATGCAGGCGCGCATAGGGACGGTCCGGAGCAATCGGTCGCTCTGGCGGAGGTGCGACCTTACGCAGTACACATGTGGGGGTTGCCGATACGGCGGCAGCAGCCCTTGGAACGAGCCGCCCAGCGCCGTGTGGAGTCGATGCTGCTCGGCGAAAATCTGTGGCGGAGTTCAAAAGAGCAGACACGGCAGGGCATGAGGTCCCGGGCGAGGCTGTGGTCCTGGCCGAGGAAAGACAGGACCTCGGCGGGAGGGAACAGTTTCCGCGGACTGGCCCGCCTCGTTGGTGCCGGTCAGGGCTGGACGTGCGCTATGGCTGTGCGATAGCAGGATTGCGGTGATGCTCGGGGTCATGAACCGGCTGGCACGGAAAGTCAACGCTGGTGGCCATGACAGGGCCGGTAGGGACGGGCGGGGCTGGTGCGAATTCAGTGTCGGTGGCTGGCTGGTCCGGAGGTGGTGCGGAATCTTGGCTCGCCTCAGGCGCGGAACGGTCGGCAAGGAGTGCTCTGACTCCGGCCGGTGATGTTCGGGTCGCGTGAGCGATGTCCGCGGGTGTGGCCGACCGCAGTGCCAGGGCATCGACCGCTTCGGCCAGGGCGGATGCGTGGATTTCTTCGATGGACCGCAGTATCTCCAGCTCCGGTGTCACGGCGATGACGGTGACCTGCGCGGTCACACCGATGTATGCCAGGCCGTCGATGACGTTGTGGCGCAGTGACTTCAGCGTTCGTCCGTGCCCGTACATGCCGTGCTCGGGAATATGTGTCACCCAGTGCTTGCCGTGCCTGGTGGCCCGGCACTGGATACTCGTGCTCATCTGGCGGCCTGGATGTCGGCGATGATCTGCTGGGCGACGATGTCCGGGATCGGGGTGGGCACGACGACCTGGCGGTCCCCGATCCGGTACAGCGCGTGCGTGGCGTCGCTGCGCAGCGCGGTGACGGTGAGGCCCAGAGGCCGGGCCGTGGCCTGGATGCGGGCCAGCGCGCCGTCCTGCGAGCGTGTGTGTAGCGCGGCGGTGACTTCTTGGGCCTGCTTCCACTCCTCGAGGCTGATCACCGGCTCGTGCACGACTGTGGGCGACCATACCCATGTCGAAATCGGATTCCACCGGGACTGCCCGGGGCGGCCGGTGCGGGTCGCGCGGCGGTTGTACACCTGGTAGCCGGTGAGTTTGGGGTTGCTGGCCAGTCCTTCGATCAGGTTGTGTGTCCACCGGCGCGGGATCGGGTACTGGTCGGGTTTCGCGGCCAGGATGGCGATGATGTCCGCGGACCGTAGGTGCTCCTCTCGTCGTAGACGGCATATCTCTCGGGCTGTGTCGAAGCGGCGCGAATCGTCGTGGGGGACGAGTTTGCGCTTGGGCCGGGATATCCCGAACCGTCCTCGTGCCGGCTCGGGGGCGGTCTCGTCGATGACGGTGGTGTAGGGGTAGGGGGCGTACCCGTGGTTCCAGCCGTTGATGGCGTGCTGGATCTGCCCGCCCTGGGACATCTCGATCAACGTGGTCCGGTAGATCTCGGAATCGACCTGGCTGTAGCGGCGGGTGCGGAGCCGTCCCGATTCGGTGCCACCGATCGGTTCATTGGCGTAGATGACCTCGATACCGAGCTGCTCGAGCTTGTGCTCGGCGGTGAGGCTGGTCAGCATGATGCGTGCGAGGCGATCCGAGCGTTCGGCGATCACATGGGTGATCCCCATCTGCTCCGCCCGCTCCAGGAGGTCCTGGAGTCCACCATCACGCGGTAGAGGCAACGCGAGCGCGGCATACGCTTCCTGCGGTGTGAGACTGCGCATCTCGAGGGGAAGCATCCCGGACTCGACGTCCCAATAGTGCGCGACGAACTCCTCGCCAGGCTCGAGCCGATCGGAGGACAGGACCACCTGTCGTGGTAGTGACGTGGCGGGATTCTGGTTGTCCTTGGTAGAGACCCGGCCCACGAACGCCGTGCGACGGGGCCGAACGACGGTATTGCTGAAGTTCGGCAGGTCGGTGAGATCGATCGGCGGTCCGAGATGAAAGGCCATAACCCTTTCCTGAATTCCTGTTATCGAAGGGTGGTTCGACACGAAAGGCGGGGCCCCAAGTGGTTTCGATGAACGCCCGATCCGGTCGTGCGAGGACCGGGTGGGGGCGTGGCTGTTCGACAAGACCGGCCGGTGTGAGGCGAGACGACGCAGTGCCGTCCAGGAGAACTCGGCAGCCGAGTTCGACCGCTCGATGCGTGGGGATACCCGCCGGTCACCGTCACGAGCGTGCGGCGCGCATGATGCCAGCGGTGCCCGGCTGCGCCCGGACCCGTCGAGTCCCCGGTTATCCGGCGCGGGCCGGTGCCGGATCCGGCGCGATCTGCTCGGGGTGGGGCTGCGCGGCGGGGTCGATGGCGCAGCAGGGCCGCGGGGGCGTCTGCTGCCGTAGCTCGGACAGGGGCAAGGTTTTCTTCACACCGTGTCGTTGCCTGGTGAGGATCGAGTGGTCGCCGAGCTTGTCGCGCAGCGCCGCTTCATGGCGTTCGGCATCGGCGAAGCGGTCGGGAAACACGTGCAAGGTGTGGCGCCATTGCTTCTGACCTGCCCTTACGCAGGTGCCGCCGCATCGCAGACCTGAACCAACGGAACATTCAGGTAGGAGACGGCGTCGCGGAGAAATCGGTGAAGATCCTCGTCCTCGATCAGTGTGTCGGCGAACAGCAGCAGTACGTCGCCGGTCCCGTATTGCTCCACGATACGGGTAGCGGCAGCGAACGAGCCTATGCCGCCGGACATTTGAACGATCCGCTTCATTGCTCACCTCGTCACGAGTCTCGACCGCAGTGCGCGGGTGTTGGGCGGAATATTCGCTGCGACTGTCTGTCTGGGCTCGGGGGGTCGCCCTTCAGTGGTGGTCTCCCAGGCCCGCCCGCACCGCGTCTTGAACAGCTCGAACGCCCTGACGGCGCCGATCGTGACGGCATTGAGCCGACCGGGCAGGGCGCCATCAACCCGGTCCTCAATGCCGCCCTCCTGGTTCCAGGCAGCCCAGAAGTTCCTGCTCATTCCACGAATCTGCGGTGTTGCGGTGTACCGGTGCTTGCACCGCGACGGGAGTGTGACTACCGGCGTGTTCGTCGAAATCTGTTGGTGTGGCGTGGAATTCGAAGGCAATTCCGGACTGCCAGGTTTCGCCGGTTGCGTTGTGGGTGGCTTGTTGCAGTGCGTCCTGGTCTGCGAGGTCGAAATCGTCGGGAACATTCTGTGTGGCGCAGTGGTGGCTGTCTTCACACCATCTCACGGCGATGGTTTTCATCGGGGCTCCTGCGGGAGATGAACGGAGAGGTACACATCGGGGCTGGGGGACAAACGCACACGAGGCGGTCGACCTATTCCGAACGCGGTTCACCGAGGTTGAAAGTCGCATGCTTGGAAGGCGTAGGTTCGTGTTCGGAGGCGGCGGCCGTGGTTGCGGTGCTTGCCGAGTGGATAGTTGTCGAACCGGAGGGTGTGGGTGTCGATCTGCGTTCCCGTGGAACGCATCACGGCGTTGGTCGCCGAGATGCCTTCGTTGAGAGTGCCCACCCAGTGGGTTCGTGTGGCACTTTCGGTCCCGTTGTCGAAGGTGTCGGTCTGCACCCGCCAGCAGGCGGGATCGCCGATGGTCATGAGGCTCCCAATGCTGCTACTGAGCACTATTCGTTTGGGTCGAATGCCTGGGCGGACCCCGACTGCGAGCAGACGGACAAGTGGTCGACGAATTTCCCCCTGGGGGTGGGGCCGCTGACCGTGCGGCGGCCCCACGATGGCGGTCTACTCGCCGCTGGGTCCATGGCGCTGTCGATCTCAGCGAGGACCTTGCCGACGATGGCCTGTTCGTCGCCGTGATCTGCCGAACGCGCGGATCGGTGCTTTCGCCGCGGTACGACGCACAGTTCTCGTCCCAGATCTGGCGTTCGGTGCTGTCGGTCGATGGCTGCGTGGGCTGCCTTCTTGGTGGTTCTGGTGGCGATCGTTGCGCCGCGGTGGTCGACGACGTACCACCGTCGAGTGTCGATGCGCTTGACAGTCCACTCGGTAGGGCGGGTGCTGCGAGTGCTCTCGAACAGCACTCTCGAACGCTCGCATCTGCGCGGAGACGGGTGCGGAATCGGGATGATGGAAGGTTCGGCCGATTCTTCCAGCGCCTAGTTGGTCCGGTCCTGATCCGATCCGTGGTTGGCCGACCCTTGCGAGAGCGCGCCCTGAACGTCGGTGACATCGTCGTGATCGTCGTCGGTGTGGATGTGGGTGTGGGCGCGGTCGATCGCAGCCAGAAGCTCGCTGTTGGCGAGTCCGTAGCGGTCGGCCAATTCTTTGGCGGTGACCGCGATCGCGATGACGTCCCAGGGGTCGATGAAGAACACCAATTCCTCGATCGGTAAGTCCGCGAACGGGCGCAGGCGTTCGATGGTCTCGATCTGAGAAGTGCTGAGGATGTCGTCGGGGTCGAAGTTTCCGTCCTGGTCCTCGACGGTCTGCATGACTGCTCGGATCAAGAGCTGAGTGTCCCGCGGGCCGATCGCTACAGCCGTTTCGACGGGGCCGGCGCTTGCTGCGTCCCAGCCGTCGAGGAACTGCTGCATGATCTTGGCAGCACCGCCGCCGACGGGCATCCCGACAAGCGCGTCGCGAATCTGCCGGTTGGATGGGGGAAAGCGAGGGTCGCCGTTGGCATGAGCATCTCGACCGATTCGGTCCCAGTCGACCGCTGAACCGCTCGGCGACCACTCCAGAGCTGGATGCTGCGTGCAGCCGCAACGGAATACGCCGCAGCGAACCGGTTGCGTCCCGACGGCCTGCTCAGCGGTGTGACCGCAGGCGCAGAGCGGGGTCGGTGAATGTTCGTGGCGCACAGGCGCGAATTGGGCGACGTTGTTGTGCTGGTCGCCCCACTGTCGGGGAGGCATCCTCCCGATCAACCAGTCAGCCTGGAGCGGCGCGATCGGTGTATCGCAGGTTGCACATCGGCGGATGTAGTCACGCTCGGTCGGCGCGTTGAGACGGGTTGCGGCGGAACGCGGTTCGTCAATCGGATCGGGTGTTTCGGTCATTCAGTCGCCTCCGTGTTCGCCCGAGCGAGGATGTTCGGTCATTCAGTCGGTGGTGTGTCGAAGCTGTCGACGATGCTTGCGATTAGTTCCGGGATGCGGGAGTGGGGGATCGCGTCATCGAGGCGGTCCATCTCCTCAGCCGTCAGCCGCCTGCCTGCCCAACTCTCTGCCTGTGATCTCGTGATCAACTCCCAGTCCGGAACCGACTCCAGTGCTCCGCTGCCCATGACTTCCTCGATCCAGGCAGCCGGGTTGGCGTGCAGCAGAATTTCCTCCCACAGCCAGATCGCGCGACCCTTCAGCTCGACAATCTCCTTGAGCTTCAAATTCATCGAAGCGGCCAGGGATTCCATGACTTCGTCGGTGAATGCGCCCGCTGCCTCCATTTCAGTGATGAGTCGCGCGAATTGCACGGTGCTGTTGGTCCACATAGGGGTTCCTTCCAAAGGATTTGCCTGTCAATTGCGGCTGAGTCGCCGCTGCTGGCGTCGGGGTGTCGCCCCATGGAGATGGAGCGGGGGATGTGAATTCCTGTGCTGGACGGGATTTTTCGTCGATCAGCAGGTACTCGTCATTCCAGTACGGGATGTGTGCCAGGCGGTCACGGTTGTCGATGAGGTGCTCGGTGAGTGCGCGGATTGCCGCATCGAGCTCGGAGTGCAGGTCTGGTGGTGGATCGGCGGGGCCGTGGTAGTCCAAGACGTCAAGTTCCAGCATCTGGACCGCAACGTCGAGGTCGCGGACGACACGGAATAACTCCAGCGCTCGCTGCTGGTGCACTGGATCCTGCTCGTCGTCGACGGGCTGGTCGATCATGGTGGCGTCCTTCGATGAGGGGAGGGGGCGCACATGAGCGGAGAGACTGACCGGATGAGCCGGAAATGGCTGGCGGAGCGCGCCTTCCGGTGTGACTCGAGCGCTGGAAGCCGCGGGGCGTTGGGGCAGTGCTACGCGCAGAGCGCTATGGGGCTGGGACGGGGAAGATGGTCCAGCTGACTCCGGCACGGCGCGCCCGGGCTTCGAGATGGTCCCGGTCGTTGCCGACGGCTGTCGCGAACTCACTGAGCAACGTATATGCCGCAAATCCGGTGTCCTGGAGGTCGACACCGAGGTTGGTGTCGGCCACGTCCGACCCGTCTCACGCATCGGTCAGCGCGCCGGGCCCGATCGACCAATTCGACTGCATCGGAACGTAATTCGCCGATCGACTCGGTCGCGGCGGACTCGCTTCTCGAGCGGCGATACGCCAGGTGTCCCGAAGTCTCGACGGGGTTCGCCAGCCGGGCGGTGCCGGGGACCGGTCGAGGTTGTTCTCCTGGCCGGCGAGCCCGGGACCACGCTTCGCGTCTGCTGGTGTGTGGTTCACGCTCGGATCACCACGTGTTTTCCACATTTATCGCATATCGAGCGCAATCGGTCGTCGGTGTACACGCACGGTGGGACCCCCGCCTGTGTGCTGCACTGTGGGCAAGTTGTGCGTTGGCTGGTGTAGTGGGCGCGCACGATCTCGCACGCGCGCATCACGACTGGATAGCCGGAGCCGGTGGGCCGGTGTCCTTCTTCGCGGCGCAACGCCAGGAATCGGTCGTCGTGAAAGGCGACCCCGACCAGCATGGCGTTGCTTTCGGCTCTGCCGTACTCGGTCCACCAGCGGCCGAAAGCCACTGCCTCGAACGCACAGACCGCGGGACTGGCGAAGTAGGCGTGCACCGTCGCCTGGGCGGTAACCAGATCCATGGTGGCGCAGCCGGTGTCGTTCATGGCTCCTGTCGGAGTTCGTGATTCCTCGCAGACACCATGGTTATTCGCCCGGTCGCGTAGTGCGGCGGGCAACCCGTGCTCGCAATCCCAGTGCCGTCGGCGGGCTGTGTCGAGTTCGTGCGCGTCGCAGTGTGACCACGTGGCGCATCCGGCGCGGTGGCCGAGGCACCCGTCCATCACGATCACCGGCGATCGGAACCCGGTCGTGGTGCCGCCTTTGCGCAACGCCGGGCCGATGGCTGACGCCTCGAGGTCGTAGATTCCGAGCGCGTCGATCGGGCAGCGCACGACTGTCCATCGTTCCGCACCCGGGATATCGGGGTCTGATGTGCGGACAGCGACACGCACGAGCTCGCCCTCGAGGGTGCCCTCGATCGTGCCGATGCCCGAACGTTGAGCGTCCTGGATCGATTCGTAGTCGACGGTGTCGAACCATCCGGGATCGTTGTAGAAGTCGTGGGAGATGTGCAGCGTGATCGCCCCTGTCGCGTGGTCGGTGTCAGCGCCCCATTGCGACCCGCAAGTCGAACCCGAGGGCGTGGCCGGTGAGCCACTGTGTCGCACCGCACCGGGCGAGCTCGGCCGGGTCGGTCTCGGTGTGCCACTGGATCGGCGGTACGACCACGGGCACGCACCGATCCTCGACCGGTATGTTGTTGTAGTACTTCACTGTTCGTGCTTTCCGTACTCAGGGCACAGGCGCCCCCTCGCGGGGCACCGGCTTGGGCGCGACGTCGCGCGTGTGCTGCACCGAGCGGGACCGGAGTCAGTGGCTGGTGGTCGTCTTGCTGGCCTCGGCGAGGGTTTTGATGATGTCGAGGGTTTCGGTCGCTCCGAGCGCGCCTACCAGGAATTCGATCTGCTCGCTGAGTCCTGCGTTGTTGACGTCGCTGCCTCGACGACTGAAGACGTCGTGGACGTACTCGTCGAATTCTTCGTCTTCGATGTGGTAGTCCTCGGCGAGACGTACCAGGCGCTGATGCGGGTCGGGCAGCAAATGCTCGACCTCGCCGGCGGCGCGTTTGAGGGTCTCTCGCAGCACCTGTGGCTGGGTGGTGTTGAACAGTGCGGTGTCGAGCAGGCGCAGCCAGTCGCAGGAGACACTGTCGTCGGTGGCCGCGTAGTCGTAGGCGGCTGTCAATGCGACACATGCTTGGGTGGTGTGCGTGTCGAAGGTGGCCAGTGTCGCGGCGAGCGCGAGCATGGCCACCCGGCGTGTGCCGCGCAGCCGTTGGGCGAAGGCGCCGAAAAGGTGTGTGGCGGTGGGGAGATCGGTCAGGCCTACCGCCAGCACAGCCGCGCGTGCTCTGGGGTGGCGTGCGGCGATGATGCCGATTGACGCGATCAACGCGTCATCAGGTTCACCGCCGCGATCCAGAACCCATTGCAGCGCAGCGATCGAGTCTTGCACGAAGTGCGGGGCGGCCGAGATCGACTCCGCTCGCCTCGAGTCGATTTCCGGCCCGAGTGTCGTGTACAGGGCCTCGATGGTGTCGCTGGTGTCATAGGCGGCGCACAGGACACCGTCCGGGGCCACCTGGACTGTGCCGGAGCGGTTGTCATCGCCCAGGAGATCGACCCACGGTGCGCCGATGTCCAGTCGCGTCACGTGCACGGTGCTGGCGATGCCGATGTCGGCGGCGGTCAGCGCGTCGGCGAACCGATCGAGCGTGACCAGAGCGGGGGTGAGTTCTCGTTCGGTGAGCAGGACCAGGCGCGCGTGGTCGGCCCCGGCGTGGCGCGCGAGGGCGGCGACCCGTTCGGGTTCGCCGCCGTTGACAGTGATCCGGCTGCGGTAGGCCAGAATCGGACGGTCGTCGTGATCCTCGAGCATGAGGACGATCGACTCGACAGGGATCATGCGCAGCCTCAAAGGCATGATCGCCAGGAGGTGAGCGATGTCGACGCTGTTGTACGGATGGGTCATCGGATGTTCCTCGTGTCAGCGGGGTTCCAGGGGCGAGCCGGGGTATGTGGTGCCGGCGGACTGCCGGGGGAGCCCGGCAGGTACGCGAGTAGGTACGGGGTTCGCCGTGCGTCCGGCCAGGCGCGGTTGTCGATATGCGATCGCTGCCCGAGCGATGCCGACGATTGCCGCCGCCCTGTGATGAAATGTGGTGAATTCCGTTTGGGCAGAATATCTTTCACGCTGGAAGTAGCGCGGAAAGGACCTTGGAGACGTTCGGGTGCGGATCCGGCCGTCGTTCGGGGTAGTCGGCGGCGAACACATCGTCGCCGTTGACGGTGATCAGCATCGGCACGCACTCGGCGGCATTGAGCAGCCACGCATCGACGGTGTCCAGATCGACTGATACCCGCAGGGCTTTGCAGTGTGGATCGAGGTAGGCGAAAACAAGGATTCCCGCGACCTCCACAGCAGGCAACGCCTCGGTTTCCCCACCCTGAAAAGGGTGGGCTACCGCGGCGGCGTGAGCGGCGGTGATCCGGCGCCGCCACCGAACGGCACGATAGCCGGTCCGCCAGACCGCCGGTCGCACCCACTCCAGCGCCGATCGGTACCTGGATCGGATCGCGTAGCGAAGTTTCACAGTGTCTCCTTCAGAGTCGGTACCAGCACGGCACGGTGGCCGAGCCGGGAGTGGATGGATTCGACCGGCGGTCGTGCCGGGGGAACTGGATTCGTCCCCGAGGTGAGCCCGGGTGTCAGGTCGAGGGCGGCTGCTCGCGCGGATGGTGGGTCAGGCGGCGCGGCGTGTGGCGTAGTGCGTTTGGACATGGGCGCGCAGCTGGTTGTGGACTTCCTCGACCCACGAGATATCGCCGTCGATCGTGAGTTCGGGGATCTGGACCTCGACTGGTTCGGCTTTGGTGGAGAATCCGGGGGACCTGGGCCGATGGGCTTTGATGCGGATGACTCCCGGGTCGGTGACCGGTTCGCGGTCATCGCGCCACCAGCGCTCGGGGTGCCGCCAGAACGCGGTGTACACCACGTCGCCGACCTTCCAGGTCCACCGTTCTCCTTCGGGCGCGCGGTGGTGCTCGAGCTTCACGCTGCCGGGCTTCTTCTTCGGCCGTGGGCGGACCGGGGACGCATCCAAGACGGCGAACAGTTCGGGGAAGCGTTCACGCGCCGCGGCGGCGGTGAGGTGGCCGATGATCGCGTCGTAGTTCAGCGGCTCGGGTCGGTGGTTGCGTCGCGTCAGGCGCGCCATGGTCTGGACCCGGCCGCTGTCAATGTCGAAAAGGCCTGCGACGCTGACTGATTTCGGGTTGATCCGTGCGATTTCGTGCCAGCGGCCACCGGTCCAGGCGACGAAGTCGCCGACGGCGAAGTCCTCGGGTCCCCAGATGTGCACTCCGGCGTCCTCGAGGACCTTCCACCAGTAGTCTTCCCTGTCAAGTCAACGTGTAGATCCTGTCGAGGTTGTTCTGGATGCAGGTTGGCGGAGTCGGTGCGAGATGCTGGGCCAACTCGAAGTTACTGTCTCGCAACTGTTTTTCCGGCTGGTCAGGGTTCATGTGGGGTCGGTCGGCGCCTGGGAAACGGGACGACGGTGGCGTGGGATTGCGTGAGTGCCTCGCGCAGTTGCTGGTTCTCCAGGGTGAGTTGGTTGACCACCGCGACCAGTGCGGGGACGTCCGCTCGGAGCTGGGCGAGCTCGGCGTTCTTGTTGCTGATCGTCTTCTTGAGTTTGGCGATGGTCGCTCGTAGCCGGGTTTCGGCTTCTGGTGTGGCGCCGAGGGCGGCGGCCCGGGTGTAGAACTCGTTTCTGAGGTCGGGATGCCGTTGTGTGAGCGCATTTCTGGGGACGCTGGCTTCCAGCGCCAGTGCGACGATGGTGAGTGCGCCGTTGGAGCGTTCTGGTTTGCCTTCGAGGATCCGGTTCATCGCGGCGCGGATGCGGTCGCGCTCGTCGGGAGCGGGGCTCATCGGGTGTTCTCAATGCTGTTGGAGTCCAGCGTAATTCGGGTGCGGGCGTGGGTCTCGGCGTAGGCGCGCAGTTTGTCGGCGTTGGCGTGCAGCCGATTCCCGAGAGGGCCGGGTGTGTGGGCGGCGCGCATGTCGAGGAGTTCTGCGCGACGGCGCAATTGAGCGGCCTGTTGGTCGGTGCGCACGATGTTGCCGCAGTCGGGAACGCAGTGATCGAGGCTGGGGGTGTCCTTGATTCCGTCTCGATGGCAGAGAGCCCGTTCGCGCTTGTAATGGCAGAGCAGCAGCGCGTTCGGGTTGTCGTAGAGCATGGCGTCTTCATTGGCCAGCAACCGGCGCGCAGTGGTGGCGGTGATGACAGTGCCGGCGAAGCGAGGGGCGATGGCCGCGGCCTGTATGGCGCGCCGGGCGGCGGGTCCGGAGACGCCGCCGCCGGTTTCGAGGTTGTCGTGGAGTTCAGCGACGGTGTCGGCGACCGCAAGAGCTGTTTCGATGTCGATGAGTTCGTGAATGCCGCCGCGGCTGCGCGTGCCGTAGCCGTCGGCAACCGCTGTCCGCATGTGTCCGTACTGGATGGCAAGCGCGACAAGCCCGTTGGGGCGGCGGGCAATGTGCCAGGCCAGGCTCCGACGGAATCTGCCGGTGCCGATCTTGCCGTGCGGATCCGGTGGGATCGACTCATTGATCAGACCGTGACTGTCTGCCTCGTTGTTCGCCCAGACGACGAAATCTTCGATTCGGGCGCGGACCGTGGGGACTTTCAGGGAACCCGTGCTCCTGCGTGGGACGTGCAGATCATGGAACTCGCTGCTGAACAGCAGGTCACCGTCTGGGACCATGCGTTCGAGAACTCTGATGGCGTTGACGACGGGAGTGATTGCGACCCAAGGGACTTCCCGTTCGATGCCGGCCGATTGGTGGTTGCCGTGTTCGTCGATAGCGGTCTTGAATTCGACGCTGCGGATCAGGTGGCGTCCGAGTTCACCGTCAGAGTCGGGTTCGGGGTCGGGGCAGCATCCTGCCCGTAGCCCGAGAACCTCTCCTGGACGCATCCCGGTGAGGTAGGAGCAGACGATGAATGCTGCCGTTCCGAGATGCCTCATCAGGGGGATGGCGTCGTTGAAGTCCAGGAATGTCCGCCACGGCTTTCCGCGGACTCGGCCGACGATCGGGACATTGAGTGGGCATGGTCCGGGACGTTGCTCGACCATCCGGAGTTCGGTTCGGTTGCGGTAGTGGTGGACCTGGCCGCTGGTGGTGCCGGTGATGCCCGCGATGTAGCGGACTGCGATTGCTGGTTTGCCGTTGACCATGGTGGCTGGGATCAGTGCGCCGCTGGCGATCAGGGGATCGAGGTAGGCGTTGAGCGCGGCGCGACCGGCGGTTGTCGGTGGGTTGGTGTCAGCGGCCTCGTTCAGCCGCTGGTGTTCGGCGAACGCGGTGAGAATGTCGTCGGCGAAGTCCTCGACTGTCCTCATCGCCCAGATCAGCAACGGGCCCATGGTCTGCTCGACCACTGGTTCAGTCGTGTTTTCACCGGTGGTCGAGGTGGCAGCGGGTAGGTAGTCGTCGACACCGTGGTCGTCCCAGGGAGGTCGGCCGATTCCGGATGGGTGCGCGCTGAGTTGATCGAAGGCCCACAGCCGCGTCACCGCAATCAGGATTTTCTCGACACGGTTGCGGCCACCGCCCGATTGCAGGTGTTGCCCGTAGGTGTGCAGAAGACTGGAATCGCAGGCGGAAAGAGTCGAGATGCCTTGACCGGCCAGCCATTTGGCGAGATTGATCCACTGCTCCACGGATTCGGCGACACCATTGACGCTCAATCGTGCTCGAAGGCGGGAGCCTCGGTCGGCGAGGAAACGCGGCCGCAGCTCGCCGTTGATCATGGTCCAGGCCACCAGGCGCAGCTGTTCCTGCAGCTTCCCCGGCGGGCAACGGTGCCAATGGATCGCTCGTTTGGGCGCGCTGGGGTTGTCGGTCATGGCGCCGAGCGGCCAGACGACATCGCAGTAGCGGGAATTGAGGTGAGCGTTCAACGCGCAGACGAGGTGGTCGGGAACTACTGGGCTGTTCGGAGTGGGCGGGGCAAGTAGATGCGCGGCGGGGGCGGTGCTCACGTGTCGAGATCTCCAGTCAGCAGGTGGTTGATGAGATCGCGGTCGGTGTCGGTGACGCATGTCAGCACCTGACTCCAGATCCCCTCGCCCAGTGTGTGTTTGAGGTCTTCGAGCCTGGCATAGGCGTCAGCCCAACTGTCCGCCCAGGTGGCCGGTGGCAGCACGGACCGCAGATTGAACAGTGCCCTGTGCAGATGCGCCAGGCGGGGGTGGTGGCAGGGATGTATATGGGCGTTGGCGCAGGCCAGGCACAGCAGAAACGAGGCAGCACACATACCGTCGGCGCCGGAATACGGACCGGTGCCGACGTCGGCGCAATCCGCAGTCGCTGTCGGTTGATCTCCTGCGGTCGGTGCGTCACGCAGCTCGGCGACCAAGACGATGCTGCGTGCCCGATTGGTTGCGTCTTCAGCACCGGCGGCGATGACGTCGACGGCCTCGGTCTGGACTCGTTTGTCCCCCAGCACGTATTGGCGATCATGACTATCTTGTGAGTGCTGCGCGGGTTCGCGGCGATCCAGCGCAACGACAGTACGACGTCCTCGACGAAACGGAGACCCGTCGAAGCCCAGCTCTCTAGCCCACAATCCAGCATTGTTGCCCGAAATGCCGAAGGCAAAATGCCCGACGTTCGCAAGGCGGTCGCAACCGGTGAGGTTGCGGCTGGAGATGTCGACGCTGCGCCAGACGATCAGGCGATTGGTGCCAGGCGCGAGATCTTCGACAATCGCACGGGCAAATCGAGTAGCGCGCAGAGCCTCGGTAATCAGCCGTCCGCGCGAGGACGCTCCGTCATCGGTGACATTGCGCGTTTCGTGATGACGGCCTGCGCCTCGGCGCAGCTTCTGCAGCGGAATGCGATAGGTCGGATGCCCATCAGGGCCAGGGTCGGGAGAAGCTTGCGGAACCTCGGCTCGGTCGATCACCGCAAGATTCCACCCGTATTCGGCCATCAGCAACACCCCCAGCGACGTCGCTTCCTGCCGCGACAAGAACAACCAGAACCGCCACGGCACCTTCTTACCCGCCACGACCGAACGGAATTTCCTGGGCAGCTGTCGCTTTCCGTTGCGCCCGGTGTGATGAGGGAGCGTGCCGGTGCGCACGAGGTGATCGAGAGCTTCACCACGCAACCAGTCAGGACTGCCCTCGGCGAATTCACCGTCATGCCACCGTTGCAGATGCCCCGCGTTGCCCTCGATCCGGCGCAACGCGGCGCGGAACATCACCTTGGCTGTCTTGGTGAACCGCTCGAACTCGGCTTCGCTGTAGGACTGAGTTCTGCTGCGCGGCAACTTGATCCGCCTCGCCAACTCGTCGGCGACGTCACCGTCCCGAAGGCGGGGATCGTATTTCAACAGGCTCATCGTCTGGTAGACCGTCGTGAATCCGCAGGTTCTCAGCGTGTGCTCACGCCAGCGCTTGACCAAGCTCGTCGTCAGACCATCCAGGTCGAGCGGAGGATTGCGCTCGTCGGAAACGAACTCGGCGAACTGAACCACGTTGAACCAATACCCCTTCGATGTGGCGTGAGTAGACCACCGACCGGGGACACATCGTGCCGCGAACGGTGCCGCCAGCGACCGTTGCATCGGCTCCGCCACCGGAAGCCTGGTGAAGTCGTAATCCCTGACCCGGCCTTCCCGGTTGTAAT
>CBJNFW010000189.1:0-17285 GCA_966435935.1 uncultured Nocardia sp.
ATGTGCGCCAAAACTCCCCGGAGGGGAACAACAGGGGTAAACCAGCGGATCCGAGGAGTGCCCCCGCGGTTCGCCAGAAGCCGGCTAGTTGTGCTGCAGCCGCTTCTTGGTCATGTCCTTGTCGTTCATGTCGGGCTGCGCCTGCTGCGTCTCACGCTTCATTCCGCCGCCCAGCCTGTCCGCATCCCGCTGCTGGTCGTCGATCATGCGATCCGAGTCGCGCTCCATACGCCGGCCCTGGTTTTTCGTGCCCTTCTTGGCCTTTCCGGCCATCTGGCCGGGTTTCCTGCCCCGATTGCGATCAGACATCTGAACCTCCACATCGGTAGGTCTCGTCCGAACTGCGATATCGGACGCGGAAATGCGTAGCGTCCGCCGAATCTCCGAGCGCTGTCGAAAGATCTCGCCTCCTCGGCGAGAACTGTCGGCAACCAGACAATCGCCGCAACTGCATAGACAACAATTGCGGCCCATCCATCCTGACGATGCCGGCGCCCCGATGTCAACGGGTCTGGTCGTTCCGGGGCTCCGACCCTGGAAGCGTCGATCACGCCTGGTAGCGACCGGCGGAAAGCCTCGGTGGTCCGAGCGTGGATGCCACATGTGGTGCCGTACTCGATCCGGTTGGTCGAGGCGGCATCGTTCGCGGGTTCAGTGCGGCACGTCACCCCAGCAGTTCGGTCCTTCGCCGGTGATAGCGCAGATGGCGTTGAGCGCCGCATCGAGGAGGTTGCCCGAGCCGGATGAGGAACCGGAGTCGGCGGCAACTCCGGCGATGGGGGCACGGGCGGCCGCCGATGCCGCTGGTGCCGCGGCCGAGGCGAGTGCCACGCCGACCGCGACGATGGCGGCGGCCCGTAGCGACGGGGTGCCTGCGATTCTCTTGTGCATATTGCGCAACTATGCCGTCGCTCGAGCGGGAGGCAAGCCCCAGAATCAGCGGGGTTCAGCGGGATGTCACTGTGGGCTCGCCGGGTTCGAGCTGGTCGGCGCGCTTTCGATCGATGAACGCGGTCAACGCGTCGAGAACCGCCTCGGGTTGCTCGTCGGGAATGAAGTGTCCGGCACCGGGGATGACGACCCCGCGTGTGTTGTGTGCCCAGGGGCGCAGCGAGGCGGCCATGTCCGGAATCGAGCCATGCGAACCGGAGATGCCCAGGACCGGGACGGTGATGTGTCCCCGGGCCAGCGCGTCGTGATTCTCGCGCGCGGATCGCGCGGCATCGCGGTAGTAGGCCAGCAGTGCTCGCAGGCCGTCCCCGGCGGCGATCGCGGCGGCATAGTGGTCGATCTCGGCGCTGTCGAACGTGCCGGGGGAGAGCGCCTTTGCCGTCAGAAACCAGTCGACGTAGTCACGTTCGCGACCGGTGAGCAGCGTCTCGGGTAGTTCGGGCACCAGGTGGAACGCGAAATGCCAAGTCTTCCAGGCTCGTTCGGGATCCGTGGGAACCGAGTCCGGGAGAGTGATGCCGGGGATGCCGGCGTCCAGCAACGCGACTCCGTGCAGTTGCTCTTCGTGGTTCAGGGCCAGTGTGAAGGCGACCCAGGCCCCGATGTCGTGGGCGACGAGCCAGTATTTCCGCACGCCGAGCTCGGTCACCGCGGCCTGGACGAGTGCTGCGACGGTGTGCGTGTCGTAACTGCCGTGCGGCCGGTCCGAGTGGCCCTGTCCGGGGAGGTCGATCGCGATCACGTGGTACCGCTGGGCGAGTCCGGGCATGACTGCGCGCCACGCCCACCAGGTCTGCGGGAATCCGGCGAGCAGGACGACGGCGGGGCCGGTCGGCCGGCCACCTTGTACGGCATGCAGCCGGACGCCCGCCACCTCGACCCATCGGTGGGTGAAGCCCGCGAGATCGGGCAGCGGCAGTTCGGAGATCGGGAGCCGATCGCGAGAGCTTTTCGGTGTGGTGGCGGTGTCATCCATATCTCCAGCCTAACTCATCTTGAACTAGTTAGTTCAAGATAGGATGGTGCGGTCGCAACGAACCGGTTCGAGAACGAGGTGCATGCCCGATGGTGGGGAAGAAGCAGTTCGACGTGGACGTCGCGCTCGATGCGGCGATGGTCCAGTTCTGGCGCGCCGGGTACGCCGACACCTCGCTGGACGATCTGTCCCGCGCTACCGGACTGAATCGCAGTTCCATCTACTCCTCGTTCGGCGACAAGGACGCGCTGTATCTGCGCTGCCTGGACCGCTATGCCACGCGGTACGGCGCCCGGTACGACCAGGCCCTGTCGGTCGCGTCCGAGGAGCCGCTGCGTGCGGTGCGAGAATTCTTCGACGTCACCCTGCGACGTATCGCGGATCCGGAGGTGCCGGACGGATGCCTGATCGCCCAGACCACGATGGCGATACCGGCGCTGAGCCCCGTCATCGCCGCGCGGGCGGTCGAAGCTCTTGCCGCACAACAGGATCGGTTGCGCAACGCCTTGACCGGCACCGAGTCGCTGACCGGCGACGCCGCGGGCGAGTTCGCCGTTCACCTCGCGGCGGTCAACCAGTCACTGGCCGTGATGAGCCGGGCCGGGGCGAGTCGGCAGCAGCTGCGCACGATAATCGACGTCAGCCTGAACGCGCTCGAACAGGCGTTGCGGAGCTGACCGGGCGATCGAGCGGGAGGATGGTGTGACGGCCGACCAGCGCCGGGGCGATCGCCCGGTTCGCCGACGGTCTCGCAGACGAAACGACAAGGGGCGCGAATACCGTTCTGCGCGAAGGTGATCGGCGCGGCGCACGCTCGTGCCATCCTGTCTTCGCACCTCCACCACGCGACGCTCGGCTCGACTCGCCCCGATCGCCCAGATGCCCTCAGGGCTCGGCCGGGATGGCGTCGCTGGGTTCGGGTGGGGTGGTGTCGCTGGGTTTGGGGTGGGGTGGTGTCGCTGGGTTTGGGCGAGATGGCGTTGAACACGGGGACAACGGGTTTGGCGGTAATCGAGCCGAGCAGCAGCTGCAAGGGTTGTGCGAAGCCGTGGTCGAGGACCATTCGCTCCGACAGTGCGGTGTCGATACCCTCGGCGAGTACCGATGGCGGCGGTCGAGATCCACGCCTTCACCCGCCTGTTCGGCCTGGGTTCGGGCGGGATGGCGTCGCTGGGTTCGGGCGCGGTGCTGTTGCCGGGCTCGGGCGGATGCTGTTGCCGGGATTCAGGCTCCGTAGCCGAGTGTGTCGAGCAGGTTCTCGGTTTCGTACCAGAGCCGGGCGGCGGCGAGGTTGTCTCGGGCCGTGTCGCTCGGTGTCTCTTCGGCGTGGCGGTGGAAGTATCTTCCGCCATCGCGGCCGCCTTCGGGCTCGGTGGCGAGCCAGACCAGCGTCTCGGCCGGTTCTTCGGGCGATACCGTATCGGCCGCCGCCATGTGGGCTTGCATCGTGGCGTCGCCGTGGGTTGCGAAATTGCTCGCGACCACGCCGGGATGCATTGCCTGCGCGATGATTCCGGCCGGGCCGGTGCGGCGGGCGAGTTCGCGGGTGAACAGGATGTTCGCCAGCTTCGCGCGGCCGTAGGCCAGGGCCGCGTGGAAGCGGCCGAGGCTCTGCAGATCGTCCCAGGCGAGACTGTCGACGATCCGGTGGGCGCTCGACGAAACGCCGAGGACGCGCACCGCGCCCGCGGGACTGCTTGCCGCGGTCGAGGTGAGCAGCGGCAGCAGTTCCCGGGTCAGCAGAAATGGGGCGAGATGGTTGGCCGCGAAGGTCGCCTCGGTGCCGTCCGCGGTGAGGATCCGGCGATCCCGCACGCCACCGGCATTGTTGATCAGGATATCGAGTCGCGGTGTGCGGGAACGGATTTCCTCCGCCACCCGAGTGACGTCTGCCATGCGGGTGAAATCTCCACGCAGCATGGTGAATTCGCCGGTCGCCGAGATCTCGGCCGCGGCCGCGTCGCATCGTGCCGGATCGCGACCGACTCCGATGACGGTCCAGCCGAGTGCGGTGAGCCGGCGCGCGGTGGATTTGCCGATTCCGGAACTGGCTCCCGTGACGACCGCGACGCGGCGGCTGCCCTCCGGCATCACGCCGGTTCCTGTGCCTCGTTGCCCACCCGGACGCCGACCGCGTCCTCGAGCGGCTTCACCACCGAGGTGAAATCGGATTCGGGCCCCTCCCGCTCGAGCGTGGTTTCCCACAGGCGCGCCGCGGCGTCGGCGAGTTCCGTCGGCGAGCCGATGGCCTCGGCCTCTTGCAGATACAGCCGGACGTCCTTGACCATCAGGCCGGTGGCGAAGCCGAAATCGAAGGTGCGCGGGAGCACGGACCTGGGGAACTTGTCGCGGCTGGCGTGGGTCGCACCCGACCCGGCGTTGAGCACGTCGAGCATGACCTGCGGATCCAGGCCGGCTTTGACTCCCATCACCATGACCTCGGCGGTCGCGGCGAGGGTGGTGGCCGCCATGAGATTGTTGACCAGCTTCATGGTCTGCGCCGCACCGGGTTTCTCGCTGACGAAGATCGGCCTGCCGATGACCTCCAGAACCGTTGCGACGGAATCGAACTCGTCACGCGGGCCGGACACCATGATGGCGAGCGTCCCCTTGTTCGCGCCCTTGACGCCACCGCTGACCGGGGCGTCGAGCGCGGCGATCCCGCGTGCGGCCAGGCCCTCCCGATTGCGTTGCGCCACTTGACTTCCGACTGTGGACAGATCGACGAATCGCTCGATCCGGGAACCTTCGATCACCCCGTCGTCGCCCAGAGCGACTTGCGCGGACGCCTGCAGTGACGGCAGGCTCGCCAGCACCGTGCGCGCGCGGTCGGCGACCTCGCGCGGCGAGGACGCGGCGGTCGCGCCGAAGGCCACCGCCGCGTCGGTCACTGTTTCGCGGGTGTCGTAAACGACGAGGTCGTGGCCCGCGGCGGCGAGTCGGCGGGCCATCGGGAAGCCCATATTGCCCAGTCCGACGAAACCGATCTCCATGGCTCACCCCTCCTGGTCGTACTCGGCGAACGCCTCGCGGGCGATCCGGAAGCTGTCCACCGCCGCCGGAACACCGGCGTAGATCGCCACCTGCATGAAGATCTCCCGGATCTCCTCGCGGGTCACGCCGTTGGTCAGCGCGCCCATGACGTGGGTTCGCAATTCGTGCGGGCGATTGAGCGTCGCGATCATCGCGAGATTGAGCATGCTGCGAGTTTTCGGCTCGAGTCCCTCTCGGCCCCATACCGCGCCCCAGCAGTACTCGGTGACGAGTTCTTGGAAGGGCGCGGAGAAGTCGTCGGCCTTGGCCTCCGCCGCTTGCACGTAGGCCTCGCCCAGGACCGCGGTCCTGATCTCCCGGCCCCTGTCGTAGGTCTGCCGATCCATCCCCGCTCCGTTCGTTTTCCAGGTGCGGGCAGGAGTCCGCCCATCAAGAAGTACACTCAGCGGTATATTTTGTCAACGGCTGCGAAATCCGCCCTGGCAGTCCGAAAGATGCTGTGGCCGTTGGAATCACGAGGAAGACGGATTCGCACGGCATGCCTGAGCCTGCCGATGCGGGGCGAAAAATATCCATCCCGGTATAATTGTTCGATGGTGGCCACTCGGCGCGGACGCCCTACGCGGGCACAGACGGCAACGCTCGACCTCGCGATCCGCAAGGCGGCTGTCGCGACTTTTCTCGAGTTCGGGTACCCGGGCGCGACCGTCGACGCCATCGCCCGTGCGGCCGGCACCACCAAACGTTCGGTCTACGCCCGGTACGCGGATAAGCGCGCGATCTTCATCGACGTCATCCCGTGGGCGTTGTCGCGCTACGCCGACAGCGACCGCGACGAGATGCCCGGCGACGACGAGGACGAGGATCTCGAAACCGCACTGCTGCGGATCGGCCGGGTGGCGCTGGCCCGTGCGGTGGATCCGGAACACGTGGGTTTGATGCGGATCGCGATGAACGAGGCGGCTCGCTTCTCCGAATTCGACGTGGCCATGCATTCGATGATGTGGTCCGGGCGTCAGCGCGCGGTGGTGCGGTTGCTCCGACGTCACCAGGAGCGCGGACACGTGCGGGTGGACGATATCCAGATCGCCGCCGAGCACTTTCTGGCGATGGTGGAACTCGTGCCGGGCCGTCTGGCGGACTTCGGTTTCTTCCGGACCGAGAAGGACTCCGAACGTCATCTGCGGCAGGCGGTTTCGCTGTTCATGCGCGGAGCGGTGCCGCAACGCACGGGACGGCGCTGAGTCGCCGGCGGTCCGGCGTCGTCGTGTGCCCGGCCCGCGCGACGAGGGCCGCGTCAGTCCGCATCCGGCGGGTGCGGGACGATCGTGCGGGACCAGGGCTTGCCTTCGAACAGTCGCACGAAATCCTCGGCGAACTCGGCCAATTCGCGATGCCCCAGGGTGATGCCCAGGCTCGATTCGTTGACCAGGGTGGCGCCGAGGCTGCTGATCACCACCGACATCATCGCGGGCGGCAGCTCCTCGACGTCGAAGCCGCGGCTGCGCAGGATGATGGTCAGCGCGGTGAGCTGGCTTTCCCGATAACGCTCGGCGTAGGCGGCGATCTCGGCGCGAATCTCCTTGCGGTGGTTGGCCAGTGCCATGAACTCCATCAGCAGCGCGGTGCCGCGGGCGTCGGTGGCCGTCTCCCAGAGGGCGCGCATCGGATTCTCCGAGGCCAGCGCCTTGCGCTGGCGTTCCAGATTGGCCTCGGCGCCCTTGCGGAAGACGGCCAGGAACAGGTCGTCCAGGGAGGGGAAGTAGTAGTACACGAGCGCGGGATTAACCCCGACCTTCGCCGCGACGCGCCGGGTGGTGGCTCCCGCGTAGCCCTCCTCGAGCATGAGTTCGGCGGTGGCCTCGATCAGTTGATCGGGGGTGTCGGTGTCGTCGCCGCGGCGACGCTTGCGCGGTGCGCTCACCGGGCCTCCTCACCACGTTCGCCGGTCGCCGCCCTGCCCGTGTCGAGTGCGCTCACGGCGCCCCTCTCTGCAGTGCTCGACCGCATCGTGCGCGCCACGCGCAGGGCCGATGATTCGCTCGCAGGCTCGCTCACGTGATCGAACCTATCAACAGCTGTTCAGCGGATGTCCCGGTGGAGGCCGTGTGCGCGGGACGCGGCGCGGCCGGTCGGGATCGAGGCGAGGGCGCACGGCCGCAGTACATCCCCGGGACGCCGCGGGTGCCTGCGGCGTCCGGCCGGAGCCCGACCGGCGGATGTTCGGTACGCGTGGTTGCTAATCGATCGTTTAGTAACGAGGTGTCGTGCGGGCTGGCCCGCGTCGGATGAACCGGCATGAGCGCAGCTAGGCAAACTTTGGTGACGCGACGATGGCGGACGGGCGTTGACATGGTTCGACGATAGGTGTTAAACAGTTGTCGAACAAGTGGAACCCGGACGACCGGACGCGCAGCTCTCTCGGCGCCCGGCGGGACGGTCCTCGCGTCTACTCCAAAACTGCTGGAGTAACCGATATTTCAGTTCGCGGAGGTCGATTCGATGATCCTCTTCGAATGCACCGAAAGTTGTGTGGGGATGCAAATATTGATCGACCGGTTAGCGATCGGGATATCCGGCGCTCATCGGGCGCCGGCGCTTCGTGGGCGGCTTGTCGCGGGGCTGTCGGCCACGGCCGCAGGAGTCGCGAAATGACCGGCGCGACACCGGGAGTCGCCCGATCGCGGCGGTCGGAGCTGGCGACTCCGGCGAGCAACGAGTCCATGTGCGCCGCCGCGGCGCGGTCCGGTGCGGATCTGGTGTTCCTCGATCTCGAGGATGCCTGCGCCCCGTCGGCAAAGGCGGCCGCGCGGTCGATCGCGGTGCGCGCGTTCACCGAACTGGACTGGGGTCGGACCGCACGCGCGGTCCGCATCAACGGGCTGGATACGCCGTGGTGTCATGACGACCTGATCGAGGTCGTCACCGGTGCTCGCGATCGCCTGGACGTGGTGATCGTCCCGAAAGCGCGGTCCGCCCGCGACGTGTGGTGGGTGGATGTGCTGCTCACCCAGTTGGAGACCAAGCTGGGCCTGTCGCACCGCATCGGGCTGGAGGTCCTCATCGAGGAGGCGGAGGGGCTGCTCAACGCCGCCGAGATCGCCACCGCCAGCCCGCGCCTGGAGGCGATCATCTTCGGCGTCGGCGACCTGTCCGCATCGCTGCACGCTCGGGTGGGCGGCAATTTCCGTCCCGAGCCGGGCGCGTATCCGGGCGATTTCTGGCATGCCGCGCGGGTGCAGGTGCTCGCGGCGGGCCGCGCGGCCGGTATCGACGTGATCGACTCGCCGTATCCCGACTACGCCGATGCCGAGGGTTACCGTGCCGACGCCGGGCATGCCGCGATGCTGGGATTCGACGGCAAATGGGCGATCCACCCGAGCCAGGTGCCGATCGCCAACGAGGTGTTCACCCCGACCGCCGATGAAATCGACAACGCCCGAACGCTCGTCGACGGCTACCGCGCGGCACAGCGCAGTGGCGTGGGAGCGATCGGGCAGTCCGGACAGCTCGTGGACGCCGGACATCTCCGTCTCGCGGAGAACGTCCTGGCCAAGGCCGCACTCGCGGGAATCGGAAGTGGTGCTACTCGATGAGCGATTCGAAATATGGCGGACGCCTGGCCGGAAAGGTCGCGGTGGTCACCGGGGCGGGGTCTGGCATCGGCCGGGCCAGTGCGCTGCTGTTCGCCCGCGAGGGGGCGAAGGTGGTCTGCGCGGATATCAGTGGCGGGCAGGACAAGACCGCCGCCGATATCGGCGACGCCGCGGTCGCGGTCCAGGTCGATGTCGCGAAATCGGTTGAGGTGCAACGGATGATCGCCGCCGCGGTGAACTCGTTCGGCCGCTTGGACGTCCTGTTCAGCAATGCCGGGATGAGCGGCACCCGGGGGCCGATCGCCGATCTGGACGAGGAGTCGTTCGACACCGTCGTCGCGGTCAATCTCAAGGGCGCGTTCCTCGGCATGAAGTACGCGATTCCGGAAATGCTGGCCTCGGGCGGGGGGTCGGTGATCAACACCGCGTCCGCGTCGGCACTGGTCGGATGGAAGGGCATCGCGGCCTACTCCGCCGCGAAGGGCGGGGTCGTGCAGCTCACCAAATCCGCCGCGCTGGACTACGCGGAGCGGAACATCCGGGTGAACGCGATCTGTCCGGGCATGACCTGGACCGGATTGGCGAAGGCCCCCTTGGACAGCGAGCCGCCGACCGATGTCGTGCCACCGCAGCCGATGAAGCGCTGGGGAAAGCCCACCGAATTGGCCGCGGCCGCACTGTTTCTCGCCAGCGACGAGTCCTCCTTCATCACCGGAACGGCCATACCGGTCGACGGTGGATACGTGGCGAGGTGAGCACCGGACAATGACCAGACCCTTCCGCTTCGCGGTGCAGGCCACCCGTGCGACCACGGCGGCCGAATGGCGCGAAACCGCAGGACACATCGAGGATTCGGGCTACTCCACCCTGTTCCTGGCCGATCACTACCTGGGCAAGGGCCCAGCCGCCAAGGCCGCCAGATGGCCTCCGCAGCATCTGGCTCCGATCGCGGCGATGTCCGTCGCGGCCGCGGTGACCAGTTCGCTGCGGGTCGGGTGCCGGGTGTTCTGCGCGGACTATCACGTCCCGGGCGTGCTCATGAAGGAGGCGACCACGCTGGACCTGTTGTCCGGCGGCCGGCTGGAGTTCGGCATCGGCGGCGGCTGGAGCGAGTACGAGTACCGGGCCATGGGCGTGCCGTTCGCGCCCGGCCCGCAACGGATCTCGAAACTCGAGGAGGTCGTCGCGCTGTTCAAGGCGCACTGCGCGGGTGAACCGCTGGACCTCGCCGGCGAGTACGTCACCGCGCACGATTACGCGGGATTGCCGCTGCCCGTGCAGAAACCGCATCCGCCGATCATGATCGGCGGCGGCCGCAAACGGGTGCTGTCCCTGGCCGGGCGCGAGGCCGACATCGTCAGCATCAACAATGTCCCGTTCGATCCGGTCGACGCCGCGGGCCGCACGCCTCGGCAGGAAGCGGTGCGGCGCTTGGGATTCGTGCGGGCGGGCGCGGGGGACCGGTTCGCGAGCCTGGACATCGAGAGTTCCCCCTTCTTCACCGCGGTCACCGATGACCCGGCAGCGGCGCTGGAGCGGATCGCCGGGAGGTTGGGCATCCCCGCGGGCGGACTCGGCGATCACCCGAACGTCCTGGTCGGCACGGTCGACCGGATCGTCGAGCTGCTGCTCGAACGACGAGAGGTCTTCGGCGCGAACTACATCACCGTGCAGCAGAGCGAATACGAGGCGTTCGCGCCCGTCGTCGCGGCGCTGGCGGGGAGCTAGCGAGAGAAACTTCGGAAGGATCGACATGGTCAAGCGCTCGCGCTACAGCGAATACAAGGATCGGTACCGGAACTACCGTTTCGAACTCAGCGAGGACGGCATCCTGCTGATGCAGTGCCACACCGACGGCGGCTCGCTGGTGTGGGACTGGAAGGCCCACGACGATATGGCCGACGCCTTCGCCGATGTCGCGGGCGATCGCGAGATCAAGGTGCTCATTCACACCGGCACCGGCGAGAACTACAACGCCGACTGGGGATTCATGCCCGACGGCTCGCCCATCGATCCGCCGATCTACCAGGCCATGCCCGGTGATCGCGGGTTGTGGAAACTGGACGAGAAGGCCTGGTACAACCGCAATCTCATGTTCAACGTGCTGAACGTGGACGTGCCGATGATCAGCGCGGTGAACGGCCCGTGCAACATCCACTCCGAGGTCCCGCTGATGGGCGATATCGTCCTCGCCTCGGAAGACGCCTGGTTCCAGGACGTTTCGCACTTTCCGCGCGGGCAGGTCCCGGGCGACGGGCAGCACGTGATCTGGAACTTCCTGGTCGGCCACAATCGCGGCCGCTATCTGCTGCTGACGGGCAAGAAGCTCGCGGCGCGCGAGGCGCTGGAGTGGGGCGCGGTCGCCGAGGTGCATCCGAAGGACCAATTGCTGGACCGGGCTTGGGAACTCGCCCGCGAACTGGTGAAACGCCCGCCCCTGACGTTGCGCTACACCCGCCAGCTGTTCACCCACGAACTCAAGCGCGCGTTCCTGGACCAGATGGGCCAGGGCATCGGGTTCGAGACCTACGCCCAGCGCGGCTTCTTCCCGGCCGGGGGCCGGATGGAGCCGCTGGACCGGGCCTGGGACGACAAGCCGTGGAGCGGCGGGGCCGAACCGGGACCGCAGGACTGACGAAAGTCACAGTGCCGGAGGGATTCTCATATGCATGCGCTCGACGGAGTGCGGGTCCTGGACCTGGGCACCTACATCGCCGGCCCGTTCTGCGCGACCGTGCTCGGCGAGTTCGGTGCCGATGTCGTCAAGATCGAACGTCCCGGCAGCGGTGACCATCTGCGCCGCTTCGGCACCGAAACCGACTGCGGCGACACCTTGGTGTGGCTGTCCGAAGCCCGCAACAAACGCTCGGTGACGCTGAACCTCGCCGATCCGCGCGGCCGAGAGTTGTTGGCGGAGTTGGTCGCTCAGGCGGATGTGGTGATCGAGAACTTCCGACCTGGCGTGCTGGAGCGCTGGGGACTGAGCTTCCCGGAGATCCGGGCGATCAACCCGCGCGCGATCCTGCTGCGGATGTCGGCCTACGGGCAGACCGGCCCGCTGGCCGACCAGCCCGGCTTCGCCCGGGTGGCGCACGCCTACGCGGGATTGTCACTGCTGGCGGGCGAGCCGGACGGACCACCGGTGACGCCCGGATCCACCTCGCTGGGCGACTACCTCAGCGGTCTGTACGCCGTGGTCGGCGTGCTGCTGGCGCTGCGCGCCCGGGAGAGCACCGGGCGTGGCCAGTGCATCGATATGGCACTGTACGAGCCGATCTTCCGGGTGCTCGACGAGATCGCGCCCGCATATCAGCAGTTCGGCTTCGTACGCGAGCGGATGGGCGCGGACACCGTGAACGTGGTGCCGCACAGCCATTATCGAACCGCCGACGACCGCTGGATCGCGATCGCCTGCTCCAACGACGAGATGTTCGCCCGGCTGGCCCGGGCCATGGGCGAACCAGCGCTGGCGGACCCGGACCGGTTCGGGCCCAAGGCATCGCGGCTCGCGGCCCGGGACGAGGTCAACGCGCTGGTCGGCGCGTGGGTGGCGGAGCTGTCCCGGGACGAGGTGCTGGCCCGCTGCCGGGCCGCCGAAGTGCCCGCGGGGCCGTTGAATTCGATCGCGGACATCTTCGCCGACCCGCAGTTCGCCCATCGCGGGACCATCGTCGGCGCCGAATCCCGGATCGGGCCGCTGGCAGTGCCGGGCGTGCTGCCGAAACTGTCCGAGACCCCCGGCGAGATCCGCTGGCTGGGGCGGGCTCTCGGGGCCGACACCGATGCGGTGCTGGCCGAGCTGTTACACCGCGACGCGGCGGAGATCACCCGTCTGCGCGACGCGGGCGTCATCTGAGAAAGGTTGTATGTCATGGCAATTCAGGAGAAACTCAGCACCGGGCGGGGCAAGTTCACGCCCGAGTATCCGGAACTGGGCACCGGCCCGGTCGATTACGACGACGCGGTGTCCGAGGAGTTCTTCCGGGCCGAACGCAAGGCGGTGTTCGAGCGGTCGTGGCTGAAAGTCGGCCGGATGGAACAACTTCCACGCACCGGTAGCTACTTCACCCGGGAGCTGGCCGGGCTCGGCTCGATCGTGATCGTGCGGCAGGCCGACGGCACCGTCAAGGCGCTGCACAACGTCTGCGCGCACCGCGGTAACAAGGTGGTGTGGCAGGAGCATCCGGCGCAGGAGTCCGCGGGCTCGTGCCGCGTGTTCACCTGCAAGTACCACGGCTGGCGGTACGGCCTGGACGGCAAGGTCGCGCACGTCACCAACGAGGACCAGTTCTTCGACCTGGACAAGGGCGCCCTGGGCATGCCGGAGCTGCACTGCGACACCTGGGCCGGGTTCATCTTCGTGAACTTCGATCCGCACGCCCAGCCGCTGCGCACCTTCCTCGGGCCGAAGTTCACCGAGGTGGAGAGCTATCCGTTCGAGCAACTGACCGAGCGGTACGCCTACAAGACCCGGGTCAAGGGCAACTGGAAGTTGTCGATCGACACGATCCTGGAGTGGTACCACCCGCCGTACGTGCACGGCCGGTTCATCAATCCGGACGTGTCGAAGGCGGAGAAACTGGTGCCGCCGCCGGATGCGTACTACTACGACCTGTTCACCTCGCACATGCTGAACTCGGTGCCCGGCCCGCCGCCGCTGCCGCCGCGCGCGCCCGGTGAGCTGGGTCCGGCCAAGCGGGATCAGCGCTGGATCTACAAGCTGTTGCGGGCCGGTCTGTTCGGCCCCGACGACATCGCCGACCTCGGGCCGCTGCCGGACGTGCTCAACCCCGGCCGGATCAAGTCCTGGGGTAACGACGCCTACTGGTTGTTCCCGAATTTCTCGGTGCAGATCTGGGCCCGCAATTTCTACATCACCTACCAGTACTGGCCCGAGGCGGTCGACTCGCACACCTACGAGCTCGACATCTACTTCACGCCGCCGCGCAATGCCGCCGAACGGCTGGCGCAGGAGATGACCGCGCAGACCACCATCGAATTCGCGATGCAGGACTCGAACACCGTCGAGGCCACGCATTCGGCCCTGGCGACCGGCGCCAACCGGCAATTCCACCTGTCGGATCAGGAACTGATGATCCGCAATTTCCACAAGGTCATCCGGGACACGGTGACCGCCCACCAGACCCTCGACGAGAAATAACCAGGAGCATCCGATGACGAACGCGGTTCTCCCCGCAGCATTCAGTGAACTCGAGCCCTGGGTCGAGACCTGGGCCAAGGCCACTCGCCAGGAACGCTACGACACCCGGCTCGCGAGCACCATCGAAGAACTCGACGCGTTCTACGACGCCATCGCCCCGCGCGCCGAGGAAGCCATCGACCACTTGAACACGTTCGATCTGAACGAGCTGCCCGAGGCCGAAACCCGGCTGCTGCGGCTGATGTATTCGCTGGTGATGGTCTCCTACCCGGTGAACGTGTTCAAGCAGCCGCGTATCCCCGATTCCGGCGCCTCGTTCTTCGACACCGTTTCCGAACCCGCGGTGTGAGGCCGGGTATGGGATACACCGTTTCCGAGCTCACGCCGGCGACCGGCGTGGAGTTCACCGGCGTGCGGGGCGGCGATCTGCTCGAGGAGAAGATCGCCGCGCAAACCCTCGACGCCCTGGACAGCCGTGGCGTCGTGGTGTTCCGGGCAGCACACGCCACCGACGACGAGCTGGTCGCGTTCGCGCGGCTGCTCGGTGAGGTGGTGCCGCTGCCGATGGGGAGTCATCCGAAATACCGTGAGATACAGAAGATCACGCGCGACGCGTCGAAGAGCAAGCTCGCCGCGTACCGGGAGGGGACGTTCCACTGGCACATCGACGGTTCGACCGACGCGGTGCCGAGCCGGGCGACGTTGCTGACCGCGCGGGAGATCTCCGGCGACGGCGACGGCGATACCGAATTCGCGAATACCTATGCCGCGTACGAGGGTTTGCCCGAGTCCGAGAAGCGCGCGCTCGACGGCCTGCGGGTGGTGCACAGTTTCGCCGCGTCGCAGTTGCTGGTCGAGCCGAACCCGTCCGAACAGGAGCGTGCGGCGTGGGATCGCAACCCGTCGCGGGAACATCCGCTGGTGTGGACCCATCGCAACGGCCGCAGATCCATGCTGCTGGGGTCCACCGCCGAGAGGGTCGTGGGCCGCTCGCCGGCCGAGGGGCGAGAACTGTTGGACCGCTTACTGGAATGGTCGACTCGGTCGCAGTACGTGGTCCGGCACACCTGGCAGGTCGGCGATCTGGTCGTCTGGGACAACACCGGGATGCTGCATCGCGCACTTCCCTACGGGCCCGAGTCGACTCGTCTGATGCACCGCGCCTCACTGGCGGGCGAGGAGGCGGTCGCGTGAGTGCGCGGACAGCCGATGTGGTCGGGTCGAGGCTCGTGCCCGAGCGGAATGTCTGCGAGGTTGCGGCATGAGTGCGCAGACCGGGCGGGTCGCGGTGGTGACCGGCGGTGGTTCGGGAATCGGCCGGGCCATCTCACAGCGATTGGCGGCGAACGGGTTTCAGGTGGCGATCCTGGATCTGAACGGTACCGCCGCGAAGACGGTCGCCGAGGAGATCCGTGCGGCGGGACATTCGGCGACGGCGTTCGGCGAGGTCGACATCTCCGCGCGCAATCAGGTCGACGCCGCGTTCGAGCGGGTGCGCGCGGAACTCGGGCCGGTCCTGGTCCTGGTGAACAATGCGGGACTGACCGGGTTCAAGAAGTTCCTGCACATCACCGACGAGGTCTGGCGGCGGACCCTGGCGGTCAATCTGGACGGCACGTTCTACTGCTGCCAGGCGGCCGTGCCGGACATGCTGGCCGCCGGCTGGGGGCGGATCATCAACATCTCCTCCTCCAGCGCCCATTCCGGCCAGCAGTTCATGAGCCATTACGTGGCGGCCAAGGCCGGTGTCCTCGGGTTCACCAAATCCCTTGCGCTGGAACTGGGTCCGTCCGGAATCACGGTGAACACCATTCCGCCCGGCTTCGTGGACACTCCCATGCTGCGCGATTCGGAGAGCCACGGGCTACTGGGCGGCACGGTGGATCACCACGCCGAACTCACGCCCGTGCGCCGCGCGGGCAGGCCGGAGGACATCGCCGCGGCCTGCGCATTCCTGGTCTCGGAGGACGCCGGATACATCACCGGGCAGGTGCTGGGCGTCAATGGCGGCCGAAATACCTGAGTACCAAAATCTTTGGAGACGATCATCATGACCACTGAGCAATCAGCGGCATCCGCCACGAGCGGAAGCGAATCGAAGGCCGACCGGCGACTGTTGATCGGCGGCCGGCTCGTCGACACGGCGCGGACCTATCCGTCGTACAACCCGGCCACCGAGGCCGTGGTGGGATACGCCCCCGACGCGACGGTGAACGACGCCCACCTCGCGATCGCCGCGGCGCGCGAGGCATTCGACAACGGAGTCTGGGCAACGGACGTCGCGCTGCGCATCCGGTGCCTGGAACAACTGCACCGGGCGTTGACCGACCACGTCGAGGAACTGCGCGAACTCACCATCGACGAGGTCGGTGCGACGCTGTCCCTCACTCGCGCAGCGCAATTGGAGGGCCCGCTCGAGATCGTGCGGTACTACGCCGATCTGCTGAAGACGTACTCCTTCACCGAGGACCTGGGTCCGGTCGAATATCTCGGCCAACAGCACCGGCGGTGGGTGGAGAAGGAGGCCGCGGGCGTGGTGTCGGCGATCGTCGCCTACAACTACCCGAATCAGCTGGCGCTGGCGAAACTGGCGCCCGCCCTGGCGGCCGGGTGCACGGTGGTGCTCAAGGCGGCGCCGGCCACCCCGCTGATCACCCTCGCCCTGGGCGAGATCATCGAGAAATACACCGACATCCCGCCCGGCGTGGTGAATATCCTTTCTTCGCAGGAGGTTTCGGTCGGCGAGGCGTTGACCATCCATCCCGACGTGGACCTGATCACCTTCACCGGGTCGACCTCGGTGGGCCGGTCGATCATGTCCGCGGCCGGTACCGGCCTGAAACGGGTATTCCTCGAGCTGGGCGGCAAGTCGGCCGCGATCGCGCTGGACGACGCCGACTACCAGGGCGTCGCGCAGTACGCGGCATTCGCCGCGACGCTCAATGCCGGGCAGGCCTGCGCGCTCACCACACGCCTGCTGGTGCCACGGGCGGATCACGACGCGGTCGTCGATCTCGTCGCGGCCAATATGGCCCGGGTGCGCTTCGGCGACCCGCACGATCGCAAGACCTACATGGGCCCGTTGATCAGCGAGGCGCAGCGCGACAAGGTCGACGGCATGGTGCAGCGTGCCGTGGCCGCGGGCGCGAAACTCGTGACCGGCGGTGAGAAGGCCGGGCCCGGATACTTCTACCGGCCCACCCTGCTCGCGGGTGTCGATCCGGACAGCGAGATCGCCCAGGAGGAGGTGTTCGGCCCGGTGCTGGCGGTGATCGCGCACGACGGGGACGACGACGCGGTCCGCATCGCGAACAACTCCGCCTACGGCCTGTCCGGGGCGGTGTTCAGCGCGGACCACGAGCGCGCCCTCGCGGTGGCCCGCCGGGTCCGCACCGGCACGTTCAGCATCAACGGCGGCAACTACTTCTTCCCCGACGCGCCCTTCGGCGGTTACAAGCAGTCCGGCATCGGCCGCGAAATGGGCGTCGCCGGTCTGGAGGAATTCCTCGAACGCAAGACCCTGGCCTCGATACTCGGCTGAGGCCGGGGTGCGGATTCCTATGGTCGTTCGATCCCTCGATACCCTCGATCGTGGTGTGTGTGCGAT
>CBJNFW010000190.1:0-17163 GCA_966435935.1 uncultured Nocardia sp.
CCCCGGAGGACGAGTACGAGGACGACGAGGACTACTACCCGGACTTCGGCGATCCGACCTACCTCGAGCCCGCCGAGCCCGAGACCGACCTGGTCGGGCAGCTGGATCCGACTACGCCGCCGGTCGTCGGCGAGTGGCTCGACGATGAGGACTGAGCCGGCGGCCGGGTCGGGAATCGAGTGTACGGTGGGCCGCCGCCGGTGAAATGGACGCTCACACCCGACCAGTTCGCACTGGCCTGGGAGCGCACCGACGGCGACCGGATCCCCTATCCGCTCGCCGTCCGACTCTCCGCCCGGGACAGCGGCGAACGCACCGCACAACTGCCGGAGCTGAACGAATGGTGTTCGCGCACACTGGATCCCGATCTGGAAGCGGCGTTGCGGGTGTTGGCCCGCCCCGATGTCCGGGTCGAGGTCTTCGGCAGGCAGGGGCCGGAGCCGGACGCGATGCCGGTGCGGGTGCTCGGCGCGGGCTCCGGACACGTCACCGTGGTGGCCGCGCAGCGCGCGGGCGTGACACCGGACCGCGGCTCGGATATCCGCTTGTTCGTAGGTAATGCGAAATCCCTTGCGCCCCGGGTCATCTCGATGCTCCCCGAGAACGTCGCGGGCACCGGGCCGCGGTATACCGCCCCGGTGGGCCGCGTCCGTGAGGACAGCCGCGATCTGGTCACGGTGCCGGTCTCCGGTCCATCCGCCCCGGCCCGCATCCGCCGCCTGCTCAAACAGCCCCGCGACGGGATCGGTCAGATCATCGTCTCCGCGCGCCGCGGTAACGGCGATGTGCGCCCGCTGGGCGTGCTGTGCTGGATCGATGTGGTCGGCGACGGCCGCTACACCGTGCACACCCGCACCGAGGTCGATATCGTCCCGGCGACCGCGCAGGAGTTCACCGCCGCGCTACGGCCGATGCTCACCGCGGCCGAACGCGTCGTCGCCGAGGCCGGAGTCTGGTGATGCGTCCGGCCCGGCCGAGTCGCGCAGCAGGTCGACGACTTCCTCGTCGGAGAGTTGGTGGAAATCCCGGTACGCCCCGCCGACGCCGCCCAGAACGCGGGGGACCAGCGGGCAGATGAGCTCGTCGGCCAGTTCGCCGACGCGGCGCAGCGCCTCGACCGAGGAAACCGGCACGGCCACGGTCAGCCGTTGCGGCGCGCAGACTTCGGCGACCCGGCAGGCGACCGCGACCGTCGCGCCCGTGGCCATCCCGTCGTCGACGATCACCACCGAGCGGTCGGTCAATGCTATGCGTGGCTGTCCGCCGCGCAGAATCCGTTGCCGCCGTGCGAGTTCCGCACGTTCCTCGTCCTCGACCGCGGCGAGTTGATCGGGGCCGACGCCGGTCTGGCGGATGACGTCCTCGTTGATCACCCGCGCCCCGCCCTCGCCGATCGCGCCCATCGCCAGCTCCGACTGCCACGGCACCCCGAGCTTGCGGACGAGCAGGATGTCGACCTGGCCGCCGATTACCGCGTGCACGCCCGCCGCGACCGGGACTCCGCCTCGCGGCAATCCCAGCACCAGCGGGTTCGACGCTCGCAGGTGCATCAGCGACCCACCCAGCGAGCGACCGGCAGCAATCCGATCGGGATAGATCATGGTGCCTGTCAGTCTAGTTCGCCGACACCGAACCGCCGCAGCGCCAGACTCGGATTCGAGGTCCGGACCTTGTTCAGGTGATCGGGTTCGATGCGAGCGGTGGCGATGCCGGTGCCCTCGCCGAGTTCGGCGAGCACCATGCCCGTCGGATCGACGATCATCGACCAGCCCGCACCCCGCGGCGCGGCATGGTCGGCGGCCGCGACGTAGGCGGTGTTCTCGATGGCCCGTGCGCGCAGCAGCGTCGACCACTGCTCGACCTTGTCCGGTCCCGGGATCCATTGGGCGGGAAGGAGTAACACCTGCGCACCGGCGGCGGCCAGGCGCCGGAAACCCTCCGGGAAACGCAGATCGAAACAGGTCTGCAGGCCGAAGACGACGCCGTCCGCGGTGAAGGTCGCCGGTGTGGTGATCGGGCCGGGCAGCACGATGTCCGACTCGCGGAAGCCGAAAGCGTCGTAGAGATGAACCTTGCGGTAGACGGCCGCGAATTCGGCGTCGGGCGCGGCGGCGACCAGCGTGTTGTAGACCAGACCGGACGGTCCGCCCGTCTCCACCACGCCGGCGACGAGGTGCACCCCGAATTCGGCGGCCAGCCCGCGCAGACCGGTGACATAGTGCCCGGTGAGCGGTTCGGCCGCCTCGATCACGCGCTGATCGAGCCGGGTCACCGCGAACATCGAATACTCCGGGGCGACCACGACCCGCGCGCCGCGTTCGGCGGCCGCGCGCACGTGGTCGCGCAGCATCACCAGATTGGCGTCCTTGTCGGTGTAGGGATCGAACTGCACCACCGCGAGGTCCAGGGCCTTCGGGGGCGGCGAGGCGTCGGAGCTGCTGGTCGGCCGCGTCGAAGGGCTCGCGGCGGTGACGGTGACAGGCGGCTGCTGCGGTTGCATACGTCTCACCGTATTGGCCCGATGGTCGGGGTGACCACCAGCACGCAGTAAACTGCTGGTCAATGAATACCTCAGAGGTCGACAGCGATTCCCGGTCCGACGAGAGGGACGCCGCCGACCCGTCCTTCGCCGATCTCGGCATCGATGACCGCATTCTGTCGGCCATCGCCGACGTCGGCTACGAGTCGCCGTCGCCGATCCAGGCCGCCACGATTCCTCCGCTCATCGCGGGGGCCGACGTGGTGGGCCTGGCGCAGACCGGCACCGGTAAGACGGCCGCCTTCGCCATCCCGATCCTGATGGGTCTGGCCAGTACCGAGGGCCGCCCTTCCAAGAGCCCGCGCGCGCTGGTCCTGGCCCCGACCCGCGAGCTGGCGATCCAGGTGGCCGAGGCGTTCGGCCGCTACTCCGCGCATCTGCCGAGCGTGCATGTGCTGCCGATCTACGGCGGGCAGAACTACGCGGTGCAGCTGTCGGGGCTGCGGCGCGGCGCGCAGGTCGTCGTCGGTACGCCCGGCCGGGTCATCGATCACCTCGAGCGCGGCACGCTGGATCTGTCACAGCTGCAGTATCTGGTGCTCGATGAGGCCGATGAGATGCTGAAGATGGGCTTCCAGGAGGATGTGGAGCGCATTCTGCGTGATACACCCGCCGAAAAGCAGGTCGCGCTGTTCTCGGCGACCATGCCGAGCGCGATCCGCAAGATCTCCAAGCAGTATCTGCACGACCCGGTGGAGATCACGGTCAAGGCCAAGACCACCACCGCCAGCAACATCACCCAGCGTTGGGTGCACGTGTCCTATCAGCGCAAGCTCGACGCGCTCACCCGGATCCTCGAGGTCGAATCCTTCGAGGCGATGATCATCTTCGTGCGCACCAAGCAGGCCACCGAGGAGCTGGCCGAGAAGCTGCGTTCACGCGGCTACTCGGCCGCCGCGATCAACGGCGACATCGCGCAGAATCAGCGCGAGCGCACCATCGGGCAGCTCAAGTCCGGTGCGGTCGACATTCTGGTCGCCACCGATGTGGCCGCGCGCGGGCTGGATGTGGACCGCATCTCGCATGTGCTCAACTACGACATCCCGCACGACACCGAGTCCTATGTGCACCGGATCGGGCGCACCGGCCGGGCCGGCCGCACGGGTGAGGCGCTGCTGTTCGTCGCGCCGCGCGAACGCCGTCTGCTCGACGCGATCGAGCGCGCCACCCGTCAGCCGCTGACCGAGATGCAGCTGCCCAGCGTGGACGATGTGAACGCGCAGCGGGTGGTGAAATTCCAGGACGCCATCACCGAGAATCTCTCCTCGGACAATCTGGCGTTGTTCCGCAAGCTCATCGAGGACTACGAGGCCGAGCACAACATCCCGCTGGTCGATATCGCCGCCGCGCTGGCGGTCGGCTCGAACGACGGCGACAACTTCTTCATGGAAGCCGAGCCGGAGCCGGAAAGGCAACGGCGCGAACGGGTTCCGCGCAACTTCGACGAGCGCGAGGACCGCCGTCAGGCCGGGCCGAGCAAACATCGCAGCACCGGCGCGGATATGGCGACCTACCGTATCGCCGTCGGCAAGCGTCACCGCGTTGTTCCCGGCGCGATCGTCGGCGCCATCGCCAACGAGGGCGGCCTGCGCCGCAGCGATTTCGGTCACATCAGCATCCGGCCCGATCACAGCCTCGTCGAGTTACCGGCGGACCTACCCCCGGAAACTCTGGAAGCTTTGCGCCGCACCAGGATCAGCGGCGTGCTCATCCAGCTTCAGCTCGACCAGGGCCCGCCCGGGCACCGTCCGCTGGCTCGCGGACCGCGGCGCGAACCCAAGCGCTTCGATCGCCGCAAACCGCGTGCCTGAACTCCTCCGCCTCTCCGGGACTTCAGCGTTTCGTCGGGTGCCGGGAGACTTGCGTGTCGGGCCGGCGGTTGGGGAGGTGGGTGCGGCCGCTCGTTCACCGCTTCGCGTCTTCAGCGTGTTGTTGTCGGGAGACGTGAGCTTCGGGTTGGTGGTTGGGAGGTGATCGCGTCTCGGTCCGCGGAGGACCTGTGGCGTCATCGGTGAGCGCCCCGTGAACACGGAGCTGGTGCGGTGGGGGCGCGGACTAGCGGGCGCTGTGCGGGCCCGAGGGGACGCCGCCGGGGACGGGTTGATTCGGGGCGGGCTTGGGGGCCGCCGGAGTGGTCGGATCGGGAATGGGGTCGTTGAAGTTCGAGGCGGGCGCGTTGTAGACGGTGAAGGCGCCGACCGTGGGAGTGATGACGCAGGTGCCACCGGGGTAGGACATCCCTCCCCAGAGCACCGCGACGACGGTGCCGGGGCCGGTCGCGACCGTTTTGGACAGTCCCGGCAAGTGGTACTGGGTCATATCGTCGAGCGGGCTGACGCCGCTGCGGCCGTTGCCGGTGTTGAGCCAGGCGACGCTCAGGCCCGAGCCGATGGCATAGCCGGGGGTGGCGGGCGTGGCCTGGAAACGCAGCGTGCCGTAGCCGCCGTGCAGACCGTTGTTCGCCCCGTTGGATCCGGCGACGCCCGAAGCGACCGTCATGGTGACCGGGTTGCCGGGGCAGCCGAACGTGGGCGAGGAGAACCAGAACGGCTGGAACGCGCCCGCGATGTGATCGAGTTTGGCGGCGGTCAGCAGATGCGCGGATTCGGCCAGGGTGCGCACCGCTTTCCGGGCGGCGGTATCGGAGCCGACGGCCGTGGTGAGGTGATCGATCGCGGTGTCGGTAGCACTCGGCGCGGCGGTGGCGGTGCCGAGCCCGGTCGCGGTTCCGATTGCGGCACAAGCCGCGACCGCGGCCAGACGCGCGATGATCCTGCCGTTCACTCGTCGAACTCCTTGATCGTGAACCGGTCGGCCGCCGGATCCGTCCGGTCAGCCGGACGACCGCAGCCTGCTTCCGGAGCAACCTACCAGTTGGCAGCCGGTCGAGTCGGGTGGACCGGCATTCCCGTCGCGCCCGGGAGGAACGGGCACGCTGTGATCCATCCGACAGCACCGGATTACCGGGGAGTAGGTTTGAGTCCGGAAATCCAACACGGTGGGAGACGCCCATGAAACTTGCTTTGGCACCCGATGCGGTGGCCTTCCGGGATGAACTGCGCAAGTTCTACCGGACCGAGATTCCGGCCGAGATCCGGGACAAGGTGAAATACGGCCGGGAACTCTCCCGCGACGATATCGTGACCGCGCACAAGATCCTGCACGAAAACGGTCTCGCGGTGCCGAACTGGCCCGCCGAGTGGGGTGGCAAGGATTGGACGCCGCTGCAGCGTCACATCTGGGAAGACGAGATGCAGCTGGCGTGTGTGCCCGAACCGCTGACCTTCAACGCCAACATGATCGGCCCGGTGATCGCCCAGTTCGGCTCGCCGGAACTGAAGGAGCGCTTCCTGCCGCCTACCGCAGCCCTGGACATCTGGTGGTGCCAGGGCTTCTCCGAACCCGATGCCGGTTCGGATCTGGCTTCGCTGCGCACCACCGCGGTGCGCGACGGCGACTCCTACATCGTCAACGGCCAGAAGATCTGGACCACGCTGGCCCAGTACGCCGACTGGATCTTCTGCCTGGTGCGCACGAATCCGGACGCGCCCAAGAAACAGGCCGGCATCTCCCTGCTGCTGTTCGATGTGAAGACCCCCGGTGTGACGATCCGCCCGATCAAGTTGATCGATGGCCATCACGAGGTCAACGAGGTCTTCTTCGAGAACGTCCGGGTGCCCGCCGATCAGCTGGTCGGCGAGGAGAACATGGGCTGGACCTACGCGAAGTTCCTGCTCGGCAACGAGCGCACCGGTATCACCGGTGTCGGTCGCACCAAGGTCAAGCTCGCGGTCGCGAAAGAGTATGCGGCGCAGACGAAGATCGGCTCGGGCACGCTGCTCGCGGATCCGGTGTTCGGCGCGCGGGTGGCCGAGCTGGAGAACGAGCTGCTGGCCCTGGAGCTGACCCTGCTGCGGGTGGTGGCCAATTCGGCCGAGGGCAAACCGAATCCGGTCTCATCGGTGCTCAAACTGCGTGGTTCGGAACTACAGCAGGCCGCGACCGAGCTGCTGCTGGATATCGCGGGCCCGGACTCGCTGCCGGTCGACGCCGAGGCCATCGCCTCGCCCGATTGGGCACAGCGCAGCGGCCCGGGTTACCTGAACTTCCGCAAGACCACCATCTACGGAGGATCGAGTGAGGTGCAGCGCACCATCATCGCCTCCACCATCCTCGGATTGTGAGGCGCAGCCATGGATTTCGAACTCACCGATGAACAGGGGCTGCTGCGCGACACCGTCCGCGACCTGCTGGCCCGCAGCTACGACCCGGAGTCCCGGCTGAAGGTGCTCGACACCGAGCTGGGCTGGAGCCGGCAGGTGTGGGGTCAGCTGGCCGAATTGGGCGTGCTGGGACTGAGTTTCAGCGAGGAGGACGGCGGCGTGGGCGCCGGTCCGGTGGAGACCATGGTGGTCATGGAGGAGATCGGCCGACGGCTCGCGCCCGAACCGCTGTTGGATGCGGTGTTGCTGCCCGGCGGGTTGATCGCCCGGGTAGGTACCGCCGAACAGCGCAGCCGGGTGCTGCCCGAGGTCGTCTCCGGCGGAACGCTTCTCGCCTTCGCTCATGACGAGCCCGGAACGCGCTGGCCCGCAACCGGTTCGGCGGTCGGCGCGGTAGCCGATGGTGACGGCTACCGGATCACGGGCGTGAAGAACCCGGTGCCGCACGGCGATTGCGCGGACCTGCTGGTCGTCAGCGCGACGCTGCCCGGTGGCGGCACCGGGCTGTTCCTGGTCGCGGCCGATGCCGCGACCCGCACGCCGTACCGCACCTTCGACGGCCTGCGCGGCGCGCAGATCGAATTCGACTCGGCTCCGGCCGAATTGCTCGGCGAGCCGGGTGACGCCTCGGCGGCGATCGCGGCGCAGATCGCGCAGGCGCAGGCGAGTCTGTGCGCGGAATCGGTCGGCGCGATGGCCGAGGCGTTGCGGTTGACCACCGATTATCTGAAGACCCGCAAGCAGTTCGGGGTCACGCTGTCCAAGTTCCAGACGCTCACCCAGCGTGCGGCGAATATGTACGTCTCGCTGGAACTGGCCCGCAGCATGAGCCTGTACGCCACCGCGTCGCTCACCGAGGACGAACCCGATCCGGCCGTGGCCTCCCGGGCTCGCCTGCAGGTGAGCCGGTCGGCCCGGCACATCGGCCAGGAGGCGATCCAGATGCACGGCGGTATCGGCATCACCACCGAGTATCCGGTCAGCCACTACGCAGCGCGGCTCACCGCCATCGAGCACACGTTCGGCGGCGGATTCGAACATCTGCGGCTACTGACCGATCGGCTCGGCGACTACGACCTGGTCGAGCTGTAGCGCGACCCCGGTGACGGCCGTTCCGCGGTCAGTTGTCGCCCTCCTCGGACGGCAACCGGTGGTGGGGGAACTGCGGATCGGTCGTCACCGCCGTGGTGGTCGTGCTCTCGTCGAACGGATCGGTGGTGGTCGTCGGCGGCGCGACGTAGGACGGCGGGTCGAAGGTCTGTTCGTCGAACGGATCCGTGGTCACCGTCGTCGTCCCGACCGGAGGTGTCGGCATATCGGCCGGGTAGGAAGGGAACGGCGAGGTCGTCGAGGTGCTGCGCGGTGTGGTCTTGGCCGCGATGTGCCACGACGGCGACGGGGGGATGACCACGACGTACGAGGTCGCGCTCGGCGCGCGGGTGCCGGTGGCGACCTGGCCGTCGGCGCTGAGCGGCGGTGGTGCGACGTAGACGTCGTGCTGCCCGAGTCCGCACGCTCCGATCAGTACCAGCCCCAACGAGATTGCGCCCGCGGCGATCGCCGGGCCTGCCACCTTGGCGGTCAGGCGGTGCGGGATGTCCTCGGCGTTATCCCCCGACTCCGCCCTACTGCCGTGCATTGGTGCCTAGCTCCTCGAACTGTTCTCGAGTCTGTTCTCGAGTCGGCCTCACATTATCCGAGCGCCGGGGTCGAGGGCCAGATGAAGCTGCGCACAGCAAAATACCGACCCCAATTGTAAAACAATTTCGAGTCAGATAACGAAACGATAACTTCGGCGTGTCGTACGCGTGTCGGGTGGAGATTTTGCAACGGAGCCGTAGCGTGTGGGCAAAGTTACACGTGAGACGCCTCCAATATGCCGGGGGATACCGTGAGATTCACGGCTCCGGCGGCGTCATCGAGGAGTGGTGATGGGAGCTTTCTCGACGACCCCCCTGGGCGCGGCGCCCCAGAGTGATTCGGCCGCAGCCGAATCCGCGCGCTCGGTCTGGGCGATCGTCTCGCGCCTCGTGGCCTGGGTGATCTTCGCAGGCGGCATGGCGGGAGCGGTGATGGGCATTGTCGACCTTCGCGTCCTGGTCACCGTCGCCGGTCTGATCCTCGCCAGCACCGCCGGATTGGTGCTGTTGAAGCTCAGGGCCGATGCGCACGGATCGGCCTGAACGCGCGGTTCGCTGAACGCCTGCGGGAAATCCGTTGGGTGACAAGGAATTACGTGCCCGGTATCGGTGGGTGTGTGGATCACGCCCACCGATACCGGGCAGATTCCGTCCGGCCGTCTTATCGCGGTGATTCGGCTCGCACCGTTGATGCTCGGCGTTGTTGCGGCGCGGCCAGGATTCGGTCGAGTGCCGCTTCCAGTGCCGCCGCGGGATCTTTCGGTGCGGTCCGGACGCGCCACGCGACGATCTGATCGGGACGTAGCAGCAGCGCACCGGAGGCGGTGATACCCGCTGCCGCGCACCAGTTTTCGTCCAGCGTGTGCACCGACACCGGCACGTGGCGCCGCGGTGCGCGAGTTCGGGTCCGTGATGCCTCGGGGTGAGTTGTATCCGTTGCCGGACAGACGGTTTCGCTGCGTGCGCCGAGTGCGGCCACCGATCGTTGCGCCGTTTGCCAAGGATCCCCTCGCGGACCGGTGAGCAGTGCGAATCCCGGGCCGGAGAGGTCGAGGGTGGAGCGGCCGTCGGATAGGGACAGGTGTGGCACCCGGGTGCCCGGCTGTCCGGTCAGATCCAGTCGGGTCAGGGTGTGCGCGCTGTGGTCGTCGATGAAGGCGCCGGACGGGTAGCGCTGCCCGAGGATCAAGGCGATCGGGTCGGCCAGGGGTGTGTCGTCGGTCGAGCGGTGGGCCATGGTACGCAGGTCGCCGCCGCGAATGCTGGATTGGTCGGCGGTGAACCAACCGACCGGATGACGTTCTGCCTGGTAGGAATTCAGTAGTTCCGCCCCGGCTGCACCGCGCAGGACCGCGGCCAGCTTCCAGGCGAGGTTGTGCACATCCTGGATGCCGGTATTCGCGCCCGCGGCAGCATACGGCGGCATCACGTGGGCGGCGTCACCGGCCAGGAAAATCCTGCCCTCGCGATATCGGTCCGCGACGAACATCCCTGGTTCCCAGGGCAATACGCTCACCACCTCGACATCGATGGCCGGGTCGCCGATCGCGGTCCGCAGTGCCTGCGGCCAGTCCCGCGCCGGCCGGTCGATATCGTGCGAACTGCTGAAGATCCACCGTCGCGCGCCGTCTACGGACATGAATGCGCCTGGTACGCGGTCGTTCTCGATCTGGCAGAGATTGAATTCGCGGCCCCGCACCAGATTCGACAGGTCGGCGTGGAAATAGACGTTCACCGCCCGGCCGAGGGTGCCGCGGCCACTGCGCGGGATGTCCAGGCGTTCCCGGATCGGGCTCGCGGCCCCGTCGGCGGCGATCAGATAGCTCACCCGGATTCGCCGGACATCTCCGTCGGCGCTGCGCAGCGTCACCGCGACACCCGTTGCGTCCTGGGCGAATTCGACGCATTCGACGCCGAAGCGGATATCGCAGCCGCGTTCGGTTGCCAGCGCGCGCAGCGTCGGCTCGAGCAGGTCCTGTGCGCACAGACAAGCCGTGGACGGGGTGACGGCCGCCCAGTCGGGAACCCCGCCCGGCAGGGTGAAGGGCAGGCGGGCGGCGCGGGTCAGCGTCGGCCCGGCGGCCATGGCCTGATGCGCGGCCAGATCGCGCGCCGCGTCCAGGACCGCCTCGCCGATGCCGACCTGGTCGAGCAATTCCATGGTCCGGATGGTGATGCGCCGGGCCTTGGGTTGCGGGGAGGTGCTCGCGCGCCGCTCCACCAGCAACGACGGCACACCGTGATACCGCAGGAACAGCGCGGCCGTGAGGCCGACGAGTCCGCCGCCGACGATGAGGACTCGCGGTTCGTGTACGTCGTACATCATATGTACGTGTACACCAATGGTTGAATGCCGGGCAAGGGACGGATTCTCGAGGAGGTGCAATGGCCGAGGAGACCCCGGGCCCGCTGATCTGGACCCTGCCCGAACCGCCCGGAAGACCGACGACCAGCCTGAGCCGCGCGGGCATCCTGCGCGCGGCCCTGGCGATCGCCGATGCCGAGGGCACGCCGGCGCTGACCATGCGCCGCGTCGCCTCGGCCGTGGGCGCGTCGACTCCGATGTCGCTGTACCGCTACGTCGGCAGCAAGGACGGTCTGGTGGATCTGATGATCGACGCCGTCTACGGTGAGATACCGCTGCCCGATGAACCTGTGGCGCACTGGCGTTCGGGCCTGGAACAGCTCGCGCGGGCCAGCTGGGCGGTGCTGCAGCGCCATCTCTGGTTCGGCGAACTCGTGCACACCCGCCCGCCGTTGGGTCCGAACGCGCTGCGCTACTTCGATTTCCGGTTCGCGATGCTGGAACCGCTGGGGCGCACGGCCGATGAGTTATCGTTGATCACCGGCGCGGTGGACGGCCATCTCTTCGGTGCCGCACTGCAATTGGCGCACGAACAGCGGATGCGCGTACGCGTCGGTCTGCACACCGAGGCCCAACTGGCCGCCGCCGCCCGCCCAGTCCTGGAACCGATTCTCGCCGAAGGCCGTTACCCGTCCTTCGGCCGCTGGTTCCAGGGGCGCACCGGCGCGGGACCCGACGAGCCGGTCGAATGGACCCTGGGCTGCATCCTCGACGGCCTGACCACGCGGCTCGGACTGCCGGAGTGAGGCATCTGCCGGCTCACGATGGCGGATCGGCGGCGGCAGCGCCTTCGGCATGGGCGCGGATTCGGTCATGGCACTGGCACATTCGGCGTGGCTCGTCTGCCTGGTGCGGCCCCCTCGGGACGAATGGCGTCGCGCGGTAAGGCGCCGGTGGTACCGGTCGATCAGGGGCGAAACTGTGCGCCGAGCGAAGCGCCTGCCCGGGTGCCCTGCCGAGGAAGCTGCCTGGCGGAGGCGGTCTGGGCGCTTCCCGCTTCCCGCGCACGGCCGTTTCCGTGGCGCGCCAATAGACTGAGCGCCATGTCGGAACAGGGTTTATCCGCGGTCACCCGGACGATCGAGCTGACCGCTGTACTGTCGCCGGTGGTCGCGGCGGATCGGATCGAGGTGCGCCGGATCCGGATGCCCGCGGGCGTCGCGGCGGGGCTGCATGTGCACAACGGGCCGGTGGTCGGGAATATCGTGTCCGGCAGGGTGGCGTACCAGATCGAGGGTGAGCAGGTGCGCACGCTCGGGCCCGGTGACGTGTTCTTCGAACCCCAGGGCGCGCGGATCGCGCGATTCGACGCCCTGGACGAGGATGTCACCTTCCTGGCGTACTTCCCGCTGGTTCCCGGTCAGAATGCGGAAATGGATTTCCCGGCAGAGTGATTCAGTGGTGGCGCCGCGGTGTCAGTCCACCTCCAACGCGCGGATCTGTTCGTCCGACATGCCCAGCAGTCCGGCGAGCACCTCGTGGGTGTGCTCGCCCAGATCCGGGCCGACACTGCGGATGGGCAGCGACGTCTCGCCGATCACCGGCACGATGCCGGTGAAACCCACCTGCTTCGGCTCGGATTCGCCGACATCCACCGGAAAGTGCTGAATCATGTTGCGCGACAGGTATTGTGCGTCGGTGGTTATATCGGCCGCGGTGTAGATCGGGCCGGACGGAATGCCCGCCTGCTCCAGGATCGCCAGCGCCTCGTCGCGAGTGCGGGCCCGCGTCCATTCGGCGATGGCGGCGTCGAGGCGTTCGCGATGCCTCCAGCGACCGGCGTTGTCGGCCAGTTCCGGATCGGCGGCCAGATCGGGTCGCTCGATGACCCGCATATAGCGCTGGAAGATGGCATCGCCGTTACCGCCGATGATGATGCTGAACCCGTCCGAGCACGGGTAGGCGTTACTGGGGGCGATTCCCTCCATCCGCCCGCCGACCCGTTCGCGGGCGATGCCGTACGCGTAGTAGTCGGGTACGAGCGATTCCATCACCGACAGGATCGACTCGTTGAGCGCGACGTCGATCAGTCGGTGCGGCAACGGAATCGTCTCCTCGGACCGCTCGCGCTGGAACAACGCCATCACGGTGCCGAAGGCGGCGTAGATCCCGGCGATCGAATCGCCGATGGACACGCCCACCCGCACCGGCGGCCGATCCGGGTCGCCGACCAGTTCGCGCAGACCGCCCACGGCCTCGGCCACCGCCGCGAATCCGGGTCGCTGTGCCAGCGGACCGGTCTGACCGTAGGCGGAAATCCGGGTGAGGATCAGATTCGGATTGGCCGCATTCAACTCGCGCGGGCCCAGTCCCCACTTCTCCAGCATGCCGGGCCGGAAATTCTCCAGCAGGACATCGGATCGGGAAACCAGATCCAGCACGATCGCCCGGCCCGCCTCGGACCGCAGATCCAAGGCGATGGACTTCTTGTTCCGGTTCACCGTCCGGTACAGCATCGAGGTGTCCCCGCCGTACAGCCGCCAATTGCGTAGCTCGTCACCGGTTTTCGGCCGCTCGACCTTGATCACCTCGGCGCCGAAATCACCGAGGATTCGCCCGGCGGTCGGCGCCGCGATGTAATTGCCCAGCTCCAATACCCGGACTCCGTCCAGCGGCCGAATCTCCATGGCATTGATTCAACCAGCTGGGGGGTGCGTCGCTACAGCCCGGCGCTACCGGTGAACGGCAGTGGCGGACGCGGCGGGGAAGGAACCGGTGCGGGCGAAGTGTGGTCTCGGCTGTGCCCGTTGCGGTCGTGTCCGGTGTGGTCGTAGCCGGAGTGGTCGTAACCGAAGCGGTCGTATCCGGAGCGGTCGTAGCCCCAACGGTCATAACCCGAGCGGTCGTATCCGAATTGGTTGAAACCGTCCACACCGTAGCCGTCCGGACTGCACGGCGGCACACCGCAGTTCACCGGAGGCGTGCTGACCGGCGGCCGGGTAGGACTCGTGCGCGGCGGGTTGGGAGTCGTATGTGCCGGGGTGGGGGTCACCGGCGTCGGAGACGGGACTTTCGGAGGTTCGGCGGCGGGCGGCCGAGGCGCGGTCGTCGGCGGCGGGAGCGCAGGGGTGGTGGTGACGATCGGCGGTGGCGCGGAGGGTGTCGCGTCTGTCGGCGTCTGCGCCTGTGCGATCACAGCCAACGCCACCGCGGCGGTGGGCAGGGTCACGAGCAGAGCGGCAGATGCCAACCGGCGACTTCGGATTCGATCGGCCGAGATGGTGGCGTCTCCGGCCTTGCGGACACTCACGACAGGACTCCTCTCTGGGGCCCCGACCCGCGTGCCAGCCTACCGAGCGATTGCCGAAACGGCCGAAAGTCACAGCAGCTTATAAGGATTCGCCGTTGCGACCCCGGCCGTCGGGGCCCCTCGGACTCAGGCGGCCTGTTCGACCACCGAGTAGTGCTCGGCGTTACCGGCGATCACCGTACTGGTCTTCCCGTCGACACCGACCGGGATGTCACCCGCGAGCGTGATGCGGGTCAGTTTGCGATGTTCGGCGCCGTCGTAATCGTCGATGGCGTAGTGCTGGGTCGCGCGGTTGTCCCAGATCGCGACGTCGCCGAGCGACCAGTTCCAGCGGGTGGTGTGCTCGAGCCGGGTCACCCGATCCTGGAACAACCGGAACAGCGCCTGGGATTCGGTGTTGTTCAGGCCCACGAAGTGCTTCACGAAATGTCCCAGCAGCAGGGCTCGTTCACCGGTTTCGGGGTGTACACGCACCACGGGATGTTCGGTCTCGTAGTAGGTGGACACGAATTCCTCGCGGTGCTTGCGCGTCTTGTCGTTGGCCTGCGCACCGTACTTCGACTCGGCGTCCGATCCGTGGCTGGCGGCGTAGTCGTAGGCGTTGGTGTGCACCGCGCGCAAACTCTCCGCGAGCCGCTTGAGCGGATCGGGCAGCGAGTTGTACGCGGCCACGGTGGAGGCCCAGGTGGTCGAGCCGCCGTAGCTGGGCAGGGTGACCGCGCGCAAAATGGAAGCCTTGGGCACCCGGTCCACGAAGGTCACGTCGGTGTGCCAGCTGTTCGCCCGTCCGGTGTCGGAGTCGATGGCCAGCGAACGGACGCCCTGGGAGGTGACCGTGGGATGCGGTGTGGTCGGGGTGCCCAGCAGTTCCGCGAACGCGTACTGGCCGTCCTCGGTGAGGTGCTCCTGACCGCGGAAGAAGATCACCTTGTGCTCGTTGAGCGCCGCGCGGATCGCCTCGACGGCCGGCGCGGACAGCTCACCGCCGAGCCGGACGCCGTCGATGCGTGCGCCGATGTGGGTGCCGAGCTTGACGACCTGCACGGCTGTGTCGGTTTCTACTGCGTGATCGACGGACATGAGGAGCCTTTCGCTCGGATCTGTGGTGCACGAGCAGCACATCATCGGCGGGGTGAGGCGAACCAGATTTGCGGTCAGCAGGATCCGAACGCTGTGGCTCAGCCCAGATGTTCGCGTAGGTAGGCAAGGTCCTCGGCGACGCCCTCGGCCGGAGTCTCCAGTACCACCGGCGCACCGGCGGTGCGGCAGACCTCGGCCAGCAGTTGCGGGTCGATGGTGCCCTCGGCGAAATTGGCGTGCCGATCCGCACCCGAATTGAATTCGTCGCGTGAGGAATTCAGATGGACCAGATCGATGCGGCCGGTGATGGCCTTGATGCGGTCCACCACGCCGACGAGCTCCTCGCCGCCCGCCCAGGCGTGGCAGGTGTCCAGGCAGAATCCCGCGTCGTACTCGCCGACGACGTCCCAGAGTTTGGCGATGGAGTCGAAATACCGCGCCATGGCGTGGTTTCCGCCCGCGGTGTTCTCGATCAGGATGGGTACCGCGAAACCGCCCTTGTCCCGCTGACGCTCGAACAGCTTGCCCCAGTTGGTGATACCGGCCTCGATCTCCGCGTCCGAGCGCACGTGCCCGCCGTGCACGACGAGCCCGAACGCACCCAGATCGGCCGCCGCCCGCGCCTGCAGCGCCACCGCTTGCCGCGAGGGCATGCGCAGCCGGTTGTTGGTGCTGGCCACGTTGATCTGATACGAGGAGTGCACCACCACGTCGATCGGGCTGGCCTTGATCTGCTCGGCCAGCGGATGCGGCTGGGGTTTGTCCCAGCTCTGCGGATCCACCACGAACATCTGGATGACCTCGGCGCCCAGTTTCTCGCCGAAGCCGATCGGATCACTGTCCTGTCTGACGTGTGCTCCAATGCGCATGGGGTCGAGCGTATCGGTACCCACCGACAGCTTCCGCCGGGGCGCGGAACAGCCCGTTTCCGCCGGTTCCACCGGGGCGGTCGACCCGCATCGAAATCGTGCGATGCGGCCGCGCCGGGGTTCGCGCTGCCGGGCCGTGCGGATTCGCCGGGGCTGCTATGGTTTCGGTGTTTCCCGTGGTCGGCTCGTAACGGCGACGGAGTTCATGCGGTACACGGCCGTGCGCTGGCGGGTCCCGGTGCGCGGCACGGGAAGTGGGAGCGGACATCATGGTGGCCAACGGTGAGGTCTTCGCCGGATATCTCGTCGAGCAACTGCTCGGCCGCGGCGGCATGGGTTCGGTCTATCTGGCCAAACATCCCCGTCTGCCGCGCAAGACCGCGCTCAAGCTGCTCAACCGTGAAATGGTATCCGATCAGGAGATTCGCGCCCGCTTCGAGCGCGAGGCCGATCTGGTCGCCCAGTTGGACCACCCCAATATCGTGACCGTCTACGACCGTGGACTCGAGGACGGTCAGCTGTGGATCTCGATGCAGTACATCGACGGCATCGACGCCGCCAGTGTGGACCCGACCAGACTCCCGCCCGAACGCGCGGTACAGATCATCGGCGAGGTCGCCGAGGCGTTGGACTACGCGCACGGCAACGGCGTCATGCACCGCGACGTCAAGCCCGCGAACATGCTGCTGGCCCGCTCGACCGGCGGTAAGGGGGAGCGGGTCTATCTCACCGACTTCGGCATCGCCCGGTTGCGTGACGACGGCGGCCACCTGACCCAGACCGGCACGTTCACCGCGACGCTGGCCTATGCCTCGCCCGAACAGCTGACCGGCGCCGACCTGGACGGCCGGGCGGATCAGTACTCGCTGGCGTGCAGTCTGTTCTGGTTGTTCACCGGTACCGGTCCGTTCGCCGCGTCGAACCCCGCCGCGGTGATCCGCGGACATCTGCAGGAGCCCGCGCCGCCGCTGAGCAAGGTCCGGCCCGGTCTCCCGCCGAGCATGGACTCCGTGCTGGCCAAGGCCATGGCCAAGCGCCCGGACGATCGTTTCGCCTCGTGCGCGGAATTCGCCGCCGCGGCTAGCCGCGCCCTCGCCGTGCCCAGTTCCCCCGCGGTGCCGGTGGAGCCGCAGCGGCAGTTCACCGGGCCGGGGGTGCAGACCGTCGGACCGCAGATGGGCCCCACCGGGACCGGCC
>CBJNFW010000191.1:0-17111 GCA_966435935.1 uncultured Nocardia sp.
CCGAGTCTCGAGGGCTGAACGACGAGCCTTACAGCGCCGAAAACCCGTCGGAGCGAAGCGGAGACCAAAAATACAGCTACCAAGTTACAGATCGCGGTCGGCGATGATTCCGCTCTGGAGCGCCAGGCCCGCCAAGCGGACTCGCTTCTGGTTCTGCGGGAGGTCTTCCACGCCGAACTTCGAAAACAGCGTGCGCAGATGGGTTTTGATGGCATCGACGCTCAGGAACAGTTCGTCGGCGATCTGCTGATTCGATGCGGGCGTGGCGAATCCGGCGTTGTTCTTGTACGGGCGGCACAGCGCGATGAGCACGGAGCGTTGGGTATCGGTCAGCGTGCGCAGCGTGGGGAACGTGCCGGAGGAGATGCGCGTCGCGTCGTCCGCGGTACCGCTGTAGTCGTGGAAGGAGACCAGCGAGGTACCCACCCGGATCCGGTCGCCCGCGGTCAGGCGGCGGCGGCCCGCCAGGCGCTCGCCGTTCACGAAAGTGCCGTTGCGAGAAAGACCGTCGTCGACGATCGTCCACTGCGCCCCCAGATACTCCACAGCCGCGTGCACCCGCGAGACTTCGGCATCCCAGGACAGCGTCAGATCCGCCTGCGGGGAGCGGCCGATGGTGATGCGCTGTTGTTCGGGATCGAGTGTCAACTCCTGCTGACGGCCCGTGTCGTCGGCGAAGCGCAGGAACGATCCCCGGAAATCGCTCACCGCTGGGACACCTCGATCATCGGAACCAACGACGTATTCTGCACAGTTTCCATGGTGCCGCGCCCTCCCAGCACGAGCAAGATCGTAAAGGTGATACCCCCCACAATTTGTGGGTATCGGTTATATCCGATATGCATGAAAACGCCGCCGCTGTCCGGATGTCGCACGATTCCTCCGGACCGCGGCGGCACAATGGGAACAACCCCTCGGCCCCCCGGCGGCCGATCTACTAGCTGGCGCGGCCGACTTCCTTGTTGTACGCGTCGGTAATTTCCGCGGAGATACGTCCGCGGGCGGAGACCTTGTGGCCCTTGCGGCGCGCCCATTCACGAATTGCTGCACTCTGCTCACGATCCATCGACACGCGGCTCTTCGGCGCGCCGGTGTTCACGCCCGCGGCCTTACCGCGCCGACGACCGCTCACCCGACGCGCGCTGGCGACCCAGGTTTCCAGGCCGTCACGCAGCTTCGCCGCGTTTGTCGTGGACAAGTCGATCTCGTACGAAACACCGTCGATCGCGAACTCGATGGTCTCATCCGCGATGGACTCCCCATCGACATCATCGATCAGGCTAACGGTGACCTTCTTTGCCATGAGATGAACGTCCTCTCGAAATCGTGCGACCCGCATACTAGGCCGATACCCGAGTCGAGAATACCTCGAATTCGGAAATTTCCAAGCCGGGGTCAGTGGAATGAATCGGTACCACTCAGCGCGCCGCGGGACGCACAATTGGGAACAGTATCGTTTCCCGGATTCCGAGACCCGTCAACGCCATCAGCAAGCGATCGATTCCCATACCCGTTCCGGTGGTCGGCGGCATACCGTGTTCCATCGCGGTGAGGAAGTCCTCGTCGAGCCGCATCGCCTCGTCATCACCGGCCGCGGCCAATCTCGCCTGATCGATGAACCGATCGCGCTGAATGACCGGATCCACGAGTTCGGAATAGCCCGTAGCCAACTCGAAGCCGCGGACGTACAGATCCCACTTCTCGGTCACGCCCGCCTGGCTGCGATGCTGCCGGGTCAGCGGTGAGGTCTCCACCGGGAAGTCACGCACGAATGTCGGCGCGTACAGCTTGTCGCCATAGACGTGCTCCCACAGTTCCTCGACGAGTTTGCCGTGTCCGTAGCCCTTGCCCGGCGGAATTTCCAGACCGACCTGTTCGGCCAGCGCCAGCAATTCGGGTACGGTCGTTTCCGGAGTGACCGGCACACCCAACGAGTCGGACAGCGACGGGTACATCTCCACGGTGTTCCACTCGCCGCTCAGATCGTATTCGGTGCCGTCGGCCAAGGTCACCACCTGCGTGCCGAAGACCTCCTGCGCGACCTCCTGGATCAATTCCCGCATCATCAGCGCGGAATCGTCGTAGGTACCGTACGCCTCGTAGGTTTCCAGCATCGCGAACTCGGGGGAATGCGTGGAATCCGCGCCCTCGTTACGGAAGTTGCGGTTGACCTCGAAGACCTTCTCGATACCGCCGACCACGCACCGCTTGAGGAACAGCTCCGGCGCAATGCGCAGGTACAGATCGATATCGAGGGCATTGGAATGGGTGATGAACGGCCGCGCCGCCGCACCGCCGTGCAGAGTCTGCAACATCGGCGTCTCGACCTCGAGGAAACCCCTGCGCTCCAACGCATTTCGCACCGCGCGAACAACTTTTACCCGAGTGCGCGCCATTTCCCGTGCCTCCGGGCGCACGATCAGGTCCACATAACGCTGCCGGACCCGGGACTCCTCGCCCATCTCCTTGTGCGCGACCGGGAGCGGACGCAGCGACTTGGCCGCCATCGACCAGGAATCGGCCATGACGCTCAATCCACTGGTGCGCGAGGAGATCACCTCACCATGTACGAATACGAATTCGCCGAGGTCCACATCGGCCTTCCAGGCCGCCAGCGCTTCGGCGCCGACGCCGTTCAGGCTGATCATCGCCTGCAGCTTGGTTCCGTCGCCCTCCTGGAGCGTGGCGAAGCACAACTTGCCGGTATTGCGCACGAATATGACGCGGCCGGCGATACCGACCGTGAGGCCGGTGGTGGTGTCGGGTTCCAGGTCGGGATACGCCGCCCGGATTTCCGCGAGGGTATGCGTGCGCGGAACAACCACCGGATACGGCTGCACTCCCTGCTCGAGCAGCCGCTCCCGCTTGTCCCGGCGAATCCGCATCTGCTCGGGGACATCGACTTCCGCTGCGGCAGGACGGCTTTGCCCCGCGGGTTTCGAGTCCGCGGCGCGGCCGGATGACGGGGTGTTCGGCGTGCTCACAGCACATACCCTAGCCTGCGCGGGAAATGGTTCGGCGCGCCGCCCGAACACTACCGGGGCGTAACCCGCGTGGACGCATTCCGGGTACGCCGGCCGGCATATCCGGGCACGACGAACCGGGCCGGAATCACGATATTCCGGACACCTGACCGAAATCTATTGCGCCGGTCCGCCGTTCGTCCAGGGAACGGGAGAATTACAGGGAGACCAGCGCGCCGACCTCACGGCTGAAGTGCGTGGCGCCCGCCGCCACCGACAGCAGCCCGGCCGCCTTCAGCGCCTGATATCCACCCACCAGATCGGTGGCCCGGCGCAATCCGAGCCGCTGCAGCGAGGCCGCGGCCAGGCTCGAGGTATAGCCCTCCGAGCACACGATGATCCATTCCACGTCGTGATCCGCGGCCAGGGCCAGGCATGCGGAACTGGTCGGGTCCAGCCGCCATTCCAGCACGTTGCGTTCGATCACCAGCGCGCCCGGCAGGGTGCCTTCCTTACCGCGCTGCGCCTGCGGCCGGATATCGACCAGCAGCGCACCACGCTCGATCGCCTGCGGCAATTCGAATGCGTAGATCCGCGTCAGCTGGGCGCGAGCCTCGTCCAGCATGCCGTCGATCGTCATATGGGTCATTTCACATCGCCTTCGGGGTATGTGCGGCCGGGCCCGGATTCGACGGCAGGACGCCGCTGGTGACCGTGTCGGGCTCGGGCTCGTCGGTGAGTACGGTCCGGCTCCGGCGCAGCGTGCCGTGACCGGTGACCTCGTAATAGGACATGGCGGTGAGCGGTGGGGAGTACGCGTGCACGGACAACGTCGGATCCAACGGCCCCAGTTCGGGTTTCGCGCCGAGCGCGAGGTCCGGAGCACGCACGACGTCGTGCACCCAGCCGAGCGGGAACGACGCCTGATCGCCCGCGGTCAGCGTGCGCTCGCGTAATTCCCTTCCGTTCCAACGGAATTCCGATAAGGCGCCGCTGAGCACGGTGAGCGCGCCCAGCGACCCGGCATGATCGTGCAGTTCGGTCGAGTGGTCCGGCACCCAGCTGATCAACCAGACGTCGACCTCGTCGTCGGCGAGCAGCCTTGTGGCCCAGCGGTTCTCGGTCGGCCACACGCCGCCTGCCGGAAACAGGTGATCGTACCGGCCGGCCAGCACGTCCTCGGCGCCCTCATCGGTCAGGCGCAGCAGATCGGCCGGGCGCAGCCGGGTCGGCAGTGCCGAGGCCACGGCGCGGTCGGTGATATCGGCGGACAGCCGGGAACTCGGTGCCTGGAAACGCGGCGAGACGACGCGTGCGGGACGAGTGATACCTGCGGAACGCATGAGGGAGGCTCCAGGAGAAGTGGCGGTCGGGGGCGGATACGAAGCCCCGACATCGGCCGAGGCGAATCAGCCTCGACAACACTCCTGGATGCTCACGCGGTGCGACACGAGCGCAATAGTAGCAGCGGATCGCGGAGGCGCACACCACCGTGTGGCCGACGCAACAACCACGGCGCGACCACCCGCTACTTGGCCGGTCGAGTCCGCGCCGAACCGCTCGCCCGCTGCTGATTGCGCTCGTAGACCAGACGCAGGCCCTCGTGCGTCAGATGCGGCTCGTGATGATCGATGGTCTCCGATTCGGGCACGATCAGCGGCGCGCTGGGCCCGGTGGCGACGATCGCGACGTCATCTCCCGCGAAGGCGTCCAGCTCGTCCCGAATCCGGTCGATCAGGCCGTCCACCAGGCCCGCGAAACCGAAGATCGCACCGGACTGCATGCATTCCATGCTGTTCTTGCCGACCACCGAGCGCGGACGGGCGAGTTCCGCGCGCCGCAGAGCCGTGCGCGCGACCAGCGCCTCGGTGGAGATCTCCACCCCGGGCGCGATGCTGCCGCCGAGGAACTCCCCCTTCGCCGAGACCAGATCCACGCAGACCGCGCTGCCGAAATCGACCACGATCGCGGGGGAATTACCGAAACGGTGATATGCCGCAAGGCAATTCACGATCCGGTCAGCGCCGACCTCCTTGGGGTTGTCGACCAGCAGCGGAATTCCGGTCCGTACGCCCGGCTCGACCAGCACGTGCGGGAGATGACCCCAGTACCGGCTCATCATCTCGCGCAGTTCGCGTAGCACCGGCGGCACCGTCGAGAGCGCCGACACCCCCACGACCTGCTCGATCTGCTCACCGACCAACCCGCGCACCTGCATCGCGAACTCGTCCGCGGTCAGCAGCGGATTGGTATGTGTGCGCCAGGTCCGCACGAGGTTGGCGTGGTCCCCGCTACCGGAGAACAGGCCGACCTCGATACTCGTATTGCGCACATCGATCGTCAGCAGCATCGGATGGCCGATCCCTTCTGTATTTTCTGCCTCCGCTTCGCTCCGGCGGGCCGCGGCCCCCGAAGGGCCGATTCTTCCCTCCTGGCGCTCCTCCGCTTCGCTCCCCCGCTCCGTCAGTCCAGAATCGATCCGGGCCGCGACCTCGGGAGTTGGGTTGTTCGGTGTAGGCGGAACCGGGCGAGAGCACTTCGGCGGTTGGTGTTCCGAAGTCGTGTTGCGAGGGGAACCATGCCCGGGAACGAGCATTCAGCCCTCGACCGAAACTCAGGCCGGAGTCAGCGAACGCGGGGACGTCAGGCCCGACCCCTCCGGGGCGTGCGCCGGATCGGCGCCGAGATGAACCTGGCGGTTGTGTTCGTCGACGAAGACAACGCGCGGGGCGTACTCGCGCACTTCGGCCTCGTCCATCATGCCGTACGCGATGAGGATGACCAGATCGCCCGGATGCACGAGATGCGCTGCGGCGCCGTTGATTCCGATCACTCCGGAGCCGCGTTCACCGGCGATCACATAGGTCTCGAGCCGGGCGCCGTTATCGATGTCGACGATGCAGACCTGCTCGCCCTCGAGCAGATCCGCGGCGTCCATCAGATCCGGGTCCACGGTCACCGAACCGACGTAGTGCAGGTCGGCGTGAGTCACCGTGGCGCGGTGGATCTTCGAGTTCATCATGGTGCGCAACATCGTGGTGGTCTTCCTATGCGGTCGCCGGAGCGTGGTCGGGAGTGGTCGGATGGCCGTCGATCGGGACACCGATCGTGAGCGGCATGTTGTCGATCAGGCGCGTCGCGCCGAGGCGGGCGGCGACGAGCAGGCGGGCGTTACCGTTCCATGCGGTATTCCCCTGTGCCGCACCGGGTTCCGGAATCGGGCGCAGATCCGCAGTGCGCAGTTCCAGATAGTCGACCTCGACACCGGAGACGCTGTCCAGCACCGCGTGCGCGGCCGCGAGCACCGCGTCGGCGCCCAGGCCCGCGGCGTGCCGTCCGGCGGCCAGCGCCGCGGACAGCGTCACCGCCAGATCGCGCTGCACCGGATCCAGATAGCGATTGCGCGAGGACATCGCCAGCCCGTCCGATTCGCGGACCGTGGCCACCGGAACGATCTTCACGTCGAAATTCAGATCCCGCACCAGCTGGCGGATCAGCGTGAGCTGCTGATAATCCTTCTCGCCGAAGAACGCCTCGTGCGGTCGGGTGATCTGCAGCAGTTTACTCACCACGGTCAGCACGCCCGCGAAATGCGTTGGGCGGCTTGCACCTTCGAGTTCCGCGCCGAGCGGGCCGGGATGCACCGAGGTGCGCGGGCCGTCCGGGTACATATCCGCGGCGCTGGGCGCGAAGACCAGTTCCACCCCCTCGCCGCGCAGCAGTTCCACATCGGCGTCGAGGGTGCGGGGATACTTGTCCAGATCCTCGTTCGCGCCGAATTGCAGCGGATTGACGAAGATCGAGACGATCACGACCTGATTGGTGCGCCTGGCCTGCCGAACCAGCTCGAGGTGCCCGTCATGCAGCGCGCCCATGGTCGGCACCAGCGCGACCTTGCGGCCCACCGAACGCAGCGCGTTGGACACCGCGGTCACCGTCGCCGGACCGTGCAGGACGGTCAGCTCCCCAGGGGCGTACGCGCCGCGCAGTTCGGGATCGAACATCAGCTGTGCCTTTCTTCCGCCTGATCGGTTCCCTCGGTGGTCGCGTGATGCGGCCCACTAGGTTCGCAATCTTTCAGCAAATCGATCATGACCTGGTCCGATCGCACTCGTTCGGCCGTGCGCAACGACAGTGCGCGGTAGCCCTCGGCCACGCGGGGATCGGTTTCGCGCAGCGCTGTCAGGTGGGCGGCCACCGCGTCGGCGTCACCGCGCGCCACCGGACCGGTCAGTGCGGCCTGCCCCCGGCGCAGTGCGTTGTCCAGCGCGGCCGACGCCAGCGGTGCGAGCATGCGCTCGGCAAGCCCGTTGGGCTCCTCGCCGACCAATTCCTGACCGAGCAGTCCCGGACCGGCGAGTGCGGCACGCAGGGCCGATACCGCGTCGAGGACCAGGGTGAGCAGATGATTGCTGCCGTGCGCGAGCGCCGCGTGGTAGAGGGTGCGATGTTCCTCGGCCACCCGGACCGGTTCGCCGCCCATCTCGATCACCAGCGACTGCGCGATCGCGTAACCGATCTCGTCGGCGGCGGTGATCCCGAAACAGGCGTTGGCCAGGCGGGTGAGGTCCTCGTCGTGGCCGGTGAACGTCATCGCGGGGTGGATCGCCAGCGGTAGCGCACCGCGCTCGGCCAGCGGCCCGAGCACGCCGACGCCGGTGGCGCCCGAGGTGTGCGCGACGATCGTGCCCGCCCGCACCGCCTGCGCGGCCGCGAGCCCGGCCACCAGACCGGGCAGCTCGCTGTCCGGCACCGACAGGATCAGCAGCTCACTGCGCCCGGCCACCTCCTCGGCGGGCATGATCCGCGAATCCGGCAACCGGGTGCGGGCACGCTGGATCGAGGCATCCGAAATCGCGGATACCCCGAAAACGATGTGACCGGCACGTTCGAGTGCCGCACCCACCGCCGAACCAACGCGTCCCGCCGAGACGATTCCCACCGTCAACCGTGCGGGCGCAGGGTCGGCCCCTGAGACAGGCATGTCCGAGGTCACCATTGTCCTCTCGAAGTCGTTCCAGTCCCGCGACTGCGGCGGGTACCGGACGTTACGTTCCCGAGAATAGAACCCCGCTGCTCACGCGACCAGATCCACACCCGGTGACATTCGCCGCACTATTTCCCGATCGGCTCGGCTCGCGCCGCGGCCCGCCCAGCTGAACCACCCCTCGTAGCCAACCAGACCGCTGACGCGAAACAACCGAGGCCCGCCGCAGAACCCGGTGATTCGGCGAGGGCGGCCGGTCACCCACCAATCCAGCCCGAATCGGCTCAACCTCCGGCCAGCCCGGCTCGACCACCCCCTCACAGCCAACCGACCTGCGACTCACAACGCCCGAATCGCCGCGCAGACGACCGAGATCGCCCCATGCGGATCAGCGCGGCCGGCGGCGTACCAACCGAACACGCGCCGACCCAACCCGAATCGGCTCACGCTGCGGCCAGCCCCCTCACAGCCAACCGACCTGCCAACCCACAACGACCGAATCTCGACGCGGGCGACCGGGGTGCGGATCGGCGCTGCCGGGCGGGAAGGCCGAGCACTTGCCGACCGGGCGGGTCAGCTGGCGCCGCGCTCGGACTGCAAATTGGCCATGATCTCGGCGACGGAGAGCTTGCGGCCGTCGCCGGATTCGGCGCGGCGCCGGCGGCGGCTGGCGGTGGTGCCGATGGGGGTCGGGCCGGGCGGGGTGTCCGCGGCGTGGGCGGAATGCTCATGGGACGTGTCGGCATCGCCCTCGGCGGCTTCGGCGGCGGCCAGGTCCTCGGCGGTCACCACCGAGGTCTCCGCGGTGACGGGATCGTCGTACGGGCTCGCGAAGGAGGGGGGTTCGGGGTGATCGGGTTCGAAGACCGGGGTCACCGGATAGCGGGCGACGACCGGGGAACTCCAGGCATCCCAGGTATCGGTTTCCTCGGGGTTATCGTTCGCTCGGTGGTCTGCCGCGTCGAATGCGCCGGGCAGTTCCTGCAAGCGGATCGCGTCCGCGCGCAACGCCGGGCGCTCCGCGAGCAGATCGCCGTCGAAAAGCCGCTGCAGACTCTCGCGCAACACGGTCAGTTCCGCGCGCAGAGCGGCCATCTCACCGGCCTCGGCGGCGACCTCCTGCCGCACCCGGGCCTCGACGCCGAGTTCGTACTCACGCCGGGCGGTGATCTCGCGCTCGAGTTGCAGTTTGTAGACCGTCTGCAGATTGCGCACCTTGGCCTGGTCGACCGCGGCCTCACGGCGGTAGCGGGACGCGGCGAGCGCGCCGACGACCGCGGCCCACAACGCCACGACGAGACCGACGCGGATCAACTGCACACTGCTGCTGAAAACCAGGAAAGCGCTGGCGATCAGTCCGAGCAGAACCAGACCGCCGATGATCAATTTTCCCGCGTCAACCCGTCGACGGCGGGAAGTACTGCTTCGGGCGGGTGGCACCATGCCCGACAGGGTAGCTCGCGCGCGGAGTTCCGGCTCGCAGCTCAGGGGGTGATTCCACCTGGTAAGTTTGCTGTCAAGTTGCCGGTTCATCGGGTGGTTCACTGGGCGCTCGGCAGCAATACTCCAGCCACAGAGCCGCCGCGACGAGCACCACTCCGGCGATCAATCCGACGATCGCACCCGGGGTATCCGAGCCCGCCGCGCGCAACGTCGAACGCTGCGGCAGCGTCCAGATCAGGAACCCCAGCCATACCCCGGCGGCCAGCGAGCCCACCTGCGCCGAGGCCTTCGCCAGCGCCACAGCCCGCGCAGCGGTGATCGGATGCAACTGCTTGGGCCCGTCACCGATCCGCTGATCGCCGACCCGTGCCCGAATCACGAAGGCCAGCACCGCATCCAGCGCGGCCACCGGATACAGCGAGGCGCCCGCGATCACCGTGATCGGCGGGAAGCTCGAATACGCCCAGCGCGTCGCGATCCAGGCGACCACCGCGGCGACGAAGACGTTCGCGAGCAGATCGAGGATCTTGGTCGGCTTCATGACGTTCATGCCGCGGCCTCACTCACCACTCGCCGCGCACCCGCCGTCGCCCCGCTCACCACTCCACCTCGCCGGCGCTCGCCTCCGTCGGGCGCGATACCGCATTGTGTCCATGGTTCGCTCCGCTGTGCTCCGCTCACGACACCGCCCGCCGCAGCGTCAGCTCGGTCGGTCGCACCCCGTCGCGCTCGGCGGGGTCCAGCGCCGCCAGCAGGTCGCGCACCGGAGTCGGGCGACCCTGCACCTCGAGGATCGCGTCGGGTTCGATTTCCACCCACGGCACCAGGACGAAGGCACGATTGTGCGCCTGCGGATGCGGCAGCGTCAGGGTCGGGTCCAGGCTGCGGCACACGCGCAGCCCCTCTAGTCGGTGCTCCGCGCACCAGATCACGTCGACGTCCAGAGTCCTTGCACCCCAACGTACTTCGCGAACTCGCTGCGCGGCTTGTTCGAGCTTCTGCCCGCGCCGCAACCATTCTCGCGCATCTGCGGCCGGATCTTCTACCAGCACAATGGCATTCAGATAGTTATCCTGCGGAACACCGCCCCAGGGCGCGGTCGAGTACACCGAGGACACCTCGACCAGCCAGGGCGCGAAGGCGTCCACCACGCTGCGCAGATGAGCAAGCCGATCGCCCAGATTCGAGCCGATCGACAACACCGCCCGGCTCATGCCGCCCCCGTCCCGGCGGATATGTCCGCACGAGTGCGGGTGGCGACCACGCGAACGTCGGCGAAGGTGTGCGGGATCGGCGCGGACGGCTTGTGCACCACCACTTCGGTCGCGGTGACCCGCGGATCGGTCATCACGTCGTCGGCGATCTCGCAGACGACCGTCTCGATCAGATTGCGCGGCGGCCCCTGCACGATCGCGACCGCCCGCTCGGCCAGCTCGCCGTAGTGCACGGTTCGCGAAAGATCGTCCGTCGCAGCGGCTTCGGTGAAATCCAGCCACAACGTGATGTCCACCAGGAACTCCTGCCCCTCACGTCGCTCGAACTCGAAGACCCCGTGATACCCGAACGCCCGCAACCCCCGTAGCTCGATGCGGTGTTCTCTGGCCTCCGCTTCGCTGCGGCGGGGTGTGGCGTTATCTCGGGTGAATGCCCCGGGTGACCGATCCCCGGCCTGCCCGCGTTCAGCCCCTTGCCAGGCCGGCGCGCTCAACCCGGAATCGACCCAGGCCCCAACCTCGGAGGCGGCGTTGTCCGGGGTGAGAAAGCCGGGTGACCGACCGGAGTCCCGTTCGGGCCCCCGCTCATTGTCCTGATCCGACTTGTTCGCCCCAGCATCAACTCCGGCGCCGACCTCGAAGCCGGCGTCATCTGGAGTGGACGAGCCGGATGACCGACCGGGGACACGCTCTTCTCCGAGCCGAGCCGCCGTGATCGCTTCGGAATCGCCCCGGGCCCTGGCTCGGAAACCGGCGTTATCCGGAGTAGGCGAGCCGGATGACCGACCCGGGTCACGCTCGTCCCCCCGCTGAGCCGTGTTCACCCCGGAATCGACCCGGGCCGCGGCATCGACACTGCTCGAGGTGGGCGAATCGACTGGGCGCCTTGGGTTTCCATCGATTTCTCGCGTCATGGGGTGGGTGCTCCATCCGTGGTACCGGGACGATCGGCGGCGCGGGACCAGGCGTCGGTCACGGCGATGGCGTCCAGGGAGGCGCGCACATCGTGGACCCGGACGCCCCAGGCGCCGTGTTCGGCGGCCAGCGCGGAAATGGTGGCGGTCGCGACCTCGCGGCCGTCGGGAGGACGGAGGTCGTCGCCCTCGGCCAGCAACGCGCCGAGGAAACGCTTGCGGGAGGCGCCGATCAGGATCGGCAGTCCGGCGGCGGCGTAGCGCGGCAGGGCGGCGAGCAGGGCCCAATTGTGGGCCGCGTTCTTGGCGAAACCCAGTCCGGGATCCAGCACCAGACGGCCGGTGTCCACACCCGCGGCCACCGCGAGATCCACCTGGGTGCGCAGTTCGTCCCAGACCTCGGCGACCACGTCGTCGTAGTGATCGGCCGGACCGGTGTGCCGGTAGTCCGCGCCCGCTCGCCAGTGCATCAGGATCCACGGCACCCCCGCCGCGGCGACCACCTTCGCCATATCCGGATCGGCGCGTCCGCCCGACACGTCGTTGACGATCCACACCCCCGCCTCGATCGCGGCCTCGGCGACCCGCGCGCGCATGGTGTCCACACTCGTCGGCACACCCGCCGCGGTCAGTTCCCGGATCACCGGCACCACCCGCTCGGCCTCGGCGGCCGGATCGACGCGCACCGCACCGGGACGGGTGGACTCACCGCCCACGTCGATGATGTCCGCGCCCATCTCGTGCAGCGCCAGACCGTGCGCCACCGCCAAACCCGGATCGAGATAGCGCCCCCCGTCGGAGAACGAATCACTCGTCACGTTGACGACGCCCATCACCACACACGATCGCCCGTTCCGCGGTAGCACCGTGTCCAGTTGCCTCCGCTTCGCAACGGCGGGCCGCACTTCCCCGAGGACCGGTTCTGCCCTCCTGCGCTCACCCGCTCGCTCCGTCGATCCGGAATCGACCCGGGCCGCGCTCTCGGAACTTGCGTCATCCGTCGCGGGCGGAACCGGAAGCGGCTCTGCTTCACTTCGACGCCGGGCCCCCTCGGGGGCAGCGGCCTCGCGGCCGGCGGCGACCGCGAACCCGGCGCCGGTCTCGGCACGTGGTGTGACCCGGTCCTGCCGCACGCCCCGGGCGGGCTCGCGATGTGTGGCCAAGGCGCTCACTTCCGGAGTATCAGATCCAGTGCCTCGGCGCGCGAGCTGGCGCTGCTCTGCAACAGCCCGCGCACCGCCGATGTGGTGGTGCTGGCGCCGGGCTTGCGGATGCCGCGCATCGCCATGCACAGATGTTCGGCCTCGACGACCACGATCGCGCCGCGCGGGTCCAGCTTGCGCATCACCGCGTCCACGATCTGACTGGTCAGCCGCTCCTGCACCTGCGGGCGTTTCGCGTACAGATCCACCAGCCGGGCCAGCTTCGACAGTCCGGTCACCCGGCCGTGCGGGCCCGGGATGTACCCGACGTGCGCGACCCCGTGAAAGGAGACCAGATGGTGTTCACAGGTCGAATACATCGGAATGTCGCGCACCAGAACCAATTCCTGATGTCCCTCGTCGAACGTCGTGTTCAACACCGAGTCGGGCTCGATGTAAAGGCCCGCGAACATCTCCTTGTAAGCCCGTGCGACCCGAGCCGGGGTATCGAGCAGCCCGGGACGATCGGGATCCTCGCCGACCGCGAGCAACAACTCCCGCACCGCGTTCTCGGCCCGTGCCTGATCGAAACCACGTCCGGTGCCGATTGCGATCGGTTCGGTACTTACCCCGGAGAACCCATTGTTATCGGCCGACACTCGAGGACACCTCCACAAAATCCTTGGGTACCGGGCAAACTTCCGGTACCCCGACCGTCGAGCCTAACGACCACCGGTCAGTTCCGGCCGTTCGGTCCGTCCCATTCGCCGCCCTCGCCCTCGCGCGGGATGGTGTACCCGGCGTCCTCGGGATCGCCCTGCTGATGTTGCGGCCGCCCATAGCGCTGTCCGCCCGCGGGAGCCCAGCCGCGGTTCTGCTCACCGCCGTAGCCCGGCTGCTGCTGGCCCTCCTCCTGCGGCGGCCAGCCCGGAGCCGACCAACCCGCCGGAGCGCCGTAATCGGGCCGCGAGCCGTGTGTGCCACCCTGGTTGGGATATCCGGCCGGCGGGCCCTGGTAGCCCGGCTGCGGCACGGGATGCCCCGGCTGCTGATCGCGGTACGCCTCCTGCGGATATCCGTTGGCCGGAACCGGCTGCGGCGCAACGGGTTTCAGCGCCTCGTCCGGCCACGGCTCGCCGCGCTCGGCGGCCAGCTCGCGCGGAGTCTTCACCGGCGGACGATCCGAGGGCACGCGCTCGCCGAAATCGTTGAACGCGGTGATCCGCGGCCGCTTGATGACGGTCGTGAGCACCTGCTCGAGTTCCTTGCGGTGCAACGTCTCCCGCTCGAGCAGCGCGGTGGCCAGCGAATCCAGCTCGTCGCGGTACTCGTTGAGAATCGCCCAAGCCTCGGTGTGCGCGGCCTCGATGAGATTGCGCACTTCCTCGTCGATTTCGCGGGCGACCTCGTGCGAGTAGTCCGAATTGGTTCCCATCGACCGGCCCAGGAACGGATCGCCCTGCTCCTGGCCGTAGCGCACCGCGCCCAGCCGGGCGCTCATGCCGTATTCGGTGACCATCGCGCGGGCGATCTTGGTCGCCTGGTCGATATCCGAGGACGCGCCCGTGGTCGGCTCGTGGAACACCAGTTCCTCGGCCGCGCGGCCGCCCATCGCCATCACCAGACGCGCGATCATCTCCGAACGGGTCATCAGGCCCTTGTCGTCCTCGGGCACGGTCATGGCGTGACCGCCGGTGCGGCCGCGGGCCAGGATGGTGACCTTGTAGACCGGCTCGATATCGGGCATCGCCCAGGCGGCCAGCGTGTGCCCGCCCTCGTGGTACGCGGTGATCTTCTTCTCGTGCTCGCTGATGATGCGGCTCTTGCGGCGCGGGCCGCCGATGACGCGGTCCACCGACTCCTCGAGCGACGGCCCGGTGATGACGTTCCCGTGCTCACGCGCGGTCAGCAGCGCGGCCTCGTTGATCACATTGGCCAGATCCGCGCCGGACATGCCGACGGTGCGCTTGGCCAGGCCGTCCAGATCGGCGTCGGGCGCGATCGGCTTGCCCTGCGAGTGCACCCGCAGAATCGCCCGGCGACCGGCCAGATCCGGATTGCTGACCGGGATCTGCCGGTCGAACCGGCCCGGTCGCAACAGCGCCGGGTCCAGGATGTCGGGCCGGTTGGTGGCCGCGATGATGATGACGCCGGTGCGGTCGCCGAAACCGTCCATCTCGACCAGCAACTGGTTCAGCGTCTGCTCGCGCTCGTCGTGGCCACCGCCGAGGCCCGCGCCGCGCTGGCGGCCGACCGCGTCGATCTCGTCCACGAAGATGATGCAGGGGCTGTTCTGTTTGGCCTGGTCGAACAGGTCGCGCACACGCGAGGCGCCGACACCGACGAACATCTCGACGAAGTCCGAACCGGAAATGGTGAAGAACGGCACACCCGCCTCGCCCGCGACCGCGCGCGCCAGCAGCGTCTTACCGGTGCCGGGCGGGCCGTACAGCAGCACGCCCTTGGGGATCTTGGCGCCCAGCGCCTGATAGCGCGCCGGATTCTGCAGGAAGTCCTTGATCTCGTACAGCTCTTCGACAGCCTCGTCGGCGCCGGCCACATCGGCGAACGTGGTCTTCGGCATATCCTTCGACAGCTGTTTGGCCTTGGATTTGCCGAAGCCCATCATGCCGCCGCGGCCACCGCCCTGCATGCGGGCCATCACGAAGACGAACACGATCAGCAGCGCGACCATCGGCAGCACGAACAGCAGCACCTGGGTGAGCCAGCTGTCCTGTTTGACCGTCGTGTTGTACGGCGCGCCGGATGCCTGCACATCCCGCAGGATCTGCGCGGACACCTCGCTGCCGCCCGGATATTTCGCGATGATCTGGGTCTGGTTGCCGGTCGCGTCGTTGCCCTTGTTCAGAGTGATGCGCAGCTGCTGCTCTTTGTCGTCGATCTGGACCTGATGGACGTTGGACTTGTCGGCGAGCTGAGTGAGCGCCACCGATGTGTCGACGTTCTTCCAGCCGCGCGTGTCGTTGCTGAAATAGCTGACCAGATAGATCACGAGCAGGATGCCCGCGACTATGGCCAGGTTGCGAAACACTGTCTTGCGGTTCATAGAGCGTCGGCCGGCGGGCCAGTCCTTTCCGGTGATTCCGGTATGTGCCTGCGTGCGCGCGGTGCCTCCGCACCACCAACCCGCCCCGGTCGGAGCGAACGGATGCGGACACGCCACGTTACCGCGTACGGTCTAACCGATACATCGCGCAGTTCGGCAGCTAATGCAGTTCAACAAGTAAACGGTCGGAGAACGCAACTGGTTCCCCGGCTCGCACTCGGGCAGACACCCCGCGGCGTCTGCCCAAGCAGTCACAATCATGGCATGCACCACCTATTGTGAGCGACAACACAACCCTGTGGTGTGAGCGATGGCTCCGGCGGTAGCTTGACCTCCCGCCACCGGGACCCGCGAGCACCGCAAGTCAGACAGAGCGCAGGGGGTATGGACATAGTCGAGCTACGGACACCCACAGCGATACTGCGCCACGGCGCCGGGCGGCTTCAGGTCCTGCGACCGGGCGCCGAAGGCGAGCGCGTGCTCGATGTTCCGGTCTCCGACCTGCTCAAGGTCCGGCTCAACCGGCGTGTCGACGACGCGGTCGTCATCGAGATCTACCTCCGGTATCCCAGCCCGGTCCTGACCGGCGTACCAGCCGACCGGACCCCGCTACCGGTACTCATCGCCGAACACGACATGCCGACCGCGATCGTCATCGTGGAGCGGATCAACAACCAGATCCTGGAGACCCAGCGCATCGACATGTCGGTGCCCGATCTCACACCGCCGGCCCCGGCCTGGGGCAAATCCGGCCCGACCCGCGCCGATGTGGACCGCGCGGTCCGCCGGATGGCGCCCCGCCGCGAGGCCAAGCCGGCGATCGGCGCGTTGCACCAGATGGTCGGACCCGACGAGTTCGCGCTGGAAACCGCATTGGTCGCCGCGACACCACCTGCCGGGCGCGGACGCGGCCTGCTCGTGGTCACCACCGAGCGGCTGCTGTTCCTGTCCGTCGGATCGACCGACCGCTACGCCCACGAGGTGCCGGTTTCGGCCCTGCTCTCGGCGCGTCAGGTGGACCATCAGGCGGATGAGGACGGCGGTGACCCGACGGCCGAATTCGGCATGGCCGTCCACGACGGCAATCAGACCATGTACTTCACCGGCGTGGACCGGGCCGATACCGATCGCGTCATCGGGGCGCTCAACTTCGCCATCCAGCGCGAAGCCGCGGACGGTGCGGTCGCCCCGCCCGATCCCGGTGTGGCGCAACTGTATTCGGAGTGGGAACTGCTGGTCGAGCGGCATTCGCTCGGTATGGTCGACGATGCGCAGTTCCAGCGGTACGGCCGAGGAATCCTCCGCTCCCTACCGGACTGAGCTGTGTTTTGGTCTCCGCTTCGCTCCGACGGGGTTTTCGGCGCTGTAAGGCTCGTCGTTC
>CBJNFW010000192.1:0-16876 GCA_966435935.1 uncultured Nocardia sp.
CGGCTGCCCGGGGAATGCGGGAGTGGGGAAGGCGGGTGCGGGGAACGGGCCCGTGCCGGTTCCCATCGCCGGAGGGGCCCAGGAGCCCGTCTCGGCCGGGTTGTGCCAGGGAATCTGCCCAGCCGGATTGCCGGGCGTGTCCGTCTGTGCGGCGGCCGCGTAACCGACCGCGAGTCCGGCCAGCGACGAGTGCATTCCATCGCTCCCGCCGGGCGTGTCGCCGGATGCCCCGCCAACCTGCCCGCCCGAACCGCTGCCCGGGCGTTCGGCCTTGGACTCGCCGGGCGGATGCGCGGTTCCGGCGGGCGGTTCGACGGCGGGATGAGCGCCGGTCCATGCGCCGGGTACCACACCGGGACCGGTCTGCTCCACCGGTTCGGCGGCCGCGTGGTCGCGTGGCGCCTCGCCGCGCGTCGGCGCGAGCTGCGTCTCCAACTCGTCGATGCGGGCGGCGAGGCGGGCCAGCGCCCAATCCACCTCGCCCGCCTTGTATCCCCGGAAAACTTGCTGGAAGCGCAGATCTCGCACGTCGGCGCCGCTGATGTCGCGGGCCGGCAGCACGGTCTCGGTCGTCCCCTCGGGCAGCGGTCCCAATTCCTCCGCGCGCCCGAACACCGCGCTCGCGACCAGAAACAGCAGCGCGGCGACCAATCCGACGATCAGCACGTACAGCAGCATCGTGAGCATGCGTTCGAGAATAGGTGGCAGGACCGACAGGACCTACCGCCGCTTCACCTTTCGCCGGTGCGCCGGAAGCAGTAGGCCGACGCGGCCAGATACTGCCGGCAGCCGCCGCCGTGCCCGGCGTGCACCGCCAGGATGAATCGCGCCAGCTCGTCGGTGAGTTCGGTGGGTTCGTGGGAACAGTTGCGGCTGTTCATCAACCACATGTCCCTGGTGCCGGAGGATGGTGTGTTCATGGGAAACCTCCTGGGTTGTGGGCGCACCCGGTGCTCCTCCTACTTTGGTCGTTCTCGTACCGATGCGAAATCGCACACCGTTGGCGTTGGTGTTGGCCTACTGTTGGCATCAAGGTACGAAACACGGAATTAACAAGTACTCACAACAGGACTCCCCATGGTGTTGGGTCGGCCGTGGACCGGCTTCGAGGCAGTGGCGCTGCAGGCGGCTACGCGAAAGTCCGTGCGGGAGTTCGCAGCCCATCTCGGCGTGGAGATGACGACGGTCGCCAATTGGCGCGCCGGGCTGAGCGCGGTCACCCCGCGCCCGCTCACTCAGGAGCTACTCGACACCCTGCTCGTTCAGGTGGGGCCCGATGTCCGCGAGCGGTTCGAGCAGATCCTCGCCGAGGGGGAGGCCGCGCTCGGCCCGCGGCGCCTGCCCGCACGCCGCGCCGTCGCACCGGCCGCGCCGGTTGCCGCTGACAACGCGACGCTGCTGGCCCGGCTCGACGACGCCCGCGCCCTGGTCGATCGCACCGTGGCCGCCTGCACGGTCGGCCCGGTTCTGGTGAATCTGATGGAGGAGCGGGCCGCCGGACGCGTCCTGGCTTACACCCGCACCCCGCCGGCGCAGGTACTGGCGACGGTTCTGTCGGATGTGCTCGAGGTCCAGGCGGTGGCGACGCAGCGCCAGCCCGCGGCCATCCAGTCCCGGCTTTCGGAGGTCACCGCGGTGCTGGGCCTGCTCATCGCGGACGCGCTGATGAAGCTAGGCCAGATCGAGCGGGCGAACTTCTGGTACGGCACCGCGCGGATGGCCGCCGACGACACCGGCAATCTGCGGTTGCGGGCGCAGGTCCGGGCTCAGCACGCGATGCTCCCGTACTACTACGGCAGTCCGGAACAGGCGGTCGTGCTCGCCCGGGCCGCTCAGGCGCAGTTGCCGGAAACCGCCGATGACGCAACGGCTCTGGCCGCGGCCGCCGAGGCGCGGGCGCTGGCCCGGCTGGGGGATTCGGCCGGTGCGGATCTTGCCCTGACGCGCGCGATGCGGCGGACCGCCGAACTCGCCGACACCGCCACCGACGAGGCGTTCCGATTCGGTGAGAAGCGTCTGCTGCTCTACCAATCCGGCATTCTGACCAATCTCGGGCGCACCGCCGCGGCCCGGCGTGTGCAGGAGCAGGCGCTGCGGCTGTATCGGACGAGTCCGGGCGTCGTGGTCGATCCCGCGCTCATCGAACTCGACACCGCGATCGGCTACGCCCTCGACGGTGCGGTCGACGAGGCGTGCGAGCTGGCCACGCAGGTGCTGACCACGCTTCCCGCGGAACATCGCACCACGATCGTGCTGACCCGCGCGAGCGCGGTGGTGGATGCCATCGGAGACCGCGGCCGCGGCCGTCGTCCGGTGGACGAACTGCGGGACCTGGTGTCCGTCGAAGCGGAGGTCGCGCGGTGATCACGACATTCGAACCGGCCGAATCGGTGGCCGCGGCGGCGTTCACCCCGGAGCGCACCCTCGCGATACTCGAAAGAGCCTGTGGTGCAGTCGGTTTCGAATCTTCCGGTGCGCAACTGCTGCGGCACCACACCAATGCGGTGTACCGGCTGGCCGGCGCTCCGGTCGTGGTGAAGATCGATCGGCCCTGCCGGGGGAGGTCACCGGTCGACGTGGTCGCGCTGGTGCGCTGGCTGCAGGCCCGGCAGGTGCCGGTGGTGGCGCTCGCGCCGGTGCGGCAGCCGATGGAGATCGGCGGATGCGCGGTGACGTTCTGGCGCTACCTGCCACAGCATCGCGAGATCGTCGCCCGGGATCTCGCCGCGCCCTTGTCGATGCTGCATTCGCTGCGCACCCGCCCGCCGCAATGGCTGCCCGCTCGCCATCTGGCCGATACCTTCACCCGGATCGCGCAATCCATTGCGGCGAGCCGGATCCTGACCTCCGAGGATCGCGCCCTGCTGCGGGCCGAACGGGCCCGCCTGGCCGCCCGCGCCGCCGACATCACGTTCGTGCTGCCGCCCAGCCTGATCCACGGCGACGCACATCATCGGAACATGCTGTGGGACAATGCAATCGGACGCGGTGTGCTGTGTGATTGGGAGAGCGCGGCCTTCGGCCACCCGGAATGGGATCTGGTGACCCTCGAGGTGCACTGCCGCCGCTTCGCGCACCCCGTCGTGGAATACGAGAAGTTCTGTCACGCCTACGGTTTCGACGTACGCACCTGGCCCGGCTACTCCTGGCTCCGCGACCTGCGCGAACTTCGGATGATCACGACCAACGCCTACAAGTCCGCCCCCGACACCGCCTGTGCCCGAGAAGTCCTGCGCCGCATAGCCGCCCTTCGCTCGGGCGCTTCGTCACGCTGGCACATCCTGTAGCGCGGCGCTTTTCGTCTCACGCGAGAGATTCCACGGCCAGTCGTCTCCACTGTCGCCATCGGCCCCGCAGTGCGCTTCCCTGTCGGCCCGAAGTGAGCCTCCCCGCTCTCGACGACATGCTGAGGTGCGGTGAGGCGGGTGAGCAGTTACGGGGTGGCGGGGGAGTGCCTGGTCGTGTCGATGCCCAGGGACATGCCTGCCAGACCGCGGCGGCGGACCGCCAGCTTCTCGGCGATGTCCCGCAGAGCCTGGGCGGCCGGGTTGTCCGGTGCGCTCAGCACGATGGGGGTGCCTTCGTCGCCCGCTTCGCGGAGTTCCTGGGTGATCGGGATCTGGCCGAGCAGCGGGACCTTCGCGCCGACGGCCTGGGTGAGGCGATCGGCGACGTCCTGGCCGCCGCCCGAGCCGTACAGGTCCATGCGCGAGCCGTCGGGCAGATCCAGCCAGGACATGTTCTCCACCACGCCCGCGATGCGCTGCCGGGTCTGCAGCGCGATCGCCCCTGCGCGCTCGGCGACCTCGGCGGCGGCCGGCTGGGGCGTGGTCACCACCAGGATCTCGGCATTGGGGATGAGCTGGGCGATGGAGATCGCGACGTCACCGGTGCCGGGCGGCAGATCCAGCAGCAGGATGTCCAGATCGCCCCAGAACACATCGGCGAGGAATTGCTGCAGCGCGCGGTGCAGCATCGGCCCGCGCCACACCACGGGCGTATTGCCCTGGGTGAACATCGCGATCGAGATGACCTTCACCTCGTGCGCGATCGGCGGCATGATCATCCGCTCGACCTGGGTGGGCCGCTGATCGGTGCCGAGCATGCGGGGTACCGAATGACCGTAGATATCCGCGTCCAGCACGCCCACCGACAACCCGCGCGCAGCCATCGCGGCCGCGAGGTTCACGGTGACACTGGACTTTCCCACCCCGCCCTTACCGGAGGCGACCGCGTAGACGCGGGTCAGCGAACCGGGCTGGGCGAAGGGGATCACCGGTTCGGAGGCATCGCCGCGCAACTGCTTGCGCAGTTCGGTGCGCTGCTCGTCGCTCATCACGTCGAGTTCGACGCTGACCGCGCCCGCGCCGGGCACATCGGCTACCGCGCGGGAGACCCGATCGCTGATCTCGGTGCGTAGCGGACAGGCGGCGGTGGTCAGGTAGATCCCGACCTCGACGGTGCCGTCGTCGCCGACGCGAACGTCCTTCACCATGCCCAGTTCGGTGATCGGCTTGCGAATCTCCGGGTCGATCACCTTCGCGAGGGCGCCCCGCACATCCGATTCCGTTACCACTGGCATGAGCCCGAGTCTAGCGACTGCATCTTTGCCCTCCGCTTCGCTCCGGGATGTTCACGGCCCTGCGGGTCTCACCGGTCGGCCTGGTGCCGGGCGTTGGTTCCGTGCGCCCGCCGCGCGTCCGACCGGCCGAGAGGCTGGCTGGGGGCCCTGTGGGATGGTCTCCGTTGCGCGGCGGTGGGTTTGCGGGCCTTGTGGGTCTGGCTGGCCGGCCTGGTGCCGGGCGTTGGTTCCGTGCGCCCGCCGCGCGTCCGACCGGCGAGACGGGGCGCGAACCGTGTGGATTGTCTCCGCTCCGCTCCGGCGGGTTGTTCGGCGTTGGTCGGGGTGCGCGAGCCTGGGTGAAACGCAGCGGTTGCGTTTCACCACGACCGTTTCCGGCTCCCTGGGCTCTTGCCGTTCGGCCTGTGCCGGGTACGTGGGTCTCGCATTCGGCATGTGTCCGAGTGGCGAGGCAGGCTGTGAATCCTGGGGTCGGCGTTGCCAACGGCGAACCGGCCTGGGGGCCATTGTGTCGCCGTCGCGGTTGTGCGTGGCCCGGCGACTCCTCGGCTGCGAACTGTGTTGTCCTGCTTTCGCTTCGGTGGGTTTGCGGCCCAGGTCGTCGGGCCGGTCAGATCCTGGGCAGGTCGGCCGCGTGCGGGGTGACGCCGGTGCGGTAGGCGGTCTCCCACGCCATGACGTTCGCCACGTAGGCCATCGAGTTGTTGTAGCGCATGATGGCCCGCGACTGCTGGGACAGATCGCGCATGTCCAGCCCGCCCTCGCACAGGTACTTGCCGGCGGTCAGTGAGGCGTCGTAGATGTTCTGCGGATCGGAGATGCCGGAGCCGCGGGCATCACCCGCGTACTTGCGATAGGTGTCGGGCAGGAACTGCATCGGGCCGACCGCGCGGGCGTAACTGCTCATCCCGTCCAGGGCGCCGCCGTCGGTCTCCGGGACCACGTTGTTGCCGTAGAGGCTGCCGTCCAGGACCGGGCCGTAGATCGGCTCGAGCGGATTGCCGTCGGCGTCGAGTTTTCCGTACGCCTGATGTGATTCGACCTGACCGATACCGGCCAGCATCGACCACGACATGTGGCAGTTCGGATCCTCCTGGGCCAGGATGTGCTCGGCGTTCTGGTACGCGGAGTAGGCCACACCGGGCATGCCCAGGGGCCCGGCCGGAGCTTGCGCCTCGGCGCGATTCTCCGGCAGCGCAACCGATTCCACGACCGGCGGCCCGGCGTGCCGGGCCAGGTGCATGGTCTCCTCGGAGACCGCCGCGGCGGCGGTCTGAGCCTGGTGCGCACCCGAATTGTGTTGCGCCGCCGACAAGGCCGCGAACTCTCCGGTGTTCAGCTCCGAGGCGGAGGCTGTGCTGACCGTGACGACCCCTGCGGGGACGAGACCGGCCAGTGCGATAACAGATCCGCGCCGGAATACTGGCTCCGGCTGCTTGCGGTGACGTCCCACTGTGTGGTGACCCTCCAATGCTCGCTGTGAGCTTTGCGTGACACAACGATTGAAGGTTACCGCATCCGAGATCTTTTCGTTACTCCTTCGTGATGCTCTTCGCGGTTTAGTTTCACCGCGGGGCCGGAGGCAGCGGGATGACGATGCCGAACGGCAGCGTGATCGCGGGCGGCGGCGGCGCGACTGTCGGCGCAGGCGGGGGCGGGGGCGGGGCCGCCTCGGGCGTCTTCGCCGGTGCCGCAGGCTGTTGCGGCTGAGTTGCCGGTGCCGGCGCCGGGGTCTGCTGAGCATTCAGGGCGCCCGGCGCGGCCTGCGGCTGAGGCTGCGTTTGCGGTTGGGTGCACGCCGCGGGCTGCTGCGACTGCTGGACGTTCGGGTCCTGCGGGCCGGAATTCGCGGCCGGATCGCCCGGATTCTCCGGTATGCCCGGCATTACCTGGCCCGCAAGCGATCCCGGAGCCCAGCGCAGGAATCCGGCGAGCGGGTTGTTCGGATCCTGATGCTGCGCCGGAACGGGCGTCGTGGCCGGGTCGCAGGGCTTGGGCTGCTGCGGCGCCGGGCAGAAGACGCCGCACGGGATCGGCGGCAGCCCAGGGAAATTGATCATCACCTGAGTGGGCGTCGGTGCGGGCTGGCTGTTTTCGGTGGTGACCGGGGCTTGGGTGGCCGGACCGGGGGTGGTGGTCACCTTCGAATTGGCCGCTGTCATCTGCGAACCCGCGCCCTCGGGCATCGTGCCCGGCGGCACCAGATCCGGCGAGATGGTGACCTGGGTCGGGACGCCGCCGGTCCGGTAGGCGTTGGCCCAGCTCAACACGTTCGAGGCGTAGGCGAGAGAGTTGTTGTAGCGCAATACGGCTCGCAGTTGCTGCTGCGGATCGCGCAGGTCCAGCCCGCCCGAGCAGAGGTATTTGCCCGCGGCGAGCGCGGCGTCGAAGACGTTGTTGGGATCGGGATGACCGCTGCCGCGGCCGTCCGAGGCGTATTCGGCCCAGGTTCCGGGCAGGAACTGCATCGGTCCGATGGCCCGCACGAAGCCGCCGTCACTCGCCTTCAGTACCTCGTTGCCGGGCAGCGTGCCGTCCAGCGCCGGGCCGTAGATCACCCCGACGGTGGTCCCGTTGGCGTCGGTGCGGCCGTTCGCGGCGTGGTTCGACTCGATCTTGCCGATGCCCGCCAGCAGACTCCAGTTCAGCCCGCAGCCCGGATCAGATGACGCCAGTGCCAGTTCGGCATTGCGATAGGCGGCCAGCACGATCTCCGGGATGCCGAAGACCCCGGCTCCGCCCGGGAGCGTGATGTCCCGCAGCGGCATCGTGCCCCCGAACAGCGGGAGATCGTCACCGGGCTCGGACATCGCGCGGAGTTTGCGGGGTGGTTCGGGCGCGGCGGGAACCAGGCCGATGGTCCCGTCGGCGGCAGAGGCGGCCGCAGCGGCGGGGTCGGTAGCGGCCGCGAGTTGCGGTTCGGTCACGGTCTGCGAGTGCGGGTGCGCGGTGGTCTGGGCCGCCGAACTGGAGGCCACTAAACCCGCTGCCACCAGCGCCGATACGGTAACCGGTCCAGATATTCGCATCGGCACACCATTCCCCTCTGGTCGTGTGAGCGGCCCGAGTACAACCCGCCGTTCCGGACAACGTGATCCAGGTTACCTATGGGTCACGGGGATGTTGTCGATATTTGCGGTCAGTTGCCGCTCAGCTGTGGCGAAATCGGTACCTGCCCCCGCTTTCGATCGGTACTCTTTCGCGTTTTGGGACCATCGTTCGAATCTTCATCGTCCAGCGGGGCGATGGACTCGATCCGGTTCAGCATCCCCTTGATGTCCTCCAGCTCTCGGCGCAGATAGTCGCGCGTGGCCACCTCGCCGACCGCGATCCGCAGCGCCGCCAGTTCGCGGGCCAGGAATTCGGTATCGGCCTTGGTCTGCGCGGCGCGACGGCGATCCTCCTCGAGTGAGACCCGGTCCCGGTTGTCCTGCCGGTTCTGCGCCAGCAGGATCAGCGGCGCGGCATAGGCGGCCTGGGTGGAGAAGGCCAGGTTCAGCAGGATGAACGGGTAGGGATCCCAGCGCAGGGTGATGGTGAAGACGTTCAGCACGATCCACGCGAACACGATGACGGTCTGGATCGCCAGGTAGCGCCCGGTGCCCAGGAACCGGGCGATCCGCTCACTGGTCCTGGCCATCGCCTCGGCGTCGAAATCGAATCGGAATCTGCCCTCGACCGGGGTCTCGAGCCGGGCGCGGGGCTTGTCTACGCGGTCGGTCACTGTCGTTCTCCCTCGGCCGCTGTCCGCATGCCCGCGCCGGCGTGCGCGGCAGGCTGCACGTCGTGTGCCTCCTCGTCCTGTTCCCGCCAGTCCTCGGGCAGCAGATGATCGAGGACGTCATCCACGGTCACCGCGCCGAGCAGGTGATTCTCCGAATCGACCACCGGCCCGCAGACCAGGTTGTAGGTGGCGAAGTACCGGGTCACCGCCGGAAGCGAGTTCTCCGGCCGCAACTGGGACAGGTCGGTGTCGACGATACCGCCGAGCAGGGTCGCCGGTGGTTCGCGCAGTAATCGCTGAGTATGTACGCAACCCAGATAGCGCCCGGTGGGCGTGGCCGTCGGCGGCCGCACCACGAAGACCATCGACGCCAGCGCGGCGGGCAGGTCCGGATCGCGCACCCGCGCCAGCGCCTCGGCCACGTTGGCGGCCGGTGGCAGCACCACCGGCTCCGGCGTCATCATGCCGCCCGCGGTGTAGGGCGAGTACTCCAGCAGACGGCGGACCGGTTCGGACTCCTCCGGATCCATCTGCGCCAGCAGCGCTTCGGCTTCCCCCTTGGGCAGTTCACCCAGCAGGTCGGCGGCGTCGTCGGGATCCATCGCCTCGAGCACGTCGGCCGCGCGGGACACGCCCAGGTTCTGCACGACATCGATCTGGTCGGTTTCGGGCAGCTCCTGGACGACGTCGGCGAGACGCTCGTTGTCCAGAGCGCGGACCAGTTCGATGCGACGCTTCTCGGGCAGCTCGCGCAGCAGGTGGGCGACGTCGGCGGGACGCAGGCCCTCGAACTGTTCCAGCAGGGCGGTCACGCTCTGGCCGGGCAGGTTGAGCTGTTGCAGATTCAGGCCGCGCACCTCGGTCCAGTCCACGACGTGTATCGCGCTGCGGCGCAGCGCCCGGCCCAGTCCGCGATAGCGGCGCACCGCCACCCGCGAGACCACCCAGTCCCGGGTGCGGGTCTGCTCCATGCCCAGATCGGCCACGAAGACCTCGACGCCGGAGAGTTCGGGCAGATCGGGATCCTCGACGTGCACGCGCGAGTCGAGAATCTGGGCCAGGGCGAGCATCTCGCCGGGACGTTTCTGGAACCGTCGCAGGCTGACCGTTCCGGTGTTGAGACTGATCGAACCGGGTTCGATCGAGGTGACTCGGAGCATGGGCACGAAAATGCGTTTGCGCGTGGGCAATTCGACGATGAGTCCGAGGACTCTGGGTTGTTGTTGGTCATAGCGAATCGAAATGGCCGCGTCCCGGACACGGCCGATCGATTCGCCGTCCGGACCCAGGACCACCAGACCGGCGAGCCTGGCCGCGAAAACCCTCGTCGAAGCCATGACTGAAAGGTTAGAGGCATCGCCGCGAGGGCGTATCGATAGACTCCTCACCGAACCCAGACGTGGAGGAGTCGTGCATGCCAACCCGCCGTTCGGTGCTCGCGGTCCCCGGCAGTAATGCCCGGATGATCGAGAAGGCCAAGGGTCTTCCGGCAGATGAGATATTCCTGGATCTCGAGGACGCGGTCGCCCCCGCGGCCAAGGCCGCGGCGCGGGGAAATATTGTCGCGGCGCTGAATTCGCCCGGCTGGGGCGACCAGATCCGGGTGGTCCGGGTCAACGACTGGAGTACCGCGTGGACCTACTCCGACGTGATCGCCGTGGTCGAGGGCGCGGGAGCGCATCTGGACGCGATCCTGCTGCCCAAGGTGACCGACGCCGGTCAGGTGCGGGCACTGGATCTGCTGCTGACCCAGTTGGAGAAGGCGTGCGAACTCGAGATCGGCAGTATCGGCATCGAACCGCAGCTGGAGAACGCGCTGGGCCTGCGCAATATCGATGAGATCGCCACCGCGAGCCCGCGGGTGCAGACGCTGGTTTTCGGTCCCGCCGATTTCATGGCCAGTATCAATATGCGCACGCTGGTCGTCGGGGAGCAGCCCGAGGGCTATGACACTGGCGATGCCTACCACCACATTCTGATGACCATCCTGCTCACCGCGCGCGCCCACGGTCTGCAGGCAATCGACGGCCCCTACCTGCAAATTCGCGATCTCGACGCGTTTCGCCGGGCCGCGGCCCGCACCGCCGCGCTGGGTTTCGACGGCAAATGGGTGCTGCATCCGACCCAGATCGAGGCCGCGAACGAGATCTTCAGCCCGCGCCAGGCCGATTACGACCGCGCCGAGGAGATTCTGGACGCGTACGCCTATCACACCTCGGCCGACGGCGGCGCTCGCGGCGCGGTGATGCTGGGCGAGGAGATGATCGACGAGGCGAGCGCGAAGATGGCGCACGTCATAGCGGAGAAGGGCCGGGCCGCGGGAATGGCGCGAACCACGCGTTTCGTACCCCCATCGGCCGCGGAGAACTAGCATGATGGAGTTATGACCAACCCACTCGGGAATTCGAACCGCAATCGGCAGGGTCTGCCGACCCCGCCGTCGGGCTGGCCGGTGGGGTCGTATCCGACATATGCCGAGGCCCAGCGCGCGGTCGACTATCTGGCCGACAATCAGTTCCCGGTGCAGAACGTGACCATCGTCGGGGTGGACCTGATGCAGGTCGAGCGCGTGCTCTACCGGTTGACCTGGGGCAAAGTCATTGGCGGCGGTATGGTTTCGGGCGCCTGGCTCGGCCTGTTCCTCGGCTTGCTGCTGAGCCTGTTCACCACCGGCGGCGCGGTCGGACCGCTGATCGTCGGCCTGGTGGGCGGTGTGATCTTCGGTGTCATCTCCACCTCGATCCCGTATGCGGCCACTCGCGGCCAGCGCGATTTCGCCTCCACGATGCAGTTGGTGGCCGGTCGTTACGACGTGCTGTGTGAACCGAAGGCCGCCGAACAGGCTCGCGACATGCTCGCCCGGCTGGCGATCTGAGCGGTATGAGCGATTCGGTACGCGCGTCTGCGCGGCGTGCCCGCAGGCCGTGGCGCGGGCACGTGAGCGGCGGTCCGGCATGGACGTGATCGAGTCGGTTCGAGCGGCGGTGCTCGAACATTTCGGCGTGCGGACCGCGGATTCGGCCTCGGTGACATTTCTCGGGCTCGAGCCGATCGAGATCCTGCGCATTCCCGATGGTGAGTTCGTGCACTACGTCACTCTGGGTGGTGCGCGGCATCCCATGACCGATCCCGCTGCGGCCGTTGTGGATCCGGAGCGCGGGCCGCGCGCCGAACTGGTGCTGACCCTGCGCGGCGGCGACGCGCACACCGGGCTGACCCGCGCGCTGGGCGTGCTGATCGCCTCGCCCGCGGTGGAAGGCGTTGTGCTGCAACCCGATGCGCTGCTGGACGTGGGAGAACCGTTGTGGCGCAACGCCCCGTTCACCGCCGTCCTGCTCGGCCCGGGCGATGTCCCGGAGCTCGCCCTGCCCGAACCCGCGGATCCCGTGCGTTTCCTGTCGGTCTCGCCGATCACCGCCACCGAGGCCGCCTGGGTGCGGCTGCGCGGCGCGTCCGCGCTGCGCGAGGCGTGGGCCGAGGCCGGTATCGACGTGCGCGATCCGGGCCGAGGCGCGGCGAACCTCTGACCCCGCAAGCCGCGGTGCGCCCGCTGCTTTCGGGCCTGAGCCGAGGGCGGCGGTCCGCACTCCGGCACGGTGAAATCCGAACCAGCGACAGAACCACCGTGAGCACCTGAGTCTCGCCGACCTCGGACAACGCCGGCTCCGCGGCCGCGGCCCGGGTCGATTCCGGGCTGACCGGAGCGCCAGGAGCGAAGCGGGGGAAGAATCGATCCTCGGGGGCCGCGGGACGCCGGAGCGGAGCGGAGGCAAATCGGACACGGCAAAATGGCACCGTGCGCATCGACCTCCACACCCACAGCACCGCGTCCGACGGTACGGACAGTCCCGCCGAACTGATCCGCGGTGCCGCCGCGGCGGGCCTGGATGTGATTGCGATCACCGATCACGACACGACCGCGGGGTGGGCCGAGGCGGCCGCGGCGTTACCGGCGGGAACGAGCCTGGTGCGCGGTATGGAGATGTCGTGTCAGGGGATGGGGGAGGACGGGTGGCCGGTGCCGGTGCATCTGCTGGCCTATCTGTTCGATCCGGCCGACGCCGCCTTCGCCCGTGAGCGGGAGAGGTTGCGTGGCGAGCGGGTCGCCCGGGTGCGGGCGATGGCCGAGCGGATGGCGGCGGACGGACTGCCCGTCGATCCGGAGCAGGTGCTGGCCTCGGCGGGTCCGGCCGCGGGACGCCCGCATCTGGCGCGTGCCCTGGTCGCGGCAGGGGTGGTGCCGACGGTGGACGCGGCCTTCGTGGAACTGCTGGCTCCGGGCGGTCGCTACTACGCCGAGAAGGCCGATACGCCACTGCGCGCGGCGGTCGAAATGGTCACCGCGGCAGGCGGAGTGGCCGTGGTGGCGCATGCCCGCGCCCGTACTCGCGGCCGGCTGCTCGCCCTGGACGAGGTCCGTGACCTGGCCGCCGTCGGCCTCGCCGGGCTGGAACTCGACCACCCCGACCACACCGCGTCCGACCGCACCGTCCTGCGTGAGCTGGCCGCCGAACTCGGCCTGCTCACCACCGGCTCATCCGACTACCACGGCGCGAACAAGGTCATCGCCCTCGGTGAATGCACCACGGACCCGGTGCAATTCGAGAAGCTGGTCAGCAAGGCGACCGGTGTCCCGGTGATCGCCGGATGAGCGCCGCGTCCCGCGCCGTCTCGCGGCGTCGGCATCTCGGTCGCCCCGACCTCCATCGCGGCCGCGTCGGAACGCCACCCGGGTCCGCTCGACGCGCGGCTCATCGCACCGCGCGCGGATGCTTTCGGTCGGCGCGGCCCGGGATCGATATCGCATCGCGCTGCTCGAGTCGCGAGCACGTTCCGGTTGTCCCGCCCGCTGGCCGTGACGTGGATACCATTGCGGGACAGTGCTTTCGGTTCGATGTCGACGGCATCGGAGCGCCGGTGCTCCGTGCCCGCGTCGATCGTGAGCCGGCGATGTCATGTGGGCGTACGGATGCCGGTCCGACGTATTCCGTTGTGTGTCAAGGCTCGTCGGCGACTGCGACGGATCGCGGGGCGGTCGACGGCGCCCGCGGCGTGTTGTCGTGCCGCGGCACGCCGATGCCCTGGCGGCCGGCGGATGTGGCGGTCGCCTGCGCACGGGAGAGTACTGGTGGATCGGTGCCGGAGAGATGGTGGCGTGTGATGGATCGGCGCGGGACGGGGTGCGGGGCGTGAGGCTGCTGCGGGGCATCAGTGGGGTGATAGCGGCCGGGATGGTGGTGCTGGCCCTGGTCGTGGCCGGATCGGCGGTACTGGGGGAGGTGTGGCGGTATCCGGGGCCGGGCGGGCGGATGGTGGGGTGGCACGTCGGGTTGGCGGCGGTGGCCGTGGTGGCGCAGGTGTTCACCGATCGGCGTCGCGGTTTGGCCGCTTTTTCCGGATCGCTGGTCGTTTTTGTGGCGGCAGGTTATCTATTGGTTACGCAGTGGTGGAATTGAACCCCGTGTAATGGTTGCCAACGGGTGAATTGTGTCCGAACCTTATTCTTTGTGAGCAAGATCGCGAGGGAAGCGACGACGCGGTCCGCGGCGCCGGCATATCCGCACCGGATGGGGTCGCACCGCCGCCGGCGGCGACCGTGATCGACGTCGAGGCCGACGTCCTGGTATTGGGCGGCGGCCCGGCGGGAGCGTGGGCGGCACTGGCCGCGGCGCGTGCGGGGGTCCGGGTGGTGCTGGTCGACAAGTCGCGCTGCGGGCACAGCGGCCCGACCGCGAAAAGCATTGTCTCGCTGTGGAATATCCCGCCCGGCCCGCTTCGTGACGCGGCGATCGGGCGCGGGCTGGCGGACGGCGGCTGCCTCGGTGATCCGGAGTGGATGGCGCGGGTGCTGGCCGAGACCCACCGGCACGCGGGCCGGCTGGCCCGCTGGGGGCAGCGCGGCCCGGGGGAACGCGCGGCGCGAACGACCCGGATCCGGCTGGACGGTGCGCAATACCTCGTTCGAATGCGCCGCGCGCTGGTTCTCGCCGGGGTGCGGATCCTGGATCATCATCCGGCACTGCAACTGGCCGTGGACGGCGAGGGCGTGGTCTCGGGTGCGGCGGGCATCGAGCTGCACGGCGGATGCCGGAGCTGGTCCGCGCGGGCCGGTGCGGTGGTTCTGGCGACCGGGGGATGCGCGTTCCGGTCCGGGGGCGCCGGGACCGACGTCGATACCGGTGACGGGATGCTGATGGCCGCCGAGGTCGGTGGCGAACTGTCGGGTATGGAGTTCTCCAGCGCCTATTCCCTGGCTCCGGCTCCGCAGCCGGCGAGTGCGCAGCGGCGGGCGGGCGCCTCCCGGGCGATGCTGCGGACGGCCACTCTCTGCGACGAGTCCGGCACGGTATTCGGCGGGGCGGGCGAGGGATTCGGCGCACAGGCGCTCGCGGCCCTCGCGGACGGCCGCCGCGTCTACGCCTGCTGGCAGCTCGATCCGCGCGACGCCACGCCCGGCGTTCGGATCGACGGCGATATCGCCCGCATGCCGGTGCGGGCCGTGCTGGAGGGCACCGTACGCGGCAGCGGCGGCGTGCATTTGGCCGGGTTCGATTGTGCGACAACGGTTCCCGGTCTGTTCGCGGCAGGTGAGGTGGCCGGGCGCGAACCGCTCACCGGTGCGGTCGGCGGATTCGGCGGGCAGGGTGGGGCCTGGGCGATGTCCTCGGGTGTGTGGGCGGGCGCGGGTGCGGCCCGCTTCGCGACGCGCCGCGGCAGCCGGGGACCGGTGCGGCTGGTTCCGGGCGCCGGGTTGCACGCCGGCTCCGGACTCGATCCGCGTGCGGTGATCGGCCTGGTCCAGGAGCACACGCTGCCCATGCGACGCAGTTATCGACGCAGCGCCGACAGCCTGCGCAACAGCATCGCCGAACTCGACGCCCTGTGGCCCGCTACCGAATTCGCGCTCGGCGGCAGCGGCCCGGACCGACTGCGTGCCCGGGAGGCCGCCGCGTTGCTGGCGGTCGCACGCTGGAGCAGATACAGCGCGATGGCCAGAACCGAATCCCGCGGCATTCATCGGCGCACCGACCATCCACAGGTCGTCGAGCACTGGTGCCGGCGCCTGCACGCCGGCGGGCTGGGTGCCGTCTGGGTGCGTCCGCAGGCATGCGGGCCGGTCCTGCCCGCCGCGCAGTCCCAACCGCAGCCGGAACAGCTCTCCGAGCGGCCGGATCTGGCCACCGCTTGATCACCCGCACAGCGGCGTCGGCTCGGCGGTGCGACAGTTCACCGGCGGGGCGCGCGAATCGTCGGCCTTCGGTGATGCGGGGGTAATTTGCGCCACGTAGCCTCGGGAAATGGCACTACCCAGCCGTTCTCGACCCGCCGCCGCGCAGCAGGATTTGGCAAGTCCCGGGGCTGCTGGCAGAATGTTCCGGATCCCGGCCGACGCCACCGCCCGGCCCGGGAAGGTTGGTGAACGGCGATCCGTGACGCACGGCTCCGGTCCGCGGATCACCACCGTAGTGCATTGCCCGGACAACCATCCGGCTCCGGCTCGACGGATCTGTGCACCGGTACGCGAACCGTATCCCGTAATACCCCTTGCAGCTTGCCGCGATGTAACTACTGAACGGTATTACGAGACATGGATGAGCGTATTCGGCGCACCCTCGAGTAACCCGAAAAATCCCTTATTTCCATACCCGACGGTAACCGTCCCCCGGTTTAGCCCGTATCGAGCAGGAGTGAAATCGTGTCATCTGTGACTGACGCACCGAATACAACTGCCAGCCTGTCCGAGATCACGCACGAAGAGATTTTCGCCGGCCATCTCGGAGGCAAGCTCTCGGTGGAACTCAGCGCCCCGCTCGACTCGCAGCGCGATCTGTCGATCGCCTACACCCCGGGCGTGGCACAGGTCAGCCGGGCCATCGCGGCGGACGATGCGCTGGCCAAGCGGTACACCTGGACCGACCGTCTGGTCGCGGTCGTCAGCGACGGCACCGCGGTGCTGGGGCTGGGCGATATCGGCCCGCGCGCCTCCCTTCCGGTCATGGAGGGCAAGGCCGCGCTGTTCAAGAAGTTCGCCGGGCTCAACTCGATCCCGATCGTGTTGGACACCAAGGATGTCGACGAGATCGTCGAGACCCTGATCCGGCTGCGTCCCAGCTTCGGCGCGGTCAACCTGGAGGACATCTCGGCTCCGCGCTGCTTCGAGATCGAGAAGCGCGTGGTCGAGGCGCTGGACTGCCCGGTCATGCACGACGATCAACACGGCACCGCGATCGTGGTGCTGGCCGCGCTCAACGGGGCGGCCACCGTGCAGGGCCGTAAGATCGAGGATCTGAAGGTCGTGGTGTCCGGCGCCGGCGCGGCCGGTGTGGCCTGCACCAACATCCTGCTCGCCGCGGGCGTGAGCGACGTCGTCGTGCTCGACTCCAAGGGTATCGTCGGCGCCGATCGCGCCGACCTGAACTCGGTGAAAGCCGAACTGGCGCAACGCAGTAACCCGCGCAAGCTCAGCGGCGGCGCGGCCGAAGCGCTGGCCGGAGCGGACGTGTTCATGGGCCTGTCCGCGGGCACCATCGCCGAGGAGCTGATCGCCTCGATGGCGCGCGCTCGCGCCT
>CBJNFW010000193.1:0-16844 GCA_966435935.1 uncultured Nocardia sp.
AGCCCGAGTCCCATCAGGATGAACGCCGCCGGCCGGCCACTGGGGATCACCGTGCCGCGGCGGCCCGCACGCGTGCGGGCCGCCCAATATCCGGCACCCAGCGCGGCGGTCACCACCACCGTCGAGGTATCCCAGCGCCAGGATTCGAAGGCGGACTGCATGGTCAGCGGCGTCTCGATCCATCCCACGGCAGCCAGTATGCTCCCGTGCGGATAACCTCTTCGACGGGGGCAGCGGAGCGTCGCCGGCCGGCCGGGTGCCGAATCCGCAAGGACCGAACCACCGTCCGACGTGTCGGTTCGGCGCGCGCGCCGAACCGATCAGCGGCGCATCGTCTTCGGGCTCGGATGCGCCTGCCCGTGGGTATCGGCGCACTGCGGCGCGGGCGGCGCACCGAGTGCGAGCAGTTCGGGCGAGGCGTGCTCGACCTGCAGGGTGGCGTGCGCGATGTGGTGCTCCTCGTCCAGCCAGTGCGCCAGCCCCTCGCGCACGGCGTGACAGTCCCGGCCGGACTCGACGAGGACATGCGCCGACAGCGCCGGCGAACCCGCGGTTATCTCCCAGATGTGCAGATCGTGCACCTCGACCACACCCTCGCGGGCCGCCATCGCCCGCCCGATCTCGGTCGGATCGAGATCGGCGGGAGCGGCCTCGAGGAAGATCCGGCTCGAGGCACGCACCAGTGCGACACCGGCGCGCAGCATCAGCACGACCACCACCAGCGTCGCGATCGCGTCGGCCCGGACGAATCCGGTCAGCAGGATGACCACACCGGCCACCGCGGTCGCGATGAAGGCGAACAGATCGGTCAGGATGTGCTGATAGGCGCCCTCGACGTTGAGACTGGTCCGGTTGGCACGCGAAATCATCCATGTCGCAAGTAGATTCACCACGACCCCGACGAGCGCGGTACCCAGCACGAGCCCGCCGGTCACCTCCGGCGGATGCAGCAGGCGGCGGACGGCCTCATAGGCCAGCCACACCGACAGCAGCGAAAGAGTGACCCTCTTGGCGTGGGCCGAGATTATCTCCGCTTCTCTCCCCCCCACCCTCCTCCCCCCCCTGCCCTCCCCCGCGGCCAGCCGGATCGCCCAGAACGCCAGCGCGATCGACGCGGCGTCGGTCAACATGTGCGCCGCATCCGAGAGCAGAGCCAGCGAACCCGCGGCAATTCCGACGATCACCTCGGCGAGCATGAACGCCGCGATCACCGCCAGCGCACCGGCGAGCCAGCGCCGATCACTCTCGGAATTCGCCTGCACGTGCGCATGCGCGTGGTCGTGCGCATGCCCGGCGTGCGCTGACCCCATCCCGGTCTCCTTCCGGCGTAGACGATCTTCCACCTGCGATAGTATGCACACATCACTATGTATGCAAGAACCTCCGGATTGCCCTGTCACAGCATCGCCGACTTGACTTCTCGGGTCGGAGGGCCGAACATTTCCGGGTCAGCACCTCGCTAGGCGAGGCTCCTGTACGAACACAGGCCACTGATCCGACGACGTCGAGAGACGCCCAGGGTTAGGACAGATCTTCCCGGATTAAGGGGTGATCCGAAGTGGCTTCCCGGCCGGGATACGTCGTACAGTGCCGAAGCTCTGACGAGAGGGGTGCGGGCTCCAGTCGTTCCGGGCGGAGCCTCCCCCTTTTCGATCGTCGTGGTGCCGATGAACGAACGACGACGCGCACGTGCGTCCTGGCAGCAAGGAGGTGAGGGACGAGATGAAATCCGGCGATAGTCCGTATCCGAGTCCGGTTCGAAAACCCGTTTCGTTCCCAACTTGCTGCACCTTCCTCGCGGCCTGACCGACACGGAAATCAACCATCGACATCCTCGCGGATCCTTCCCCGAGGGTCTGCCGATGGGGTCTCCGCGCGTTCGGACATGCCTGGATCCAGTTGCGGCGGTTGGCTTTTCGCAAGGAGCACACCATGATCCGCATGGCCTTCCCCTACCGCGCCGCCCTGCGGGGCGCTCTCGGCGAGTCGGTTCGGCGCATCCGCGCGCGTTACGACCTCACGCCGCAGGAGCGGCACAACCTGCACCTCGCGCACGTCCCGCCGGCGGTGGTCACCGCATCCCTCGGCGGCCACGCCGGGCATCTCTCCTAGCCACCCACGAAATCCGCCCACGCTCCGCCACAGCTGTCGCGGGCCACGAAATGCCCGGCACAGCAAATGATTTCAGGAATCGAGGGAACGGCCATGGCCTTCTTCTCCAACGGCGCGCCCCGCCGCGCCACCACCACCGCACCGGTTTCGGCCGATGCCACCACCGCGGTGCTGGACAGTGCGCACGTCGGCGATATCGTCGGCGCGCTGGGCACCATCGGCCGGCACGACACCGTCGAGGGACGCAGCCGGTGGCAGCGGTTTCGGATGCTGCTCGCCGTCATAGGTCCCGGTCTCATCGTGATGGTCGGCGACAACGACGCCGGAGGCGTGGCCACCTACGCACAGGCCGGGCAGAACTACGGTATGGCCCTGATGTGGACGCTGGTGCTGCTCGTTCCGGTGCTGTACGTCAACCAGGAGATGGTGGTGCGGCTCGGCGCGGTCGCCGGGGTCGGCCACGCACGGCTGATCTTCGCGCGGTTCGGCAGGTTCTGGGGCGCGTTCAGCGTGGGTGACCTGTTCGTGGTCAACGCCCTGACCATCGTCACCGAATTCATCGGCGTCTCGATGGCTCTCGGCTACTTCGGGTTGCCGAAGCGAGTCTCGGTGCCGGTGGCCGCGGTCCTGCTGTTCGCGGTCGTCGCGGGCGGCTCGTTCCGGCGCTGGGAACGGTTCCTGTTCGCCCTGATCGCGATCAACGTCGTGATGTTCCCGCTGGCGTTCATGGTGCACCCGAACGTATCGGCAACGGCGCATGGGCTGATCCCGTCGTTCCCGGGCGGGTTGAACTCGACCCTCCTGCTGACCATCGTCGCCATCGTCGGCACCACCGTCGCGCCCTGGCAGCTGTTCTTCCAGCAGTCCAACATCGTCGACAAGCGGATCACCCCACGCTGGATCCGGTACGAGCGGGTGGACCTGTGGGTGGGGATCGTCGTGGTGATGATCGGCGCGGTCGCGATCATGGCCGCCGCCGCCTTCGGCCTGGGCCCGGCGGGCAGGGGCGCGTTCTCCGATGCCGGGACTGTCGCGCACGGACTGTCGGCACACCTGGGCACGACGGCCGGCGCGATGTTCGCGATCCTGCTGCTGGACGCGTCACTGATCGGCGCGAACGCCGTCGGCCTGGCGACCACGTACACGCTGGGCGACACCCTCGGCAAGCGGCACTCGCTGCACTGGAAGATGAGCGAGGCGCCGGCCTTCTACGCCGGATACGCGCTGTTGCTGGCCACTGCTGCGGCGGTGGCGTTCAGCCCCGACCACGTGCTGGGCCTGCTGACCCAGGGCGTGCAGGCCCTGGCCGGCGTGCTGCTGCCATCCGCCACGGTGTTCCTGGTTCTGCTGTGCAACGACAAGGCCGTGCTCGGGCCGTGGGTGAACACCACCCGGCAGAACATCGTCGCGGGCGTCATCGTGTGGGCGCTGGTACTGCTGTCGCTGGCCCTGACCGCGGCGACCTTCTTCCCGAACCTGTCCACGGCGAGCCTCGAGCTCGGCTTCGGCGCCGGCGCGGCGGTCGGACTACTCGGCGGAGTCGTGCTCGCGGTCACCCGGCACCGAGGCGAACGGCGCGGCGCCGAACGAACCGCCGCGGAACTCGGCGGCCTGGACCCTGATCAGGTCGAGGAGCTGGACGCCACGCCGCTGTCCCGGCAGGAGCGCAGATCGATCGTGGCGGCCGATCGCTACGCCTGGCGCACCCCCGCACTGGACGAACTCGAACGCCCGAACTTCTCCCCGTCGCGCATGGCGGGCATGATCGCCCTGCGCGGCTATCTGGCCGTCGCGGTCGTCCTGGTCGCGGTGAAGGTCGTCCAGCAGATCGGCGGGTAGCAGGCCCGTCAGCGCTCGCGGTCCGTATTCCATACTGGATTCGTGACCGGGGAAACGCAGGACGACACCGCGCCGACCGATGCCCGATCGGCGAGCGAACTGGCCGAGTCGGCCGCCGAGCTGCGGGTCGCCCTCAGTCGCATCCTGCGCAGGCTGCGGGCGGCCCACTCGGGCATGGAGGTCACGCCGTCGCAGGGAGTGGTGCTGAGCCGGCTGCACCGCGACGGCCCGGCGACCGTGGCCGCCCTGGCTCGCGCGGAAAACGTTCGCCCGCAATCGATGCGGGTAACCCTGGCCGCACTCGAGGAACGCGGCCTGGTGTCCCGGAGTCCGCACCCGACCGACCAGCGTCAGGTGCTGCTGTCGATCACCGATACGGCCGGACAGCAACTCGCCGCCGCACGCAGTGCGAAAGAGGACTGGCTGGCCCAGGCGATGGCGACCGAACTGACGCGCGCGGATCAGGACGCGCTGCTGGCCGCTATCCCGCTGTTGCAGCGATTGCTCGAACACTGAACCGCCGGAACCTCCCGAACACCTCCAAAACCGCATTCGGCAAATATCCCGCACCCATCCATACCACCATCACTGGTTCATCTTGGAACAGCGGCGAACATTGGGCATACACATCGCCCCGGGGCGTTACCATCGTGAGCGGTCACAGGATTCACATATCCGAATGCTCGCAGCCCGGACAATTCCAGCAGTGCGGATTGTTCAATACCTTTAGCCACATTCCGGTACCGGAAACGCGCCGAATAGCGCCGGATTCGCTGCATTCCCCGGTAATGCGGTACGGTATATGCAATCCGAGTTGATCCGTGTCCGTGCGAAAGGGCTCAGTGATGGCCAAGAAGGTCACCGTCACACTCATCGACGATTACGACGGGAAGTCCAAAGCGGATGAGACCGTACAGTTCTCGATCGATGGTGTGGCCTACGAAATCGATCTGTCCACGTTGAATGCCGGCAAGCTGCGGGGCTCACTCGAGCCATGGACGGATAAGGCACGCAAGGTCGGCCGTCTGAAGGCGGGCAGCACCTCGCGCTCGAAGTCGGCCGCGGATCGCGAGCAAACCGTCGCCATCCGGGAATGGGCCAAGAAACACGGCTACAACGTGTCGGCTCGCGGCCGAATTTCCTCCGAGATCGTCGCGGCTTATCACAAAGCCAACAAGTAGTCGGTCCTCTCCTCGTCGTTTCTCCCGAGCCCCGGTGGTCGCGCGACCGCCGGGGCTCGACGGTTTCCGGTAGCCTGGGATTCCGGTTCGGCACCACGCCGTTCCCGCAAGTCACAGCGTCGGATCGAGCGGGGGTGGGTTTGACACGAGATCACCGCATCGCGGATCTCGCCCGCAGGTGGTGTGTGGCGGTCGTCGACACCGGCTTCGTGCCGATGTCCCACCGCCAACTCGAACGGCTGCTGCGCGATCTGCTCGATCGGATGATCGTCGCGCTCACCCGAGAATCCTTCGATGCCGAAGCGGCCGGCGCGGCCGGCGCCGCACTGGTTCGCGCGAATTTGACCGATCCGCAGGTGCTGGCCCGTTCGGCGCGGGTATTGAGCGAACTCACCGCACTGATCGCCCCGTACGAGGCGCGATTGATTCCCGCACTCGGCGAGATGGCGCGCGGCTACACCGACGAATTGCTCACCCTGCGCGCCGAGCATCAGGAGATGCTGCACGCGGCGATGGCCGATGCTCGGATCGCCGCCGAAGCCAGGTTCCGCGTCGTATTCGACAATGCCGCGATCGCCATAGCCATCGGCGATACCGGCGGCCGGGTCTTGGACGCCAATCCGGCACTGGCCACCATGCTGGGTCGGCCCCTGCCCGAACTGCGCGGACTACCGGTATGGGATCTGATCCATCCCGACGATCACGACCAGGTGCGATCGCGTATCTTCGACGAACTCTTGGTCGCCGGGTCGGGCACGGTGCGCCTGGAGGTGCGGTACCTGCGCGCCGACGCAACCGTCGGGTGGGTGTCCTGGGCGGTCACGCTGGTGCCGGCGGTCGCCGGACGCGCGGCCTACCTGCTGGTGGTCGGCGAGGACACCACCCAGCGCCGTGCCCTGCAGGCCGAATTGCACCGCCAGGCGCGGCACGATCCGCTGACCGGATTGTCCAATCGGCGGCAACTGGTGGAAACGTTGTCGCAGATCATCGCCCAGGCCGATCCGGACGACCGGATCGGCCTGGGCTTCATCGACCTGGACGGGTTCAAGACCGTCAACGACACCTACGGCCACAGCGTCGGCGACCGGCTGCTCACCGCCGTGTCGACGCGAATGGCCGAGCGCATCGGCGATGCGATGCTGGCCCGGGTCGGCGGGGACGAATTCGTCGTCCTGCTTCCGCCGCCGTGCGACGCGGCGCGGATCACCTCGGTCGCGGAAGCGCTCTCGAGCGCACTGGAAGAACCGGTACCGGTCGACGAACATCGACTGACCATTTCGGCCTGTATCGGGGCGGTGGTGACACCGGTATCCGGAGCGGACGCGGAGAAACTTCTCGATGCCGCTGACGCGGGGCTGTATCGGGCCAAAGCCGCGGGGCCGAATCGCTGGGTGTTGCACAGCGTGGACATGACGGCCGGGACGGGGTTCACGGGCCCGCTATAAGCCGGTCTGCGACAGGACATTCCGGCGCCGGGCGCGATGAATGCCGGGCGGGACCTGCTTTTCGGATCGGCCGAGACGATGCGACGAACCCGAGGGTGCTGGCCGATAGCTCGAATTCGACGGCGTTACACGGTATTCCACCGGATCGACTCCCGTGCCGTGGGCACACACTCCCACTCCGGCCGAGCGGGTTTCAGGGCAGCAGCAACCGAGCGAGGAAGGTGGAGATCATGGAGCCGAGCTGATCGAGGAAATGCGGAATCATTGCCGGAGTCCTTTCTGTCTCGCGAGGTGATATGCGCCGGTTGTGGCGCGGACGCGGATCGGCACGGCCTGCCGGACCCGCTGGGCATCTGATCAGGTATTCGGTACGGGCGGCGCGCCGGATGGGCCGAATCGTCCGCGGGACCGAGATATCCGGCCGGTCAGATGCCCAGTGCGCGCGCGAATCCGGGCCAGGCGGCATGCAGGGACTGCTGCCAATAAGGCCAGGAGTGCTGACCGCCGGGCACGTACCGAAAGGTTGCCGGTATGCCCAGCCGAGTGGTCGATGCCTGCAATCGGCGCGTGCAGTCCGCCACCACCGATTCCAGCATGCCGCCCGCGGGCGGAGTCGCCCCCGCGGCGTCGGGGCCACCCGTGCCCGCGCTGAAATACAGGTCCGGCGCGCGCAACCGGCTCAGGTTCGCATCGGTCGACGGATCGTTGGCCGGCCAACCGGGCGAACCATCGGGGCCCCACATGTTCCACGGGTTGCCGCCGCCCGATGCGACCACGGCCTGTACATAGCGGCGTCCCGGGTCGGTGCTGGTCTGCGCGCACCCGCTGAACGACCCCACCGCCCGGTACAACCCGGGCGCGGCCTCGGCCAAGGCCAGGGACGAGGTGGCCGACATCGACACGCCCGCAATGGCATTGCGCCCCGAGGTGTCGTACGCGGCATCGATGATCGGCGGCAGCTCACGGGTCAGGAACGTGGTCCACTCGTTGCGTCCCAGCACGGGATCGGCGGTCTGCCAGTCGGTGTAGTAGGAGTACCGGCCGTCGAGCACCGTGACGACGTTGACGTTCTTGTCCGCCGTGAACGGGATCAGATCGGTCTTGGTCTCCCACGACGTCTCCGCGCCGTCCCAGCCGATCCCGTCCTCGGCGCCGTCGAGCAGATACAGCGTGGGCCGCGGGACGCTGGTGTCGGCCGCGCGGATGACGTCCAGGGCGATCACCCGATTCATCGCCGCGGAGTACACGTGGACCGTGGCCCGCCGGGCGTCGAGGCGCACCGTGTGGTCGATGTGCGAGCCATCCGAGGACGTCGGCGCCCGCACCGCGCCGGCGGATACCGGCGCCAGAACCGGCACGGCCGCGAACGCCAGGACCACCGCCGCGAACCGCAGCACGGTGGCCAGGCATCGACCGGCCGCCCCGCGGATGTGATCGTTCATACCGCCGCCTCACCAAATACCCGAAAAAGTCCGGAAAGAGTGCGGCACCATCGCCACACCGGCGTGGCACCGTGGAGGCAACGACCGGGTTATCCGTTCGAGTTCCGCGCGCACGGAGAATGCGGTGTAGGTCACCGCGAGTGGCGGTGGCGCATGGCCGAATTCCCCGGTCGAGGCCGCCCGCCCCCGATTTCCGGCCGATACTGTGATCGATCACTATGAACGTCCGGTACCACGTTCCCAAACATCACGATGGTGCAGGAAAAGGGCCCTGCGGGATCTCAGGACAATTACGGTGACATGGCAGGGCAGTAACGGGGGGTGGAAGGGAGTTCGCCAATGTCTGTCACCACTCCGGACCGGCCGGGCCTGACCATGTCGGGGCGACCGATGTCGCTACCGCTCAAGGACGTCTGGGCGCTATCGCGACAGATGGTGGGCCACTTCGTGGAAAACGTCGCGCCGTGCGGGACACTCCCCGGCGACGCCATCTACGGCGACGTCACCACCATCACGCGCACCTGTCTGGAGCTGGCCGTCAGCATGCTGGACGGCAAGGACGTGCGCGCCAAGACCGAGCGGCTCGAGGACGCCGCCGGTCAGTGGGCGCGCGAGGGCGTACCCATCAACACCATCCACCACGCCATCCACGAAGGCTTCAAGATCGGCCTGGACCTGGTCACCGGCGCGGCGGTGCGGCATCAGTCGCTCGGCGCCGCCCCCGGCGACGAGCCCATGCTCACGCTGAACACCGCCGACTACGAGAACCTCGTCGACGGGGCCAAGCGCGTGGTGGAGATGCTCGACACCATGACCACAGCGGTCTCGGTGGCCTACGTCCGCGAACTCAAGGCGGTGGTGAGCGAGCATCACACCGCGGTGCACACCCTGACCTCGGCGCTGCTGGGCGGGCATCCCACCTCGACGATGGCCCGGGAATGCGGGATCGAGATCGCCGAGCGGTATCGCGTTATCGCCGTGGCGATTCCGCCGCACCCCGAGGAGGCCAGCCCGATGCTGGACTCGAAAGTGGTGGCGCGGCGCAAACTTCGGCGCGTGCAGGCCGAATTGGCGCTGCGCTGTGGGGAATCCCTGCTGTCACTGCTGTCGGTGGACGGCGGCACCCTGCTGATCCCGGCCGAGCAGTTCGACGACGACGGCCTGGACAAGCTCGTCGGCCGCCTCTCGCACGCCGCGCGGGTCCCGGTGACCGCCGCGGTCGTCAACACCGCCGCCGCGGAGATCCCCACCGCCGCGGACCAGGCGCACCAGCTGCTGGATATGGTACAGCGGCTGCAATCGGTGCCGGGGCTGTACCGCTTCGACGATCTGGCCTTGGAGTACCAGCTGACCCGGCCGGGGCCGGGCCGCGAATACCTCGGCTCGCTGCTGGATCCGCTGGACGAGCACGCCGAACTGCTCGACACTCTGCAGACCCATATCGCGCACAACCTCAACCGCCAGCGCACCGCACGACTGCTGCACGTGCACACCAACACCGTCGACTACCGCCTCAAGCGGATCGGCCAGCTCACCGGCTTCGATCCCACCCAGGCCAGCGGCCTGTGGTATTTGCGTTCGGCCCTGGTGGCCCGCACCTACGGGAGCTGACCGGCCGTCCGGCGCCCACCTCGAAAAGGCGGGCGCCGGAGGAAATCTCAGCGTTCGCGCGCGGAGTCGGGCCGGATCCGTCCGGCCTCGACGAGTGTGCGGTACGCGGCGCCCTTACGCGGACATTCCTCGCGCAGGCAGCCACGATGCCGCTGCATCGTCAGATGCGCCTCGCTGACGGTCAACGGGGCCTCGGGAGCCTCGTGCGGCCATCCGGCCGGCCACAGTGAGATATCCATATCAGTCGTCGTCCAGATCTGCGGAGAGGTACGCCACGGCGTCCAGCCATCGAGCGCACGAGGGCGCGTGTTCGACACCGAGGATTCGGCGTGCGAGGAGATCGGTCAGCTCACCCGGGAGATCGCCGCATACCCGACCATCACCGAATTGACAAGGTGCCGAACGCATTTGCGTGGTCGTCGTCATCCGACTCCCCCTCCGCCGAGGCGTAACCCGGTGGCCGGCAAGACCATCCGTGATACCGAAAACATGATAATCTGAACGTGATAGATGTTAGCGTGATTATCACGCGAGGGCTACAGCAAGATTGCGATCGGCCTCGGAAGTGGTTGCCGCGGAAGGAGTTTCAGGCGCTCCGCCGGTGCGCCGATGCGCCATGGGTACACGATTACGCACGGCCCGAAAACTGCTGCTGGGCCGCGAGATCGAGCACATGCTCAGCACCGCGGGGGTCAGCCAGAGCGAGGCCGCGAAGATCATCGAGACCAGCCAGAGCCGCATCGCCATGCTGATCGTCGGCACCGGCTCGATCACGGTGGGCGATCTGGAACGACTGGCCACCGAGCTCGGCTTCACCGACGAGAGCTATCTGGAATCGCTGAAAGAGCTTCGCCGCGACAATCATCGACGCGGCTTCTGGAACACCGGCTACCGCCGCGCCTACGTCGAGGATCTGCGCCTGCTGGTCGATCTGGAAGCCCACGCCGGTCAGCTGCGGGTCGCCGAGGCGGAGATCATGCCCGGACTCCTGCAGTGCGAGTCGTACATTCGCGCCCTGCACGAACCCGAGGACACCATCGATCCGGACCCCGACACGGTCACCGTGGAGGAATCGGTGCAGGCCCGGCTGGCGCGTCAGGAGATCCTGCTGGCGCAGCGTCCGCCGGAGTTCCACGCGATCCTGTCCGAATCGTGCCTGCGTCGCGAATACGGCGGACGTTCGGTCATGGTCGAGCAGCTCGAACACCTTCTGGCACTGTCGAAACGGGCCAACATCCTGATCCAGGTGCTGCCCTTCACGGTCACCACCCGCGGCGCGGGCGCCGAGGACAGGTTCACCCTGATCCGGGTGCCCTCCCCCGGCGCGGCCGGCGATCTGGACATGGCAATCGTCGAATCCCAGGGCGATATCCGCTATATCGACGACAAACCGGCGGTCACCGCCCGCGAGGCGGTGTGGGCGCGACTGTCCGCAGCGGCGCTCAGCGCCGAGGATTCACGCCAGTTCATCGAGCATGTCGCGCGATCGTTCCGTCGCAAAACGTTCAACAACCGATAAGCGCCGATCCACCACTACGAGTTCGCCGGACAAACCTGTCGGCGAACAATTCGACGACTCAACATGATTCGACGACCCAACGAGGAGAGAGAACATATGCGCATACACGTCCGCCCCGTGGTCCGGGTGACCGCGGGCGCGTCGGGGGAGGCGGGCCGATGAGCTCCGAGGACTTCGAATCACGGGAGATCGATGCGTCCCGCCCCTCGGCGGCGCGCATGTACCACTACTACCTGTCCGGCGAGGCCGTGTTCGACGTGGACAAGGTGTTCGGAGAGCGGGTGTTCCAGGCCATCCCCTACCTGGACGTGATGGCCCACCACAACCGGGAATTCCTCCAGCGCGCCACGAGATTCATGATGGCGCAGGGAATCCGGCAGTTTCTCGACATCGGCTCCGGCCTGCCCACCGTCGGGAATACACACGAAGTGGCCGGGGTGCTGGACCCGGCGAGCCGCGTGGTCTACGTCGACAACGACCTGGAGGCGGTCAACCGCGCCCATGAACTGCTGACCGAGCAGCAGGCACTCGACCGCACCGCGATCATCGAGGCCGATCTGCGACTGCCCGACGTCATCCTGAATCATCCCGATACCCGCCGGCTCATCGATTTCGACGAACCGATCGGTCTGCTCATCGTCAGCGTGTGGCCGTTCGTTCCCGACAGCGACCGGCCCACGGAGTTGATGGCCCGGCTGCGGGAGGCGCTGCCGTCGAGCAGCTATGTGGGCATGAGCCATGCGTCCATGACCGAGGCGCCCGAGGAACTCATCGCCCGCATGGCCGCGCTCACCGAGCTGTATCGCGAGACCTCCGATCCGGCGACGATGCGCAGCCGCACGGAGTTCGAGGCTTTCTACGAGGGCCTGGAGCTGGTCGAACCGGGCATCGTGTATGCCGCCGACTGGCGGCCCGAGCAGCCGGTCGATCCGCAGGATCCGGCACGCCCGTGTAATTTCGCCGCGGTTGGTTACAAGGGTTAGATGTAACCGGTGGACACGCGGGATCTCGTCGTCCCGCGTGTCTGCGTTTTTACTCCGTAGAAAGGGACACCGATGACGCTGCTACCTACCTTCACCGTGGGTGAATTCCGCAAGGCCGCACGCAGCTCCCCCAATCAGAACTGCGTCCGCGTCGCCCGCAAGCAGGGTTGGACGGCCGTCTGGGACGACAAGCGCGGCACCGCCGCCACCACCCCGGCGACGACGCTGCCGACCAGTGAACTGCTCCTGCTCACCGATGCCCAGTTCGACAGCTACCAGGCCGCCGTGCGCGCCGGGGACAGCGGCCGCTCACCACTCGACGTCACCCGGCGCACCGACGGCATGTACGTCTTTCGCATCATGACGACGTCGTCGGATGCGGCACACACCGAAGTCGAACTCGTCTTCGATCAAGATGAACTCGACGCCTTCCACGACGGTGTGTTCAACCACGAGTTCGATCACGCCTAGGGACCTGCCGAACACGTCGACAGCGGTCGTGCGGTTCCATATGCCGCAAGCATGTTCCCCGCGACCGCTTCGACAAACCCCTTGCGCACCAAATATTTTAAGCCCAACCGCCGCCACGCGCAGCCGTACGCACAGATCTCATCATCGCCCGGGTCGACCGATTGTTCGCCGTCACAGGCGAATTCAGCCGGTACCGCCGGCCCGGTCGCGCTCGGCCCGCGGCACGGCGCACCTCGCGGAAATAGCCGAAACCCGCCGCGCGTTACACGGATTCGATATGGGTGTGGAGCTGAAACATCTGCGATATTTCGTGGCCGTCGCCGAGAAGTTGAACTACTCGGCGGCCGCTCGCGGCCTGTACATCTCACAACAAGCACTGAGCCGGATCATCCAGCAGCTCGAACGCGATGTGGGAGTACGCCTGTTCGACCGGACGACACGATCGGTCAGTCTCACCCCGGCGGGCGCGGCACTGCTGGAATCCGTGCGCCCGACGTTGGCCATGGTCGACAACGCGATCGAGCGTGCCCGCAGTCTCGGCAAGCGGCCGGGCTGACCGTATCCGTGGCCACGCTCACCAGCCGGCGTCCTTGTGCCGCACCGCGTGCAAGGTGGCAACGGAGATCTCGTCCCGGAGCCGATCGTGCAATGTGGTCCACTGTCGCGTGAATCCCGGGTCGGCCTGCAGTTCCCGCCACAGCGTGCGCAGCTCTTTCGGGGTGTGCGCCCCGGGCATCCGGAGTCCGCTGAAATGCCGCACCAGGGGTTCGAGGATACCGAGCCGGTCCGCGCTCACCGATTCGAACCGGCCGGCCTGATCCAGTGCGTCGGCGACCACGGTGAGCAGCCAGTCGTGGGCGGCGAGATCCTCACAGAAGCGTTGCACCGCATCGAGTTCGGCTTCCTCGCGCACGGTCACGCGCACCGAGCGGACGGTCTCGTCGTCCAGGTGCAGCCGCACATCGGGACCGGCCGAACCACTGACCACCGCGGTCCAGCGCAGGCGTGTGGTGCCGGCCTGCACCGGGGGCGACTGATCCCGTCGCGGGTCGGTCCGGATCCGGCCGGGCAGCCTGCGGCTGGTCGAATCCAGATCCAGGATGTTGTCGAGGCCTGCCTCGGCCGGGCCCGCGTGATAGCCCTCGACCATGGCCGCGGCCACCGCCGGACGGTCCGGCGCGAAGAGTTCGATCTCCTGCGCGATGCCCTTGCGACCGATGTAGTGCGACCGCGCCTGCATCGGCGGATCGAGCGGGGACGTCACCCGCGCCGGGTCAGCGGCGGACGTAATCCGAGGTGTTCCCGCAGGGTGCTGCCGGTGTATTCGGTCCGGTACGAATTGCGTTCCTGCAGTTCGGGAATCAACCAGTCGACGATTTCGTCCAGACCGGTCGGCACCAGATACGGAGAGATGTTGAAACCGTCACTGGCGCCCTGGCGGACCCAGCGGGTGAGTTCGTCGGCGACCTGGCCGGGGGTGCCCGCGAATCCGGACCGGTGTGATGTTTCGATCGCGACCTGACGCAGACTGAGGTTCTTCGCCTCGGCCAGTTCGCGCCACGCGCGGGCGATCTCGATCCGGTTCTGGCCGTCGCGTTGAGCGCCGCGCGTTCCCGAAATCGGTGAGGGCGCGGGATCTTCCGCGGGCAATGGGCCGTCCGGATCGCGATCGGACAGATCCAGACCCCACACCTGACCCACCAGCGACAGCGCGGTGGGACCGGTGATCTGATTCTCCAGCACCCAGCGCACCTTGTCCGGAACCTCGGATTCCTTCTCCGCCAGCACGATCTGGGTTCCGGGCAGGATCTTGATATCGTCCTGCGGCCGCCCGGCGGCGCGCAGCCGGGCCCGGATGTCCGCGGCGAAAGCCGACGCCTCGTCGAAATCGGTTCCGTGCCTGGAGAAGATGACCTCGGCGTGCGCGGCGGCGAAATCCCGTCCGGCCGGTGAATCACCGGCCTGGAAGATGACCGGATGTTCCTGGGGGCTGCGCGGCAGGGTCGGGGTGATCGATACCCGGAAATGGTCGGTGCCGGCTTGCACGGGACGTACCGCACCGGGGTTCAGCCACGCGGGACTGTGGATCGAGGAGGCGATGGCGTCCTCGGACCACGAATCCCAGATTCGCCTTGCGAGAGTGAGGAATTCACCCGCCCGCTCGTAGCGCAGGGCATGATCGGCGAATCCGCCGCGCCGGAAATTCTCCCCCGTCCACGCGTTGTCCGTGGTGACCGCATTCCAACCGGCCCGCCCGCCCGACAGCAGATCCAGCCCGGCCAGCTTGCGCGCGAGGTCGGCGGGCTCGTTGTAGGTGATGTTCTGGGTCGCCACCAGACCGATGTGGCGGGTGATTCCGGCCAACGCGGCCAGCTGGGTGATCGCATCGGGGCGGCCGGCGATATCCAGATCCAGGATCTTGCCGTCCTGTTCGCGCAACCGCAGGCCCTCGCCGAGGAAGAAGGCGTCGAAGAGTCCCCGTTCGGCGGTCGTCGCCATCCGACGGAAGGTCTCGAAGTCGATCTGGGAGCCGCTGCGCGGATCGGACCAGATCGTCGTGTGGTTGACCCCCTGGAAGAAGATGCCGAAATGAATCTTCCGGTCCGGGAACCGATCCTGGCTCACAGCTGCTCCTCGGCGTATCGGTTGGCCGGTCGCGCCAGGCCGAGATTGGCCCGCAGCGTCGCACCGGGGACGGGTCGGTGCGCGATTCCGGTGCGGAACAACACCGGAAGTACCGCACGGGACAGAATCGGCAGATCTTCGTCGATCACCGCGGGGTGCAGGCGGACGCCGTCGACGTGCCGGGACAATCGCGTCAGCAGGCTCACCAGATCGCCCGGCGGACCCGAGAATCGCAGGCGGCCATGGGGTTCGCGGGTGGCGTGGGATTCGAGTTCGGCCAACCGGGTGGCGGCGCTGTGGCTCGGAGTGTCCAGGGCGACTTCGAGATCGATGAACACCAGCGCGTCCCCGGCTGCCTGTTCGGCGGTCGAGACGGCCGCCCCTTCGTCGGGCCCGGTCACCAGGACGACATCCGCGCCTCCGAAAGAGGCTGCACCCGAGCCGGGTTCGTTCCACCCGGGACCGCGCCCACGGCCCACTCCGGCAGTCGCCCCGTCGGCGAGCACCGTCGTGCGGTCGGCGAACACGACGACCTGTCCCTGCGGCGGCCGCGGCACGATCGCGGGCCCCTTCACCGAGAACGTTTCCCCCTCGAAGTCGATGTAGTGCAACCTATTCCGGTCCAGGAACCGCCCGCTGCCCCAGTCCCGGATCACCGCATCGTCCTCCCAGGAATCCCAGAGACGACGGGCGACCTCGATCGAATCACGCTGTTCGCGCCGCACCTCGGGTCCGCTGGTGCGTGGTTCGCGTCCCCAGGTCGCCGCCGCGCCGGGATCGACGGTGGCCAGCCACCCGGCCCGGCCTCGGGACGAATAGTCCAGTGTCGCAAGCGCGGACGCGGTGTGGAAGGGCTCGGCGTACGTGGTTGCCACGGCCGGAACCAGCCCGAGCGTGCTGGTCGTCGCCGCGACGAAACAAGCCCGGGTCGGCGCATCGATCCGCCCGGCCGGACCGGTTTCGGGCGGCAGGATCGAATCCTCGAAGGTGGCCAGGGTGAATCCGGCGTTCTCCGCGGCGCTCACCCGCGCCTGCAGTGTCCGCGCGGACAGCAACTCGGCGGGCTCGCCCCGCGATCTGCGCCACGCGGCGGGATGATATCCCGCACCGTCGAGTTCGATCCCCACTGCGAAGCGGCTCATACTTCGACGATCGTCGCCCCACCGCCCGGCGACCATCATTTCCCTCCACGTGATCGCAACACCGGGAAGAGCCGACCGCGCGCGGGAGGCTACTGTGGCTATCGGTCATCCGTAGATCGGGAGGATAAGCGATGAGTTCCACCAGCCCTGCTTCGAACGGCCTGGTCAAAGGGCTGGTCCGGGCATTCAACAATGGAATGGTCGCCCTGATGCGGTTGCCCGTGCTGGGTGAGCGGATGAGCGGCAGCATGGCCGAGATCAGCTACGTCGGCCGCCGCTCGGGCAAAACCTTCCGCACCCCCATCGCCTACCGCCGCACCGGAGACGACATCGAGATCGGCGTCGCGATGCCCGACAAGAAGACCTGGTGGCGCAACTTCCTCGGCGAGGGCGGCCCCATCACCGTGCACCTGCGCGACGGTGAACGCACCGGACATGCGGTCACCACTCGGGACGAGAAGGGCACGGTCACCG
>CBJNFW010000194.1:0-16614 GCA_966435935.1 uncultured Nocardia sp.
GTCACACCGACAACAACTCGCCGCTTGACATCCAAACCTCCAGGGATGTCTGACATGATGAGCAGGCTGCGCGAGGGACAACAGGTTGACGCCGATATCCAAACGCCGGTCCTCGACTTGGGTGACGATGAAATCGGCCAGGTGGCCAGGGCTTTCACGCACGCTCAGGCTGTCGCCGTGAACGCCGCCGTCACCGAGGCCCGCACGCGCCAAGGCGTCAGGGCGATATTCCTCAACATCGCTCATCGCAGTCAGGTCATCGTGCACCGCCAATTGGAGATTCTCGACGAGGTCGAATCCAAGCAGGATGATCCGGTCCTGCTCGACGTTTTGTTCCGCCTCGATCATCTCGCCACCCGCGAACGCCGAAATGCCGAGAATCTGATCTCCCTCGCGGGCGGTCAGGCAGGACGACGGTGGCGAAATCCGGTGCAGGTGATCGAAGTTGTGCGTTCGGCTGTCGGCGAGACATCGGACTACGCCCGCGTCAAGGTCGCTCGCCTACCGAACGTCATGGTCGTCGGCAGTGCGGTTGCCGACATCGTTCACCTGCTCGCCGAGTTGGTCGATAACGCTACACAATTTTCGCCACCACAATCGGAGGTCGCGGTGCGTGGCAATGTGGTGGGTAAGGGCATGGCTATAGAGATTGTCGATCAGGGCATCGGCATAGCGGAGTCCGAGCTGGACCGACTCAACAACATCTTGCGCAACCCGCCGGATTTCGGCATCGAAATCCTGTCGGATGACTTCCGGCTGGGGACATTCGTGGTGGCGCAGTTGGCAGCGCGCAACGGGATTTCCGTGCGGCTCACCGAGTCCGAATACGGTGGTGTGCGCGCGATTGTGCTGGTGCCCAACAGTCTTATCGTGTCGGGCGAGGACACTTCGCAAGTCCCATCGGATCCAGGGCGACTCGAAGCCGAGCCTTTCGTAGACCCCGTTGCAGCCCCGCCGCAACGGCGAGCCTCGGATTCAGCTGTATCACATCGGATTCCGCTGCAGACCTTCGACGAACCCGCAGCGCTCGAATCGCCGGGCGCGTCGGCTGCGACCGCTCCACGAGGCCCACACCATCGGTCGAATCCGCGACTGAAGCTCGATCCTCAGCTGGAAACCGGTTTCAGCGCCGGCGAATTCGCGTGCCCCGATCGCACCGGCTCGGATGCCAAGCCCCCGCTTCCTCGTAGACGCCGGCAAGCGAGTCTTGCGCCCGAATTGGCGAATGGCCGGGTGGTATCCGAGTCGTCCTATCAGCCCGCCAGATCGGCCGAACAGGCTCGATACCTTTTCTCCGCCATCGAAAACGGAACCAGGCAGGGCCGCCAGGCCGATGCTGGCCCCTCGATGACTCAGCCCCAGGTATTTTCGAACATGCAGGAAGGTGACAGTGACCATCTCGAATGCGGATGAGCTGAACTGGATACTCGACGATCTGGTCGACCGTCTCGCAGGGAGCCGCCACGCAGTAGTGCACTCTACCGACGGGCTGTTGCTGGGCCGTTCTTCGGCCATGAACCAGGAGGACGCTGAGCACTTCGGTGCCATATCCTCCACGCTCTACGGACTGGCGCGGAGTGCAGGCAGCCGTTTCAACGGTGGGGGGGTACGTCAGGCGGCGATCGAACTGGATGATGCGGTTCTCTTTGTGACCGCGGCCGGTAGCCACGCTTGCCTCGCGCTACTAGCCGGCGAACAAGCCGACCTCGGGACGGTTGCCTATGAGCTGAACCTGACCGTGCGGCGCGTCGGTGCCTATCTCTCCACCACTCCGCGCCAACCGATATCCAGACAGGTCCAGCAGCGGTTGCTATGATCGAGCAGCAAGGGGGGCAGGAGTGGTTCGACGACGACGCAGGTCCGCTCGTGCGTCTTTACGCGCGGACTGGCGGTCGAACATTGGGCGCGGAGCATGAGCTGGACATGCTCACGGTGGTGGTGGTTCGCAGCATGGCTCCGCCCCTGCACCGGGCCGAACCGGAATACACAGAGATCCTACGGCGATGCGGGTTGCCACTCTCGGTTGCCGAACTCTCGGCCGGCGTGAGGCTGCCGCTGATGGTGACCAAGATCCTTGTCGGCGATCTGATATCCGACAGAATCCTACAGTTCCGGGCACCGGTCTCCGCCGAGTCCGCACCCGGCGACGTCGATCTTTTACGAGCGGTACTTGATGGCATTCGAAGACTTTGAACACTCCGAACTCGTGGCCGCCTCGGTCAAGGTTCTCATCGCGGGTGGTTTCGGGGTAGGAAAGACTACCATGGTGTCGGCGGTCAGTGAGATTCCTCCACTGCATACGGAGGAATTGATCACCGAATTGTCTGTGGGCGTGGACGATCTGCGCGGTGTGGACCGCAAGTCCACTACCACGGTGGCGCTGGACTTCGGGCGCATCACTATCGACCCGACCCTGGTGCTGTATCTGTTCGGCACGCCTGGACAGGAGCGGTTCTGGTTCATGTGGGACGAACTGGCAAGCGGCGCCTTGGGCGCAGTGGTGATCGCCGATACCCGTCGACTGGAAGACTCGTTCGCAGCGATCGACTTTTTCGAGCACCGCAACGTGGCATTCACCTTGGCGGTCAACTGTTTCGAGGGCGCGCCGCTCTACACGACCGACGAGGTGCGTGAGGCTCTTGATCTGGATGCGGGCACCCCGGTGGTGTTATGCGACGCGCGAAATCGCGGATCCTGTAAGAACGTTATCGTGACCCTGATGGAGTATCTCGTCGAACGCGCCACGGGCGTACCGGTGACTGACCGGGTGGTCGACGGTCTCCCATGAGGAGGCGCTTTTCGTGACACGTGCTCACCTGTCATGCGAGAACTTTCGATTAACCGATGCGGCAATATGCGCTGCACGGACGATTACTGGAGGTAGGAATGGTTGACAACATCTCTGCGATCACACAGCTGAAGGCGCGGCAGCTCCGAGCTATGGATACGAAGGACTGGGATGGGATGCGGCAGACGTTCGCCGACGATCTGGTAATGGACTTCACAGAACTCGGCGGCGCCCTCACGTCCGGCGCGGACGAATTCGTTGCGACCGTCCGGGCGTCCCTCGACGGTGTGGTGTCGGTTCATCAGGTGTTCATGCCCGAGATAGTGGTGACATCGCCGCATGATGCGTCTGGGATCTGGACCATGCAGGTTGTCCAGGTGTTGCCCGATGGGACCCGAACCATTGTTTTCGGGCACTACCATGAGACGTACGCCGAGATTGACGGGTCGTGGCTGATCAAGTCCTCCCGGCTGTCCCGGTTGCATGCGGAGACCATTTCCGAGGCAGCCGCCCAAATGTCTTGACGAGCGTGCGGAAACCTTTTCCGAATCTTTAATATTTGCTGTGATCTATGAGCTGTGCAGAAGAGACTCACGTCCCTGACGTGAGTCTCTTCCGTTATCGGCCGGTGTCCGCGACGAGTACGGCCGACAGCAGTGGCGCAGAGCCGGCGCCCAGGGTGCCGCCAACATTCATGCCGGCGGCTACCCCGAATAGCGCATCCGGGTCGGGAACAAGCGGGTTGCGATCGCCCATACCGAGTGGGAAATCATCTCCGGCCCGTTGTCCATCCACAGCACCCGCGGCGGCCCACCGGCTAGGGTGAACACCGCGTCTTCGTCGAACCTCAACGCCGCCCAGGCACGCCGGAACCCGTGGCCCTGGTTGCGGACCGCGTAGGAACGCAGCCACGCCCGCAGACCGGCATCCGGATCGATCAGGGCGTCCTTGGCCGGAAGTCACCGATGTCGATGAGAACGCCGGTCATTTCGCGAACTCCGACATGGTACTCCGTATGGCCAGGACAGTTTTTACTTCTTGACCCGCACCTGCAGACTCTTCAACGCACGCACAAACGTCGACTTGTATTCAGGCTCCTCAGCCAATTCCAACTCCGGAAGCCGAGTCATGATTGCTTCCAGCATCGCCGTACCCTCCCGCCGCGCCAGCAACGCACCCAAACAAAAATGTGGCCCCGCGGCAAAACCGATATGACGATTGTTCATCCGTTGGATATCCAGCCGCTCCGGATCCTGGAAAATCTCCGGATCCCGGTTCGCGGAACCGATCGAGAACACCACCAGCGACCCTTTACGAATCACAGATCCGTCTAGTTCGATATCATCCGTCGCCACCCGAGGCAGTGCCCAATCCGACGCCGACGCCGTCCGCAGAAACTCCTCCACCGCACCCGGCATCAACAAAGGATCGCGACGCAACAACTCGTACTGGTCAGGCGCCCGCAGCAATGCCAACATCGAATTACCGATAAGATTGGACGTCGTCTCACTGCCCGCAACAATCAACATCTGCAGAGTACCCATCAACTCCAACTCGCTGAGCTGATCACCCTCCGCCTCCAAGCGAATCATATGCGACACCAGGTCATCACCGAGATCATCCCGCCGACGCGCCACCAACGTCCGGAAATACTGCAGAAAACCTACCAAAGCCTCGGTGACCTGCTGCTGCTTCTCCGGGGTCGGCTCGGAGGTCCGCGACGACGCCACTGCGGCATCGATCCATGATGTCCACAACGCATGGTCTTCGCGCGGTACCCCCATCAGATCGCAGATCACCGCCTCCGGCAACGGATACGCCAACTCCTCCAGTAGATCGAACTCGGACCGACCCTCCACGCGGGTGATCAACTCATCCGTGACCGCTTGCACGGTTGGCAACCACTCGGCTACCGCCTTTGGCCGGAACGCCTTGTCCAGCAACTTCCGCACCCGCCGATGCCCAGGATCATCCTGATTGATCAACATCGAAGCCCGCGCCCGATTCGCCTCCTCCAACAGCGAGCCGGCCACTACATCATCCGGCCGATTCGCCTCTATCTCACGAATCGCCGCTTCCTGACGACTGATCCGCGGATCCCGGAACAACGCATTCACATGGGCATAACGAGTGACCAGCGTTATACCCCTCCACTCCCGGATCGGCGCATTCTCCCGAAGCCATCCATAAAGTCCCCACGGCTCAGGAACCTGTGCACGATCTACGAATAGCTTGGTCAACTCCTCATCAACACGCTCATTAGTGTAATCAGAAACGTCTGTCGACATCGTCATCGCGCCGTAACCTCCACACTGCGAATTTCATCATACCGGCCAGGCCAGTATGACCACACTCACGCCGATATAACGACGGGCGCGTTCCGGACAGTGGGATCGAATCCTGTCGGCGAACTGCTTTCGGTCGGCAGGCTTCTCGCCGGATTCCCAATTGTCGAGCGAGGCGATCGTAGGAATATCGAACCAGCGGGTTCCGCAGAAAACGGTCGGCAGGAGGACACTTGATGGGGATTCGGGTCGCCGCCGATGGCGCGGTACGGTACCCGCATCGATACTGGGAAGGAAATATTCAGTCGCGCCTCCCGTTTTCAATCTCGCCAACGAGAGAGTCCGGCGGCCAGTAGCTGCGGCGCCGACCAGCAGCGTAGACACGATCCCGTATGGAAGCTGCGGCGCCGACCAGCAGCGTAGACACGATCCCGTATGGACCGCGTCAGGCATTCCGGTGTGGGGCTACGCAAGCGGGGCCCGCTCGGCGACGGCAGCTTCTTCGGCAGGCGAGCCGGGCGGCATGCCGCATCACGAGTCGGGTGACTCAGAGGATGCCATACTACGTAGTCGGTATCGAATCCACTGATCGTGCGGGTAATGCTCCGGCCGCGAAGGACGGCGGAGCACATCAGCCGCGCGCGGCTTTCAGCAGATTCTCCCAGGAGACGTATTTGCTCCGCGGACGGTCGCTGGCATCGCCCGCAATCCGTTCGGCAGCGTCAATCGCCTTCCAACCCTCGCGGTCCACCAGATCCGGCTGCCGCTGGGCGAGCAGGGCCTTCAACCCGGAGCGATCGCCGTGCGGCGCGGCCAACTTGCCGGTGGTGAAATCGGTTAACAACTGATCGATTGTTTCTTGTGCGTCGACCCGGTTGGAGCCAATCACACCGCAGGGACCGCGCTTTATCCAGCCTGCGACATAGACACCGACGACGTCCTCACCGTCGGCCACAACCCGGCCGTGCTCGTTCGGCACGATACCGTCGCGTTCGTCGAACGGCAAGCCGACGACCGGCCGGCCGCGGTAGCCGATCGAGCGCAAAACCAGCGATGCGGGGAGCGACTCGATGCGATCGGTCGGCCGTGCCACCAGCTGCCCGTTCTCGGCGACCAGCTCGTTGTGCACGAACTCGAGACCGGTCACCCGTTCCCCGCCGGTGACGACTGTCGGCGACGCGAGGTAGCGGAAAACAATGCGCTTGCCGGCCGGGGCAGCAGTGCCGACCGCATATTCCTGTGCTAGCTGGTATTTCAGCCGTACCGACGGCTCGGCGTCCGGATCGTCCAGCAGCGCTCGGCTGCCCGGATCCAGCTCGAGCTCGGCCGGGTCGATGACGACGTCGATGCCCTTCAGATGAGCGAGCGCCAGGAACTCCGAGGATGTGTAGGCCGCCTGCAGCGGACCCCGTCGGCCCAGCACCACGACCTCACGAATATTGCTCTGCCGCAGCGCATCCAACGCGTGGCCGGCGATATCGGTCTTGGCGAGTTCATCCGGATCGATGGTCAGCACTCGCGCCATGTCCAGCGCTACATTGCCGTTCCCGACAATGACCGCACGCTCGCCGGACAGGTCAAAAGTGCGCCCGGAGTAGTCAGGATGGCCATTGTACCAAGCCACGAACTCGGTGGCGGAGTGGCTGCCCGGCAGTTCTTCCCCCGGTACGTTCATCCGCCGGTCGCCAGATGCGCCGACCGCGTAGATAACTGCGTGGTGATGCGCTAGCAGTTCCTCGTGCGAGATGTGAGTACCGACCTCGACGTTGAGGTAGTACTGCAGCCTGTCGCGATGGAAGGCCGTATCGAACATGTCCGATACGGCCTTGGTGCCCGGGTGGTCTGGCGCGACGCCGGCCCGGACCAGACCCCAGGGAGTAGGCAGGCGATCAAACAACTCGACCTCGACCTCGGCTCGGCGCAGCAACTCGTCGGCGGCGTAACAGGCCGCCGGGCCGGCACCGACAATCGCGACTCGCAGCGTGTCCAGTCCCTTCGGTGTGCGCGTCGGAGGGATGATCGGGTCGAAATTCACTTCCAGCGGATGCCGCTGGAAGTACGAGGCATTGATATCGCGGAAGCGGACCAACGCGGCGGTAAGGTCCTCCTCGGGGAAGATGGCCTCCACCGGACAGGCATCCGCGCACGCACCGCAGTCGATGCAGGTGTCCGGGTCGATGTAGAGCTGCTCGGTCGTCGCGAACTCGGGTTGTCCCGGAGTAGGACGAATGCAGTCGACCGGGCACTCCGGCACGCAGCTGGCATCATCGCAGCAACGCTGCGTAATTACATAGGCCATTACTCGCTGATCCTTGAACTTTGGTGCGGCTGTGCCCCGATGACCCGTGGGGCGTGGATACTTTCAGAAACGGCTTCCGATGACCGATTGAACAGTGAAGGCATGTGCGGCACGACTCATGCGGGGGGTGCATGCCGACACGATCCTCGCGGATGCCGAGGGCAGGCACTCACGTGTTCTCTTCTCTGTGTAGAGTGCCGCATTACCCGACAGCTTCGGTACGTGGTGGGCAGTGCCTTCAGGGGCGGAGCAGGAATTCGAATGTGACGCGTTCGAAGTCGTCTTTCTGTCTGTGCCCAGTGCCCGCACTCGGCACAGACGTGCAGCTCGGCGTTGGGCGTCCGCCGGAACAGGAGCAGGCCGTTTTCGAGTGGGATCATGTGATCGAGGGCGAGTTGCGTGGCGACTGCCCATCGGGTTGCCCACGAGATGGGCGACGCGGACATCGAGTTCGTCCATGAGATGAAGGATGGTGCCAGCTACGACCTCGGGATAGCGGTCCTCGAGTGGTAGCAATGGGATTCGCCCGAATCCCGGCATAATCGTGCGGAACGATTTCGCCGACGCTGAAAAGCTACTCATGAAGTTCGACCAGCCGTTCACTCCGGGGCCAGAACCGTGCAGCATGATCAGGACAGGCCTGTCACCCGCTTCCTTGTAGTGCAATGGCAGCCGGGCGCTGAGCGTGCGTGTGGTCTCGTCGAAGTCCAGCAGAGTGTCTCATCTCTTCCTCTCGTTCTGATCGATGGGAATGATCGCCGGGGATCAGATGAACGCGTCGGCGGGAGGGGTACTACCGAGCATGGTCTGTATCGATGTGCGGTAGGTGGGGCCTGGGGTATGGATGGCGTGGTGCAGACCGGCATGCGCGTCACGCCAGAAGCGCTGCATCGGCTTACCCATCCGGATACCGGAGCCCCCCGTGCGAGCAAAGGCCCCGTCCAGCGCAGTCACCGCACGCCAAGCGCAGCGAACCTGGTCACGGCGAGCGTCGGCCCGTACCTGCAGCGGAACATCCGCGCCCTTGCAGACCAGGTCGAAAATCGCTTCGACGTTCGACAACAACTGGGTCCGGCACGCTGTCAGCTCCGACGCCGACTCACCCAGTGCACCGACCGACTCGACCGGGATCTTTTTGCCCCGGCCCGCTAGGTAGTCGAGGCAGGTAGCCAACCCGCCTTCACAGATGCCGATTACCGCGGAGGTGATCGCCATGGGGAAGATGGCTGACCATGGCATCAGGTATAGGGGGTCGGTGACGTCATGCTGGCGGGCGGTACCGCCGTTGGTGACCTCATCCGACGCCGCTGTGCGGTAGTCGGGGACAAACGCGTCGGTGACCACGACATCTTTACTGCCGGTGCCTTTGAGCCCGTAGACGTCCCAGGAGTCGTCGACGATGGTGTAGTCGCTGCGGGGAAGTAGAACGTGCAGCACGGAGGGGCTCTCACCCGGTGAACCGGATTCGTCGAGCGCGAGCGCGCCGAGGAAGGCCCAGTCGCAGTGGTCGGTTCCGGAAGAGAATTCCCACCGACCGTTGACCAGATAGCCACCATCGACCTTGCGGGCCTTGCCCATCGGCGCGTAGGGCGAGGCGATCCAGGTGTCCTGGTCCTTCTCCCAGATCTCCGTACCCACACGTGGGTCCATCAGGCCGACCTCCCAGGGATGGACCCCCACTACTCCTGAGACCCAGCCTGTCGATCCACACAGTGCTCCGAGGCTCATGACGGATTCGAGGAATTCGACAGGATGAGTCTGCATGCCGCCCCACTGGGCGGGCTGGAGCATGCGGATGACCCCGACTTCGCGCATCAGGCGTACCGAGTCCTCGTGTAGTCTGCCCAACCGCTCCGAGTCTTCCGCACGAGCGGCGAACGCGTCAGCGACCTCGCTGATTCGGTCGAGCACCTTGTTGTTTCCCATTACTGCACTCCTCCTGTCACCCAACCGAAAAAGTCGTCTGCATCTGTCGATGACGCTATGGGGTCACCGGGTATCCGATCGACTGATCGGTCCCAGTTGATGGAAAGCACCTTCGGCGTGGTCGCAGCGGGTAAAGCCACATGTTGTGGCTCAAATCATGCGCCGATGAACACCGGCGCACGGCGCCCGAGGCTCGCGGCGACGCCCTCGTCGCTGTCGGTGGTCGCCCAGAGCCGGGTCTGCTCTGCCAACTCGCGCTCGAGCACGGTACGGATCCGCCCGGCGAGTCCCGCGCGCAGCGTCTCGCGGATCGACATCACCGCCAGCGGTGCAGCCTCGCCTATCTCCCGCGCCCACGAGATGGCAACTTCTCGCTGCCGGCCCGGCTCGACGATCCGGTCGGCCAGGCCGATCCGGGCGGCATCGTCACCACGGACGGTCGCGCCACGCATGAGCATGTCCGCCGCGGTTTGCCTGCCGACGATCTCGGGCAGGGTGACGCTCAGTCCGAAGCCCTGGTGTATGCCCAACCGGGCGAAGTTGGCGACGAAACGCGTCGTAGGGTCGGCTACCCGGAAGTCGGCCGCACAGGCCAGACCGAGCCCACCACCCACCGCGGCACCCTGGACCGCGGCGATTATCGGCTTACGCGTTTCGAACAGCCGAATCGCCCGCTGATAGATCTGACTCGCGGTGCCGGCTTTATCGTCCGCGAATTCGCTACCGCTGGCGAAGTCCGCGCCCGCGCAGAAGTGCTTGCCCTGCGAGCAGAGGACGAGTGCACGGCAGTTCGGCTCGTCGTCGAGCGCCGTCGCGGCTGTGACGAGGGCTTCGATGAGTTCCTCATCGAAGTAGTTGGCGGGCGGTCTGCGCATCTCGAGTACGGCGACATGATCAGTCAGCATGACCGACAGCACGTCCGTCGTTGTGAAAGGCTTGAAGGGGTCCGTCACGGTGATCCGTTTCCTCTCGCGGGAAGGGGTCTCGGGTCGGCAATTTCACCGGCCCAGAGGTCGGACAGGGCGGCGCGCCGCTCGACGCGGTCCAGCCCTCGTAGGTCGGCGACTCCGTGTTCGGTGACGACGACGTCCACATCGTGCGACGCCGTGGTCACGGGCCGGGACAACCGCGTGACCAAAGTCGGAAGGCCCCGATGCGAGGAGGCGAGGGCGATCACCGACAGACCTTCGCCGCACACGCCAGCTGCGGCGAAGTCCGGGTGACCGCCGATCATCCCGACGGCGGACCGCCCCAAACCCTCAACGTTGACCTGACCGTCGAGATCGATCTCCAGCGCTGTGTTCAACGCGATCAGCGGGGGCAGGTCGAGTGAGGACAGCCGCGCGATGTCGTGTGTACATTCCAGCGGTTGCAGCAAGGCCCGTCCGTCAGCCCAGTCGTAGAGCCGCCGGGTCCCACTCAGATACGTCGCTACCGGCATCTCCAGGAGCAGGCCCCGTGCATGGAGGTCGACTACCGAGTCCGGGAGCAGGCCGGAGTCCATCCGGACCGGAACCTGAATCGCTGCGGCCATCGCTGTGGCTAGCCGGCCCGGGCCGACCTGGATCCGGGCACCCTCCGGCACCAGTGCGGCAACCCGGCGCGCGATGATTTCGTCGGTGGCAGTGGGTGAGGGAGTAGCCAGCTCGACCGGGCCGTCGTCGGTCTCGCCGATAACGCTCACCGCAGCGTATGGGAGCGGGGGGCCTGCGTCAGCGCGCGGAGCCGCGTGCGACATCACCGCCGCGACGGGCACCCCAGCTGCCACCAGACCGCGCAGATAGCCGACCTCGGAGCCGAAGTACAGCCCCTGCGGTCCGCGGACCACCGTCGCAATGAGAAGGTCGGGTCGTAACCGGCCGCGCAGCAGTGCGGGGACCGCGGACAGCCGGACCGGAACGGCATGGGCGTTCCCCGACTCGACCGCTGACCGTGTGCCGGGACCACCCATCAACACACGAACATCGGCGAATACGCCAAATTCGAGTTCGGGGGCGGGTGCGGGTAGCCAGCCGAGAACCGCGCCGACGCCCTTCCCGATGGCCACCCGGCTGAGCGGGCCATGCAGTATCGCCGGGGTGCCACAACCATCGGCGAGGGCAACCCGCGTGTCCGGACGCAAGATCGTGGCGAGAGCTCGTTCGAGGTCGGCCTCGTCCGTGGCGGTCACGTGGTCAGCATCGGCCACAAGCCGTCCGGCCCAGCCTGCAGGGCGAGCTTACCCAGACGTTCCGCCCACAGGTCCTCTCCGCCGTCTTCGTCACGCCAAGCCCACAGCCTGGTGGTGACCCGGCGCAAATCATGTTCGCGAGTAAAGCCGATCGCACCGTGCACCTGGTGTGCGATCCGGGCGACCGTACCCGCGGCCGCACCGGTACGAACCTTGGCAACCGCGATGGCGGTGGCGGCACCGGTTACCCCCAGGGCATCGACCATCTGCGCGGCCGCCTCCACTGAGGCCGTTGCCGCAGCGGTCTCGGCGGCGGCGAGTGCCAGCATCTGCTGGATCGCCTGCAGTTTCGCGATTGGACGGCCGAACTGGATGCGCTCTGTCGCGTACCGCACCGCCATCGTCACCGCCGCCTGCGCCGCACCGGCGAGTAGGAAAGACCGGCCGAGTGCCGCGCGCAGTGCGTACTCTTCGGCTCCGCCGGCGGGCACTGGCGCGACCTGTACGGGAGCATCCGTCAGCCGCAGGTCGTCCCGGGGTTCCTCGGCGACGTTCATGCCCTCGGTCACGTCCGCCGCCGTGGCGTCGATCAGCAGCACCTGGTCGGTCGACAGCACGGCCACCGCGGACACCGCGCGGCCCCAGGGAACTCTGCGCAGGGAGCCGGACACCCGCCGGCCCGGGTCGGTGAGGTCCTGGCTGGAAGCCACTACGGCGGTCAGCGGTCCCGGCGGAACCTCGATCCCTACGGTATGGAGGAGCCAGCCAGCCACCAGATCCGTGTCGACGAGAGGAACGGGGGCCGCGAACCTCCCAGCGGCGCACAGCACCGTCGCCGCGTCTGCGAAGCTGCCAGCCGAACCACCGGCCTTCTCGGGAAGCGTCAGGCGGGCAAGCCCGGTCTTCTCACATGTCGTCCACAGCTGCGCGTCGAACGGACCTGCGGGCCTGCTCCAGGCCTCACCGAAGATCGACTCCGCAAGTTCTCGCAACATGTTGCCACTCATCGCAATCCGAGCCCTCTGGCCACGATCCCGCGCAGAATCTCGCTCGTCCCGCCACGCAGCGTGAATCCCGGCGCGTGCCGCACCGAGTCCGCGAGCAGGCGGGCATAGCCCTGTTCGGCCCCTGGATCCGGTGGTATTCGTACGAGTGCTCGGGCCGCGTCGATCACGTCGTTCTCGAACCGGGTGCCGAGATCCTTCACCACGGCCGCCGCTAGCTCGGGGGCCTGCCCCGCCTCCAACCCACCGGCAATCGCGAGAGACATTTGCCGCAATGCCCAATACTGCGCCACCAGATGCCCGAGAGCCCGACGGTGCCCGTCGTCGAGCTCTGTTCCCGCGAGCTCGCGCAGCATTGCAATCACCAGCGGGAATGTCGACAGATAGCGCTCGGGTCCGGACCGCTCGAAGGCGAGCTCCGAAGTCACCTGGTGCCATCCCTGCCCGATCTCGCCGAGCACCATGGAGTCGGGGACGAACACTCGATCGAAGATCACTTCGTTGAAGTGGTGTGCCCCAGTTAGCAAAGGGATAGGCCGGATCGTCACTCCCGGCGCGTCCAGCACCACGATGAGCTGCGACAAGCCGGCGTGCCGGTGCGCGTCATCCTTGGGGGCAGTGCGGACCAGCGCGAAGAATGCTTGTGCGCGGTGCGCCCCGGACGTCCACACCTTGGTGCCGGTCAGCTCCCACCCGCCGTCGACCCGGTTGGCCCGGGACCGCACCGAGGCCAGATCCGAACCGGAGTCCGGCTCTGACATCCCGATCCCGAAGTACACCTCGCCCGCCGCAATGCCGGGCAGGAACCGCCGTTTTTGCCGCTCGGTGCCGAACCGCATCAGGGACGGTGCAATCTGGCGGTCCGCGATCCAGTGCGCCGCCACCGGCGCCCCCGCAGCCAGCAACTCCTCGGTCACGACGTAGCGGTCGAGCGCGCTGCGGCCGTGCCCGCCGTACTCGGCCGGGATCGTCATCCCCAGCCAACCGCGTCGGCCCAGTTCCTCGCTGAAACGCTCGTCCCACCCCGACAGCCAGGTGTCCACACCCGGCTGCCAGTGTCCGGCCGCGCGCTCGTCCTCGAGGAACGCTCGCACTTCGGCCCGAAGGATGTCCAGACGTCTGGGCAGGGCAACTGGCGGGAGGACGAGTTCATCGATGTTCACCAGTAGATCAACTCCGTGGTTTGTTTCTCGGCGAGTTTCTACCGCCGGAAACCGACGCTAGGAGCACGCGACCGTCATTACCACGGCATCGGTCCCGGTAGATGGAACGAGAGGCGGGCATCACACCGCCCTACAGGCGACAGTCATCACATGACGTGCTTCCAACGGCATGGCGTGCGGCGCATTCGTCGAGTTCCAAGCGTTATGGCAGTTTCTGTCGAAACGCGGTCGGATGAGTGTATGGTCGCGTCCGTGATCTACCCGTGAGGATGGACAGGCCACCTGGTGACACTGCCTGAAGCGCGGAACGAGGAAATGAAGGAACGTTATGCGGTCGGTTCGCATTCGCGCCGAAGAGGACGTCCGGGTGACGAGGTCGCCGAGCCGTCGCTGGATCTCTGGAAAACGCTGCTCGATGGCTGCTCATGTCCACGCGGCAGTCATCGTCTGCGTGCGGGGCGGCATGCCGTGATCGCGGCTGATGGAAAGCCGTTGCCATTGGCATCGTCGGCGGATCAACCGACACCGTCGAGTTCGACCACGCCCTGCGTGACCTGCGCGACCACAGGTTCGGCGGACACTCGACGTTTTGTCCGCACACCTCGACCCACCGAACAGGAGGAACTCCAGTGCCCCACCTTGCACCCTCCGCCTCCGAGCAGATTACCGCTGTGCTGGACGAGTTCGCTGCCGCCTGGAGCGAACGGGACCTGCGCCGCGTCGCTGATCTCTGGGATCCGGCCGAGGCCGCCCCGACCTACGTCGCCGACGAGCTCGGCGAAGTACTCGCCGACCGGACCGCCATCGCCGACCACCTCACCCGGACCGAGAACCGGCTGACTACAGCACGGGTGAGCGTCAAGCTCAATGCAGTCACAGAACTCGCCGAGGACCTGATCCTCGTGGTCTTCTGCTGCCGGTGGGAACTCGAGTGGGTGTCATACACCCGCGTCGGGGCTGTGTTGCGGCGCCGCGGGGACCGCTGGCGGTTCGTGCATTACATGGAGGCGCCTTTCCATATGGAGGACTGGGATGACATGCAACAACGCTGATCCCGCCAGCTGTACCGGAAAGGCGCTGTCATGAGCGCGGCCCGCCGGATCGCGGTGGTGGGCGCCTCCCTGGCGGGAGTGCGCGTGGTGCGCTCCCTTCGCCGCAAGGGCTACGAAGGCGAGATCGTACTGATCGGGGAGGAGACCGAACTCCCGTACGATCGGCCACCGCTGTCAAAGCAGTTTCTGACGGCCAACCGCTCGGTTCCGATCGAGCGGCTCGAACCCGAAAGCTTCTATGACGGAATCGACCTGCGTTTGGGACTGCGCGCCGTCGAACTACGACTGCGCGACAGGGAGGTGCGGCTGTCGGACGGTTCCGCGATACGCGCGGATCACGTCGTGGTCGCCACCGGGTCGATCGCCCGTACACTGCCCGCCCTCGACGGAATCGAGGGGGTCACCTGTCTGCGTTCCGCTGCGGATGCCGAGCGGATCCGCGCGGCTTTCGCGTCCGGGCCACGCGTCGTGGTGATCGGAGGCGGTTTCATCGGGTGCGAGGTCGCGATGTCGGCCCGCCGGCTCGGCCTGCAGGTGACTATCGTCGAGGCGCTTTCGGCACCGGTGATGCGCGGCGTCGGTCCTCTGGTCGGCGGGACTATCGCGGCCCTGCACCGCGCTCACGGTGTCGATGTGCGGCTCGGTGCCACCATCGCCGGGCACGAGGCCGACAATCGGATCCGAGCTGTCACTTTGACGGACGGTTCCCGACTGGAGACCGACCTCGTGGTCGTTGGGATCGGGGCGAATCCGCGCACTGATTGGCTCGACGGCAGCGGGTTGACCTTACGCAACGGGCTGGCGTGCGATGTGTTCTGCCGCGCTGTCGGCGGTGACGGCCACGTCTGGGCCGCTGGCGACGTGGCGTCGTGGCCGAGCGAACGGTTCGGAGAGACCATGCGGATCGAGCACTGGGCGAATGCGGTCGAGCAAGCGACTGCGGTCGCCGCGAACCTGCTCAACCCCACTTCCGCGACGCCCTATGACCCGGTACCGTCGTGCTGGTCGGAGCAGTGGGGCCACAAGTACCGGCTCGTCGGGCGGATTCAACCGCACGACAACACGATGCTGATACACGGCAGCCTCCGTGAGGGGCCTTTCGCCGTGACTTACTCGCGCGGAGGTCTACTGCGTGGTGCCGTCACCCGCGACATGCCTGAGGCGATCACGACTGTGCGTGAGCGGCTGGGCGCGCAGTTTCTGGGACGGCTTGTCGCCTAGCGCCAAACGTAAGGACATTACCGGCGTCAACCGCTCGTGCATTCCATGGTGTCGGAGGACTGTTCTGCGGCCATGGAGGTGCGAGTATTTCACCGCGCTCGACCGACCCGGTGGGACTACCCGCCTGTCGGCCACGAACTGATCGGTGATGCCGCCGACATCGCCGGGCTGCTCGCCGTGGGGGGGGCAGAACACCCTGCGAGTAGGCAGCAAAGAAACTCAAAGAGGCCACCCGAGTACACATCTGCCCACTATGAACCGATTGAGAAGAGAGGAAACTACATCCGGGTGCTCAAACTCTTCTCTAGCAACCCTAATAACCCCCATGTGGAGTGTGAACTGATAATAACGTCTCTGGACGACGAAATAGAGCACCCATATGAAGCGCTATCTTGGTGCTGGGGAACTTTGCCTGAGACAGCCTACATCAATATTCGAAAAGGCAGAAGAATATACGCGAAATATGTCAAGCCAGATCTCGTTTCGGCTTTGCTGGCTCTACGGCACTACCAAAATGACCGCTATCTGTGGATTGATGCCGTGTGCATCAACCAAAATCATCCAGAAGAGAAGAACCACCAGGTAGAAATGATGTCCATCATTTACGGCAAGGCCGAGCGCGTCTGTATCTGGCTTGGTGATCCTACTAAATCGAGTCGTTTGGCGCTCAGCTTCATCAAGAATGAAGTTCTCCAACTCCAAAACT
>CBJNFW010000195.1:0-16598 GCA_966435935.1 uncultured Nocardia sp.
CTACGACGCACCGACTCCCGTCACCGCTGCGGCTTGACACGGTCATTGAGAGTCCCTTCTGTTTCGAATTGTTCGGCGAGGTCGAGCACCCAGCGGCTGCGGGCGACGACGGCCGGGTCGACGAACCGGCCCTGCTCGTCCAGCCAGGCGGCGGAATCCTTGCCGTGCAAGGAGTTCAGGAGTTGCCGAGCGTCGTCGACCTCGGTGTGGCTCGGGGTGAACGCGGCGTTGACCGGTTCGATCTGCGTGGGGTGCACCACCGATCGGCCGAAGAAACCGCGGTCGCGGGCGGCCGCGCTGTCGGTGGTCAGGCCGCGCAGGTCGGCGACGTCGGTCCAGACCGCGTGCGGCGGGCTCGGCAGTCCGGCCGCGCGGTTCGCCGTGACGACCCGTTGGCGCGCCCATTCGAGTGCTGTGTTGTCGCGCACTCGCAGGTCGGCGAGCAGATCGGCCTCACCGAGGGAGACCGAGGCGATCAGCGGATGGCAGGCGGCGAGCCCGAAGGCGTTCTCCACGCCCAGTGCGGATTCCACCAGCAGGTGCAGGGGAGTGGCGAGCCGGTCGGCGAGGCGTGCCACGGCATCGGGGTCGTCGCATTTGGGCACCCGGATTCCGGCAGCGCCGCGCCCGGCAAGTTCGTCGACATCGGTTTCACCCCAAGGGGTTTGCGGGGAATTGATCCGAATCCACAGTGGTTTGGGCCAGGCCTGTGACGTGGCGGTGACGGCGTTCGCGCGGGCGGCGGCCTTGTCCGGCGCGGCGACCGCGTCCTCGAGGTCGTACACCACCGCGTCGGCCGGACCGGCCATCGCCTTGGCGAGCAGTTCGGGGCGGTGCGCCGGGACGTACAGCCAGCTGCGTGCCTTGCCGATCACGCCACGCCCTGCTCACGCAGTTCGGTCAGGTGGTGCTCGTCGACGCCGCAGCAAGCCAGGATCTCGGCGGTGTGTTCGCCGAGTTTCGGTCCGGTGGTACGGATTTCGCCGGGTGTGTCGCTGAGCCGGAACGGAATGTTGGGCATCTTCAGCGGGCCCAGTTCCGGATCCTCGATCCGCAGCACACTGCCGAGTGCGGCGTACTGCGGATCGGCCATGATGTCCGCCGCGGTGTAGATCGGGGCGACCGCGGCCTGGGCCTCCTCGAAGGCGGCGACCACCTCGTCCCGCCCGCGCGCGGCGATCCACGAACCGACGGCCTCGTCCAGTTCGTCGGCGTGTTCGGCGCGGGTGCGACCAGCGGCGAACCAGGGCTCATCGATCAGTTCCGGGCGGCCGACCAGGCGCATCACGCGTTCGGCGATCGACTGCGCGCTGGTGGAGACCGCGACCCAGCTGCCGTCCTTGCACTGGTAGGTGTTGCGGGGCGCGTTGTTGGTGGACCGGTTGCCGGTGCGCGGTTGCAGCACGCCGAGCTGGTCGTATGCGGTGATCTGCGGGCCGAGCACGGTCAGCAGCGGCTCGATGATCGCCATGTCCAGGACTTGGCCGCGGCCGGTGACCCGGCGGGCATGCAGGGCGGTCATGATGCCGAACGCGGTGGTCAGCGCCGCGACGCCGTCGGCGAGGCCGAAGGGAGGCAGGGTGGGTGGACCATCGGGTTCACCGGTGAGCGCGGCGAATCCGCTCATCGCCTCGGCGAGCGTGCCGAATCCGGGACGCGCGGAATACGGCCCGAACTGGCCGAATCCGGTGACCCTGGCCAGTACCAGCCCCGGATTGTCCTGTGCGAGCACGTCATAGCCGAGGCCCCAGCGCTCGAGCGTGCCGGGCCGGAAGTTCTCGATGATGACGTCCGCGTCGGCGGCCAGCTCCCGGAACAGCCGTTGCCCCTCCGGTGAGCCCAGATAGAGTGTGAGCGATTTCTTGTTGCGCCCCAACATCTTCCACCACAGACCGATACCGTCCTTACTGGCACCGTGGGTGCGGGACGGATCGCCGCGCGGATGTTCGACCTTGATCACCTCCGCACCGTGGTCGCCCAGCAGAGTGGCGGCCATCGGCCCGGCGAACAGGGTGGCCACATCGAGCACCTTGATCCCGGCCAGCGCTTGCACAGTCATCTGTTTCCCTTCGTACAGCGGCACTTTCAGCCGCGATGGCCCATTCGGCGGGAGATGCGCGCGGCGGTGTCCAGCACGCGCGGCGCGATCTTCTCCACGAATTCCTCGGTGACCCGGTAGCGCGGACCGCACACCGAGATCGAACCGATCACCTCGCCGGTGATGCCGAAAACCGGTGCGGCCACCGAACCCGCGTCGGGCTGGCGCTCGCCGCCGGACTGCGCGAAACCGCGTTCGCGCACCTCGTCGAGTTCGGCGGCGAGCGATTGCGGATCGGTCACGGTGCTGGGCGTCAGCGCGGCGAGCGGCCCGGCCAGGGCCCGTCGCCGGGTGTCCTCGGGCAGGAACGCGAGCATGCACTTTCCGGAACTGCCCGCGTGCAGCGGGAAACGACGGCCCAGCTCGACGGTCATCTTGATCTCGTGGGTGCCCTCGACCTGATCGAGGTAGATCCGGCCGTCGGGAACCAGCGCGGTCAGGGTCGCGGTCTCGCCGGTTTCGTCGCGCAGCGCACGCAGCAGATCCAGGGCGCTCGCGCGCAGATCCGAATCGCGGAACGCGCGGGCGCCCAGGGCGGTGGCCGCCGGGCCGAGCCGGTACTGCCTGCTGTCGGGATCCAGCGCGACCATGCCGCGAGTGGCCAGCGACTGCAGGATGCGGTGCACGACCGCCTTGCTCAGACCCAGCTCGCGGGCGATCGCGCTGACCCCGAGCCGGGACGGCCCGTCGGTGAACAGCAGCAGCACATCGGCGACGCGTGCGGCGGCCTCGGTGCCCGGCGTGGGCTCGGTCATGACTCTCCCGGAAGTCGTACCGTTCAGCGGAACGGGTTGAACGTTGTCGCTTACCAGCAAAGCATCAGGTGGGCCACTGCTGTCAAGTGTGGATATTTACGTTTGCTGCTGATGGTTGACGTTTAGTCACGCTAAGTGTCAGGATCGAAGGCATATGCGGCGGTCCGCTGAGCGGTACGGCCGAACTTCTGGAAGGCGGTGAAGGTCGCGGATGACCTGTTCGGTTACCGAATCCGTTACGGCACTGGGAAGCTGGGTGTCCGGGCTGCGCTGGAGCGATGTGCCCGAACCTGTGGCCGAGCGATTGGGCACGGTGCTGTTCGACGTGCTGGCCGCGAACGCGGTGGGCGCGCGAACCGAAGGTCAGCGCGCGCTGCGGGCGGCCTGGCCCGCGCCGCCCGGACACAGCCCGGTCGTCGGGGGCGCCGTGCTGACCGACCCGGTCACCGCGGCCTGGCTCAACGGTCCCGCGACGGTCTGCCTGGAGCTGGACGAGGGCAACAAGTACGCCAAGGGGCATCCGGCGGCGCACGTGTTCCCGGCCGTTGTCGCACTGGCCGCCCAACTCGATGTGCCCGGCCCGGACCTGGCCGCCTCGCTGCTGGCCGGCTACGAGGTGGCCGCGCGATTCGGTCGCGCGACGTCGCTGCGTCGCGGTGCGCACCCGCACGGCAACTGGGGTGTAGCCGGTGCCGCGGCGGGGTGCGCCCGACTGCTGGGCCTGGACGCCGAACGCACCGCCGCGGCCATCGACGCCGGTTCAGGGTTGCCGGTGGCCGGGCATTTCGATTCGGCGTTGGACGGCAATCCGGTGCGCGATGCCTGGCTGGGTGCGGCCAACGCGTCCGGGATCGCCGCGGCCCGCCTCGCCCTGGCCGGTTCGGCACGCAACACCGGAACCGCGGCCCGCTCACTGGGTGAGCTGCTCGGCAGTTTCGCGCCCGAGGAACTGAGCTGGGAGCTGGACACCCGCTTCGACATCACCGGCAACTACTTCAAGCAGCATTCGTCGTGCTCGTACACCCATCCCGTGGCGGACCTGCTGATCGACGCCCGTGCCGCGCTGTTCGGCACGCAGCCCGAGGCCGCCGAAATAGCCACCGCGACAGTCGGAATCGACGTGCAGACCCACGCACTCGCCGCCGGACTCGATCGGACGACCTGGCACAACCAGTTGTCCGCGATGTTCTCGGTGCCGTTCGTCGCGGCCACCGCGCTGTTGTACGGCGAAGTCACGCCCCGCTATACCGCACTGCTCCCGGACGACGCCCCCGAGATCGCGAAAGTCGCTGCCGGAGTACGGATCAGCGAGATCCCCGAGCTTACCGCGAAACTCCCCGACAACCGCGCCGCCCGGATCTCGGTGCGCCTCGCCGACGGGCGCACACATACCGCCGAGGTCGCAAATCCGATCGGCGACACCGACTTCCAGCCCTTCGGCCGCGACCGCCTGGCCGCGCTGTTCACCGGGCTGCTCGACCAGACCGCGGTGCGCACGATCGGCGCGGTGGTGGACGGGATGACCGCCGCCCCCGGCGCCCGCGCACTGCTCGCCCCGCTCGCCGCATGACCGTTCCATCGCACGAAGGAGTCCTGATGCGCCGCATCTTCTCGGTGACGCCGATCCACGTCGACCCGGAGGAACTGGACCGCCGACGCCGCCGCTACAACGAGCTGGCGCCGAACGGAATCACCGTGGAACTCGTGGACGCCGGACCGGCGGCGCCCGCCCAACTGGCCAGCACCGCCGACCTGCACGCCTCGGAACAAGCCGTCGCGGCCGCATTCGCCACCGCCGAGGGCTACGACTTCCGGATGCCGGACTGCGTGCTGGATCCGGGCGTGCCCGCGGGGGAGCGGGGCATGTTGCAGGTGGTCGTGGAGCGGCTTGTCGCCGACGGGCACCGGGTCGGCGCGGTCACCCGCAATCAGGTGATCGCCGACGAGTTGACCCGCAAGGTACGCGAATATGGTTGCGAGGAAGCATTCCTCGGCGTCGCGGTGCTGGATCTGGATCTGAGCGCGGTCGCCGACGGCGCACGCTGGAACGCCGCGATGCGCTCCGCGCTGGACGATCTGTCGGCCCAGGGTGCGACAGCCGTGATCAATGGCTGCTCCGCGGTCGAGGTCGAGCACACCGCGGGCGGCCCGCTCGTCGTCGACCCGGTCGCCGATGCCCTGCGCCTCCTGGCGGAAACCGCATGAGCGGTCAGGGCTGGAAGCGGCAGGGGAGTGCTGTTACAGACGCTCCGTCGCATGCGGGGACGGGTTACCGCACGAGTGGTGAGGACTGGAAGCGGCGGGCGAGTGTTCCCTCGCATGCTGGGTCAGGCTGCGCCATGAGTGGTCGGGGTCGGCAGTGGAGTGTTGCCTCGCATGCTGGATCGGGCCGCACCATGAGTGGTCGGGGCCGGATAACTAGAACTGAGCCGATGGGACCCCCACCTGCTCGGTGCATCGTGAGCAGGCGGTGGGGCGTGTCCGTGCGCGCCGGCATTCAGGCAGCGGCGGGGGCGGTATGAGCGACGTCGATCTGGTCGTGGCCGGGGCGGGCGGTGGGCTCGCCGGGGCATTGCGGGCGGCGCAGTTGGGTGCGCGGGTGCTCGTCGTGGAGGCCAACGAGCATTACCTGCGCGGCAACAACACCTCGATGTCCACCGCGATGATTCCGGGTGCGGGCTCGCACTGGCAGCGTGCCGCCGGAATCGAGGACTCGCCGGACAAGTTCCTCGGCGACATCGCGGCGAAGACGCACGGCGACTTCGCGAAACCGGTCGCCGAAGCGCTGGCCGGTGTGAGTGCCGAACTGGTCGAATGGCTGGGCGACCACGTCGGGCTGCCGATCGAACTGCCGACGGACTTCGACTATCCGGGCCATAGCGCGCAGCGGGTGCACTCCATTCCGGGACGGCACGGTTCGCGAATGCTGCGCCACCTCGCCGACGCGGTGGCTCAGGAGTCGCTGATCGATACGCTGATTCCCGGCCGGGTCACCGCAGCACGACGCACCGAGGAAGGTCTACTCGTCACGGTGTCCTATCCGGACGGCCGCGAGGAGGAGATCTCCACCTGCGCACTTCTGTTGGCCACCAACGGTTATGGCGCGAACCGGCAGCTGGTCACCGAACATCTGCCCGAGATCGCCGAGGCCGAATACCACGGCAGCGAGTACTCCACCGGAGACGCGCTGCGCATCGGCGCGGATTTCGGCGCTGCTGTCTCGTATCTGGACGCCTACCAGGGCCACGCCGGACTCTCGGCCGAGGCGCGCACACTGGTCACCTGGACCGTGGTGATGCACGGCGGTTTCGTCGTCACGGCCGAGGGCCGCCGATTCGGTGACGAATCGGCCGGCTACTCCGAGTACGCCGCGGTGCTCGCCGGACAGCCGGGCGCATCCGGCTGGCTGATCTACGACGAGCGAATCAACAGTGCCACAATGGCTTTCGGCGACTACGTCGATGTCGTGAACAGTGGCGCCGTGCGGCACGGTGAGTCGGTCGCCCAGCTCGCGAGCAGTATCGGCGTTCCCGCGGAAGCCCTCGCCGCCGAACTCGTCGAGGCGTCCGCGGTCGCCCGCGGTGACTCACCGCGAGACCGGTTCGGCCGCACCAGATTCGAACAGCCGCTGAGTGGCCCGCTGTACGCGGTGCGAATCCTGCCCGCGCTGTTCCACACTCAGGGTGGACTCGTGGTCGACCGGCACGCTCGCGTGCTCGATGCGAATTCTGATCCGATTCCAGGCCTGTACGCCTCCGGCGGCGCGGCCGTCGGCATCTCCGGCCACGGCGCGGCCGGATATCTGGCCGGTAACGGGCTGCTGCCCGCGCTGGGCCTCGCCTACCTCGCGGCCACGCACTCGGTGGCCGAATTCCCTAGTGAAAGGTAACCCATGACCAACCACGACCTGATCATCCGCAATGTGCGCGTGGTCCGCCCCGGGGTAGACGAGACCCCGCTCGCGGATATCGCGGTGAGCGACGGAAAGGTCACCGAAGTCGGGCCGGACCTCGATACCTCCTCGGCCCGCGAGGTCGTGGACGGCGGCGGCAAGCTGGCCTTTCCCGGCGTGGTCGACGCCCACCAGCACTGGGGCATCTACAACCCGCTCGACGAGGACACCCGGACCGAGAGCCGTGCGTGTGCGCAGGGCGGTGTCACCACCTCGCTGATCTACATGCGCACCGGGCAGTACTACCTCAATCGCGGTGGGAACTATTCGGAGGTGTTCCCCGAGGTGCTGGCCGCATCCGAGGGAAAGTCCTTCGTGGACTACGCCTTTCACCTCGCGCCCATGCAGTCCTCGCATATCGCGGAGATCCCGGAGCTGATCACCGAGCACGGCGTGAGCTCGTTCAAGATCTTCATGTTCTACGGCAGCCACGGCCTGCACGGCGCGTCCAACGACCAGAACTCGTTCCTGATGATTCCCGAGGGCGAACGCTACGACATCGCGCACTTCGAATTCGTCATGCGCGGGGTGCAGTCCGCGCGCGAGCGTTTCCCGGAGATCGCGGATTCGATCTCGCTGTCGCTGCACTGCGAGACGGCCGAGATCATGACCGCGTACACGAAGATCGTGCAGGGGGAGGGCAAGCTGTCCGGGCTCGAGGCGTACAGCGCGTCGCGGCCGCCGCATTCGGAGGGGCTCGCGGTGACCATCGCCTCCTATCTGGCGCACGAGACGCGGCTGCCGAATATCAACCTGCTGCACCTGTCCTCGGCCAAGGCGCTCGAGGCGGCCATGCTGATGGCGAAAACCTTTCCGCACGTGGACTTCCGGCGCGAGGTCACAATCGGGCACCTGCTCACCGACATCACCACCGCGGACGGAATCGGCGGCAAGGTGAACCCGCCGCTGCGTCCGCGCGACGACGTCGAGGCGCTGTGGGAGCATCTGCTCGCCGGTGACATCAGCTGGGTGGTCTCCGACCACGCATGCTGCAAGGAGGCCACCAAGTTCGGCGACGACCCGGCCGACATCTTCGAGGCCAAGTCCGGATTCGGCGGTGCGGAATACCTGCTGGCCGGTCTCGTCGGCGAGGGCAGCAAGCGCGGTCTGTCGATGCGACAGGTAGCCGAACTGACCGCGTGGAATCCGGCGCAGCGCTACGGCCTGCACACCAAGGGCGATATTGCGCCCGGCTTCGACGCGGACATCGCCCTGGTCGACCCGGCCCGCTCCTGGACCGTACGGCCCGAAGATTCCGAATCCACCCAGGAATACAGCCCGTTCCGCGGCCTCGAGGTCGGCTCCACGGTCACCGACACCTTCCTGCGCGGCGCGCGAATCTTCGCCGACGGCAAGGTGATCGGCCTGCCTACCGGGCGTTACGTGCGCCGTCCGGCTTCTCGGTGATGTGGTGCCCCGGGTCCGGACGTTCGTGAGGGGACGTCCGGGCCGGGGCGGCGGATTCGCCGGCGTCTCGTGTGCGACGACGGATTGCTGCTGACGTCTTGCCGCGGCACCGACGAGTCCGCGCGAAGGTAGGCCCTCGCGTCGGCGAACTCGGCGCGCCGCGACGCTGTGGCAGCGCCTGCTGAGGCTTCCTTTCCGAGAGGTGGATCGGCTATTGGGCACGAGTTGCTGCCGTTCGCGCGATCCCGGGTGTGGACGGAATTCGGGGCTCGGAATGTTCTCGGGTGTCGGTCGGATACGTCCCGAAGGTTCGTGGATGCCCAGCCATATTGTTCGATACGTTTCGTGGTGCGGGCGGGAATCCGATGTGCTGGGCGCGCGGACAGTGATTGCGCACTCGTCCCTCGGCAACAAACGCCGATAGCGATTGAACCGAGGCGGTCGGTGTCGCTGTGTCTTCGGATGCCGAAGCGTCGCTGTGGAATTCGCGTGTCGCACGGGGCCTGTGCGCGTGCGGGATGGATAGGTCGCGCGAGTGCCATCGGCCGACCGTTCGGGCCGCGCCTACGCTCGAAGTACTTGCGGGCGTGTGGTTTCGGGGTCGATGCTCGTTCGCGACGCAGACCGCTCCCATGACTGGTTGCGGTGGGTGAGGATGACGCGGGCCGGCGTTCCCGGGCAGCGGTATTGCGACGCCAACCGATATCTGAGAGTGTGTCTTGTGTCACAGCGACTGTAGTTCTCGGCGTCGGTGTTCGCGTCGGCGTGCTCGATCCGCAGAGGAGTTCGTGTGAGTAGTTCGTACACTTTCCCGGTCGCCGAGGCTCTCGAGTCGGCTCCGGCTGGAACGGCGTATCTGATCGCGAGTGGAGATCTGCGGCCGGCGGCGAACGAGATGGGGTGGCCCACGCAGGTCGAGCTGGAGCGGATCGTGCGCGACGCGTTCGCGGAGTTCGGCTGGAATGTGGTGCGCGGCAACGATATCGATCCGGACACCGGTCATGGGTTCATCAGCAGTCAGCGGATGGGGCTGGACGTGTTCGCCACGATTCCGGCCGATGCGCCGCTGGTCGTGGCCGAGGCGGTGTGGCAGTACAGCCACCATGTGCTGGCGGGGTTGCGCACGCACGAGGGGCCGATCCTGACGGTGGCCAATTTCGCGGGTAAGTGGCCGGGGCTGGTCGGATTGCTGAATCTGAATGCGGGGCTGACCAAGATGGGCAAACCGTATTCGACCATCTGGACGGTGGACGGGACCGACGAGTGGTTCCGCGACGGCATCCGCAGTTGGCTCGAGACCGGGAAGATCGTGCACGACGCGTCGCACGTGCACCCGCTGCCGGAACTACCGGACAGCCCCGAACGCGATCTCGGCGTCGCGCTGGCCCGGCAACTGTTGCGGGACAAGGCCATCATTGGCATTTTCGACGAGGGTTGTATGGGTATGTACAACGCCATCTTCGACGACGAGGTGCTCAACCGGATCGGCATCTACAAGGAGCGGCTGTCGCAGAGCGCGCTGTGGGCGGAGATGCTCACCGTGAGCGACGAGGAGGCCGCCGAGATCGGCCGCTGGCTGCTCGACGCCGGGATGACCTTCAAGCTCGGCACGGACCCGCGAACCGAACTCACACAGGATCAACTGGACCTGCAGTACAAGATGTACATCGCGGCACTGCGGATCGCCGACGACTTCGGCCTCGACGCCGTCGGAATCCAATATCAGCAGGGCCTGAAGGATCTCGCCCCGGCCTCGGACCTGGTCGAAGGGCTGATGAACAATGTCCAGCGTCCGCCGGTGCGCAGTCGCGACGGGAAGCGAGTGTTGTGGCAGGGCCGGGCGGTGCCGAATTTCAACGAGGTGGACGAGGGGGTCGCGGTCGACTCGCTGGTGACCAACCGGATCTGGACGGCCATGGGCCTGGACCCGGCCACCACCCTGCACGACATCCGATGGGGCGAGGAATACGACGGGCAGTTCGTCTGGGTGCTCGAGATCTCCGGCTCGGTGCCGCCGTCGCACTTCGCGAACGGTTACGCGGACGCCGAGGGCTGGCGGCAGGGACCCATGTTCTTCCCCGCGGGCGGCGCCACGATCAACGGCATCTCCAAACCGGGTGAAATCGTCTGGTCCCGTGTGTATCTCGCCGAGGGCCGGCTCAATGTGGACATCGGACGCGGAACCGTCGTCGATCTTCCGACGCACGAGAGCCTGCGGCGCAAGAACGCGACCAACCCCGAGTGGCCGATCATGAACGCGGTGCTGCACGGCATCACCCGGGACCAGTTCATGGCCCGGCACAAGGCGAATCACGCGAACGTGGTCTACGCACCCGACGCCGAAACCGCCGACAAGGCCCTGCTGGCCAAGGCGGCGTGCTTCGACGCGCTGGGGATCGCCGTACACCTCTGCGGCACAACGGCTTTGACTGCGCCCTGACCCGAGTCGACGGGTCCCGAGGCGGAGTGCGTCTCGTCGGGTCCGCGTTCAGGTCTGCGGCCGCACGGCTCGCCCGGATCGCCGTAACGGGAGTTCGGTGTTCGAGGTCGTTGGGGCGCATCGCATTCGGGTGGCCGTGGATCGGAGCGTCCGAGCGTCGATCGAGGGCGGTAATATGCGGGCCGCTGTCCGCATGCGACGATCATCGGCTGGGCCGGGCAGCCCGAGTGCATCGATGCGAGGCTTGTGGTGTTGAGTTTGACCGGTGACGCGCTGTTCTGCACAGTCGTCGTCACGGTGGCGGTGGCGGTCGGGGGAACCCTGGCAGGATGGAACCGGCTGCGCGGCCCCCGCGCGGTGCGGTGGCTGACTCGGCTGTCGATGATCGTGTGTTGTCAGGCCGCCGCGGTGATTTCGGTCGCGGTCTGGGTGAACGACGCCAACGGCCTGTACACCTCGTGGAACGACCTGCTGGGCCGGACCGAGATGCCGACGGTGACCGCCGCCGAGACCACCGAGGACGCGCCGGTGGTATTCAAGAATCTCGACGACCGGGTTGTCGAAACCGACTACGAGGGCCCCGAATCCGGGCTCACCGGTGAGGTATTGGTCTGGACGCCACCGCAATACGACCAGACCGCCTACCGCGACCGCCGCTTTCCGGTGATCATGCTGTTGCACGGTGTGCCGGGCAGCCCGCAGGCCTGGGTCCGTGGCGGGCGCGCTCCCGAACTGCTCGGCGCGCTGATGCGCGACGGGACGCTGCCGCCCTCGATATTGGTCATGCCGCGCATCAATCCGGGCAGCAACACCGACTGCATCAACGTGCCCGGCGGCGCCCAGACCGCGACCTGGCTCGCGCACGACGTCCCGCGAATGATGCACCGCCACTTCCGGGTTCGCGCCGACGCGAGAGGGTGGGCCCTGGCCGGCGACTCCACGGGTGGTTACTGCGCGGCCAAGCTGCCGTTGCAGTATCCGAAGGTGTTCGCGACCGGGCTCGCACTGAGCCCCGACGACTTCCACGGTGATCCCGCCGTCATCGACGACCCGGCGCTGCGTGCCGCCAACGATCCGACGCAGCTGGCCGCCCGCGGCGCACCCGTCTCCCTGATGGTGGCCACCAGCACGAACGACCCGTCCAGCAGTCCGGCCAACGCTCGGGATCTGTTCCAGGCGGCTCGGACGCCAACCCGCGTCGCCGCCCCGCTGATCCTTCGCGACGGCGGCCACAACTGGGGAACGTGGCAGGCCATGTACCCCACGGTCTTCGGCTGGCTCGGCACCCATCTGCGGCCGGCTACCGACGAGCCGCTGATGAAACAGGCCACGACCGTCGCCCACGAGAACGCGACCTATCTGTGTCCGCAGGCCCTGCGATGCCCGGGCACCAGATGACCGGATGTCCGGGCATCGGTGCCGGTTCGCCGCGTTCGGTCGTCGCGCACAGGTGGTCGGCGCGCGACTACCGCCCGGCGGTTCGCGCTCACCGCTACCGTTGCCCCGCATCGGAATTCGCGAACTTCCCAGGCCGAGCCGGGGCAAGTTCGCGGAGCGTGCAGGCCAGGATCAGTACGCCGAGCACCAGCGCGCCGACATAGGCGGTCACGCCCGGCCAGCCGAACGAGCCGTACGCGAGGCCGCCCAGCGACCCGCCGACACTCGAGCCGAGGTAGTAGCAGAACAGGTATACCGCCGGGCCCTGAACGTTGAGGGTCGCGGCGCGCGGGCCGACCCAGCCGCTGGCCACCGAGTGGGCGGCGAAGAAACCGGCTGTGGTGACGACCAGTCCGACCACGACGAACACGATGTTCGAGGGCAGCATCAGTGCGATACCGGCGAGGGTGAGCAACGCGGTGACCGGCAGCATGCGCGGTCTGCCCAGGACGTCGACCAGGCGGCCGGCGACGGTGGAGGACACCGAACCGGCCAGATACACCACGAAGATCAGTCCGACGATGACCGGGGCCAGCGCGAACGGCGGGCGCAGCAACCGGAATCCGAGGTAGTTGTACACCGTCACGAAGCAACCCATCAGCAGGAAGCCGCACGCGAACAGGCGGACCAGACCGGAGTCGGTGAAGGAGCGGCCCACCGCACCGGCCAGATGCCGCACGCGCGGCGGACTCGGGACGAAATTCGCCGAGGGCACGATATTGATCCGGAACACCACCGCGCACAGCAGCGCCAGAACGCCGACCACCGCCAGTGCCCAGCGCCAATTCGACACGTCCAGAACGAAACTCGCGATCAGCCGGCCCGCCATCCCGCCGATGCCGTTGCCCGCGATGTACAGACCCATCGCGAAACCCAGTGAGCGACGGTCGATCTCCTCGGCCAGGTAGGACATCGCGGTGGCCTGTAGCCCGGCCAGGGCCAGGCCCTGCAACGCGCGCAGGATCAGCAGCACCGCGAACGTCGGGCTGAACGCCTGGGCGATCCCCAGCACCGCGGCGGCGAACAGGGAGGCGGTCATCATCGAGGTGCGCCCGACCACTCCGGACAGCGCCGTCAGCGGGATCACGCCGACCGCGAGCCCGGCGGTCCCCAACGAGACGGCCAGGCTCGACTCGGCCGGCGTCAGCCCGAAGCGGGCACTGAGCGCGGGCAGCAGCGCCTGCACGCAGTAGAGCGTGGTGAAAGTCGCCAGCCCGGACGCGAACAGCGCGAGGGTGATGCGGCGGAAGCCGGGGGTGCCGTGCGGGTGGCGAAGAACAGTCGGCTGGGTAGGCGTACTTGTCACGTGTACTGACCATAAGCAGTGACATATTATTCGTCCAATACGCAGAAATCCCCCCAACCATCCACTGGTGGATCATTTCTATGGACGACGCACTGACCACGAACCTGATAACCCTGGCGCCGCGCCTGGCGCTGCTCGAGGCCCTGGTCGATGAGAGCAACCTCACTCGCGCGGCCGCGCTCATCGGCGTCCCGCAACCGACCGCGAGCCGGTGGCTCACCGAACTGGCCGACAATCTGGGGACTCCGGTGGTCAGCCGCATCGGCCGGGGCGTCCGGCTGACCCACGCGGGCCGGCAACTGGCCGAATCCGCCCGCCGGGCGGCGGGTGAGCTGCGCCTGGGCCTGCGGGCGGCGCTCGCGGAGGCCGATCCCGAGCGAGGCCACGTCTCGCTGGCCTTCCTGCACACCATGGGCGGTGTGCGCGTCCCGGAACTGCTGGCCGGCTTCCGCACCGCCCATCCCGGCGTCCGGTTCACCCTCGTCCAGGGCGCGAGCGAGGACCTGTTGCAACGGTTGAGCATGGGCGAGGCGGATCTGGTCCTCACCGCGCCGCTGCCGGTCGACAATCCCGGCTTCGAGACCTCGGCGATCGCGAAACAGCCACTGGTGGCCGTGGTTCCGGCCGGACACGCACTGGCCGCGCGCGGCCGGGTCGGGCTCACCGAACTCGCCGAATCGGAATTCGTCTCGCTCAAGCCGGGTTTCGGCCTGCGCCGGATCATCGACGATCTGTTCGCGCAGGCGAACTGTACGCCTCGGGTCTCGTTCGAGGGCGAGGAGGCCGATACGTTGCGCGGTATGGTGGCCGCCCATCTCGGCGTCGCGATCCTGCCGGAGTCCGAACCGCTGCCCAATCCGGGCACGGTCGAGATCCCTTTGCGGCCACCGGCTTTCCGGGAGATCGGTCTGGTCTGGTCCGCGGATCGTCCGCTGTCACCGGCGGTGCGGATGTTCCGCGACTACGCCGAGGGCTCGGCCGACCGTGGCTGAGGGACGGGCGGGGCATTTTACGGAACCGCGGGACCGTGGCCGTTGTGAGTGACACCAAGATTGCCGACGCACGGCAGGGAATGGACTCGATTGTCGCGCGGTGGGTATGGGGATCGGGGACCTGAGGTTAGGTTCGAGCAAATCTCAGGTTGATCGCTCCCCGCTGCCTGGACAGCGCGCCGGGGAGGGAACGAGGAGACAATGGTGTCGCGGTGGGCAATTCGCTCGACCTCCGGTCGCGGGGTGGCAGGTCGGGCCGGTGTGCTGGCCTGTGTGATGCTACTGGTCGCGGGCGGGGCCTGGGGTTTGCGGGCCGCATCCGCGTCGCCGGTTTCCACGGGACCGGCCGCGTGGACGGCCACGGCAAGCGGGCCGCAGCGCTACGCCGACGTGCACATCGACTGGGATGTGCCGATCCGGATGAGCGACGGAGTGGTGTTGAAGGCCAATATCTATCGCCCCATGGACGCGGCGGGCCGCATCGTGTCCGATCCGTTGCCGACCGTGGTCAATATGACGCCGTACACGAAACTCGTGACCAATCTGGTCGATTCGGCGATGGCGGTGCCCAAGTTGCGGCCGCTGGCGGTCGAACTGGCCCGATCGATCGATCTGACCGGCACGCCGATCAGCGGCTTCGGCGATCTTGTGCACGCCGTCAACGGCGGCGCGATCACGGTGTTCGGCGTCGACCGCAACCTGATCCGCAGCGGTTACACGGTGGTGGTGGCCGATGTGCGCGGAACCGGCTTCTCCCAAGGAGACTGGAACACCCTGTGCGCGCGTGAGCAATCGGACACCCGCGAGGTGATCGACTGGGCGGCCCGTCAGCCGTGGTCGACCGGCAAGATCGGCATGAGTGGCATGTCGTATTCGGGCATCAACCAGTTGCAGGCGGCCGAGAACGCGCCCGCGCCGCTGCGGGCGATCTTCCCGGTCGAGCCGGGCAGCGATCTGGTGCGCGACGTGGTCGCCCCGGGCGGCGGCTTGGGCACCACGTTCATGCCGTTGTGGCTGTCGCTGGTGGACGTGGTCAAACTCGTGCCGGACCTGCGGTCCATGGTGACCGGAACCTTCGACTGGAAGTGGCTGGCCGACCGGACGGCCGATCCGCTGACCATGTTCGACGCCCTGCTCGCCGCCCTGACCGTGCCGTCGATCGATGCCGTCCCGCCGACGCTGGGGACCCTGCTGCGCTCCGATTCGCCGTTCCGCCAAGGGGTTCTGGGGCATCCGGACCGAATCACCGTGCCGACGTTCGTCTACGACGGATGGCACGACATCTTCGCCAGCAGCGCCGCGAACATCTACAACTCCATCCCGCTGGCCGCGGGCGACAAGCAGTTCCTGATGGGCGACACCTACCACATGAATCCCGGCTCGGGCACCGGAATGCCCGGCGGCCCACCGTCATTGGACGTCCTGCAGCGCGCGTGGTTCGATCACTGGCTCAAAGGCGTCGACAACGGCATCACCTCGTTCGGTCCGGTCACGATGCGACGGCAGGGCGGTGGCTGGGTGAGCAGCCCGCAGTTCCCGGAACCGGGTATGGCGTACCGGCGGGTCTACCTGTCGGCGGCGGGCAGCGGCACCGCTCCGCGTAGCGTGCACGACGGCTCGCTGGTTCCGGCCGCACCGGGCCCCGCCCGCCTGACCGTGGCGCCCGGCATGACCAACGTGTGCTCGCGTGATGCCGCGCAGGGCTCGATGGGCATCAGCGCCGTACTCGACCTGTGCGCCAAGGACAATCGCGTCGCGGAGACGAACGGCCTGACCTTCACCAGCCCACCGGTAACCTCGGAGACGGTGATCTCCGGACCGATCAATATCCATCTGAACACCGTGCAGGACACCACCGACGGCTACTGGGACGTCACCGTCGACGACGTCGCCCCGGACGGCACCTCCACGGTGCTGACCACCGGCCAGCTCACCGCGTCCCTGCGCGCGACCGACGAGGCCAAGAGCCTGCGCTCGCCCGACGGCGACTACACCCAGCCGTACAACCTGCTCACCCTCGACAGTCTGCGCCCCACCGTGCCCGGACAGCCCACCCCGCTGGACATCGCGGTCATCCCCACCGACGCGGTGCTGCAACCGGGCCATCGCCTCCGCATCGATGTCTTCGCCGGCACCTTCCCCAAATCCCTCGCCCTGCATACCCTGTTGAACGCCACCCAACTCGCCCCCCACCACCTCGACCTGAAACCC
>CBJNFW010000196.1:0-16526 GCA_966435935.1 uncultured Nocardia sp.
CGCGCGGATCCGGAACAGCCGCAACGGCAGCAATGGCGTGCGCGCCTTCGCCTGCCGCCACGCGAACGCGGCGAGCAGCGCACCGGCCCCGGCCAGCGCGGTCCACTCGGAGGCCGAGATCGCGTACACCCCGAGCATCACCGCGGCGGTGACCAGGACGGCGCCGAGCACGTCCAGCCCCGCGCGCAGGCCGGTGCCGCGGTCCGGCTCCACGAACTTCACCGCCAGCGCCAGCGCGGCGATCCCGATCGGCAGGTTGACGTAGAACGTCCAGTGCCAGCTCAGCGCCTGCGTCAGCGCACCCCCGGCGATGAGCCCGATCGACGCGCCCGCCGCCTGCGTGAAGCTGTAGACGCCGATCGCCTTCGCCCGGGCCCGCGGCTCCGGGTACATCGTCACGACCATCCCCAGCACCACTGCCGACGCCAGCGCGCCGCCGACGCCTTGGGCGAACCGCGACACCACGAGCAGCCAGGCGTCCTGCGCGAGACCCGCGGCCAGCGAAGCGGTGGTGAACAGGCTCAGCCCGGCGAGGAACACGACAGCCTGATCAGGTTGTCGTGATGCTCGAGGGCGTCCTGCCAGCCGCGCAGGCTGGAGAACTTGCGGTAGTAGATGCGGTGGATCTGCGGATGAACCTGCTGGATCAGCCGTTTGAGCAGCGGGTTGCCCGCGGCGTCGACGATCACGCCGTGCAGGATGTCGTCGGCGGCGAGGGCGGCGCCGATGTTGTCGGCCTTGATCGCTTGCGCCAGATCGTCATTGGCGGTGCGCATGAGGGCGATCATGTCGGCGGTGAGGTTCGGGACTCCGGTTCGCACGGCCAACTGGTCCAGAACCTCGAGGACCGCCAGCGTCGCCTCGACATCCGCCCGGTGCAGCGGAGTGATCCGGGTGAAGGCGGCGGGTTTGGCCTCGACGAGCCCGGTATCGATCAGCCGGGCCAGGGCCTCGCGAACCGGGGTTCGGCTCAGGCCCAGTTGATCGGCCAGGTCGCTGTCGCGAACCTTCGAACCGGGGGCGAGCTGACCGGTGACGATCGCATCACAGATCCGATCGAACGCCACATCGCTCATGCGTCGTCGCTCCACCCGGTCACCCAACATATTGGATACTGTACGTCCGGCAAACCCCCGAAATACACATGGCGTCGAGTGACGCTGTCCACATCCAATATATTGGATGTGGTGTACTGTTCGACGCGGTTGGCGTACCGAATCTAATCCGCACAGCGGGACAGCTGAGCGCCGAGAGGAAAGAAAACCGAATGACCCGTACGTCCGCGCCGCAGACCGTTGCAGTCCCGGCGATCCACGCTCGCTCCTGGCTTCTGGTCCCGGGTTCGCGCCCGGACCGGTTCGACGACGCCACGAATTCGGCAGCCGACGCCGTCATCTTCGATCTGGAGGACGGTGTCATCCCGTCCGCGAAATCCGTTGCCCGCGAACATGTCACCGAGTTCCTCACCGCCGGCGGCATCGGCTGGGTGCGGATCAACAACATCACCACCGCCGATTGGAGCACCGATCTGGCCGCCCTGCGCGACGTTCCCGGCCTGTGCGGCGTCATGCTCGCCAAGACCGAATCCGCCGAGCAGGTCGATCGCACGGCGGCCGAACTTCCCGGCGTCCCGGTTCTGGCCCTGGTCGAATCGGCGCGCGGCATCGAATTCGCCTTCGACATCGCCTCGGCCGATGCCACGATCCGATTGGCCTTCGGCACAGGCGATTTCCGTCGCGACACCAACGTCGGCCCGGAGGCGCTGGCCTATGCGCGCAGCCGGCTCGTGGTCGCCAGCCGGGCCGCGGAGATCGCGGGACCGATCGATGGTCCGTGCGTCACGGGCCCGGCCGACCTGCCCGCGGAACTGGCGGTGACCAAGTCGATGGGGATGAGCGGCAAGCTCTGCATGCATGCCCGCGACACCGCAGTGGTGAACCGGGCGCTGAGCCCGCAGCCCGACGAGGTCGCCTGGGCGGCGGAGACGATCGACCGGCTCGGGCCGGCGGGCGAGAACGTCGCCGACGGCAGCGATCTGCCCGAACTCGCTCGCGCCCATCGCATCAACCACATGGCCGACGTCTACACCGGGGCCTGATCAGCGCGGCTCGAGCGTGCCGGGGCAGAGCCGCGGCGAGGCGCCCCGCCCCGGCCGCGGTGCCCGCGGGCGTGGGCCAGCAGCACCGCGATCTCGGTCGCGATACCGGTGGCCAATGCCTCGATGTCCGGGGTGCTGTCGTAGTCGCCGGTGATACCGAAGGTCAAGCGGCCGTCGTAGCTCAGGATGGCGATCGTGGTCCGCAGCCGCATGGCGATCGGCACACACGGCCAGATCTCGATCACCTTGTGCCCCTGCAACGTCAGGGGATGCCGGGGGCCGGGGACGTTGGTCGCCAACGCGCCGATGCCGCGCTGCGGGAACCGCGTCGCCAGCCGGAACGTCCAGGCCACCACCCCGAAGGGGATCCGGTCGGCGAGCGCCAGCAACGACTTCTCGGCTTCGGCCTCGCCGCGGGCACGATGCCGTCCGATCCTGTCGTGCACCGAGAACAACCGCTCGACGGGGTCGTCCATCTCGACCGGCAGGTGCGGGATCATGGCCGAAATACGGTTGTCCAGAGTGTATTTCGCGTCCGCGCTCCGGGTCGCCACCGGGACCAGGACGCGTAGTCCGTGCACCGCCGGATGCTCGCCGCGAGTGAGCAGCAATCGCCGGTAGGCGGCGGCGATGGCCGCGACGGCCACATCGTTGACACTGACGTCGAAGGCGGCGCCGATCTCGCGCACCTCCGACAAACTCGTGCGCGCCAGGGTGTAGCGGCGTTGCTGTCCGATCGGCCCGTTCAGCGAGGTTCGCACGGCGGGCCGCACCACCGCGTACAGCACCGGCGCCAGGGTGCGCACGGTCGCGGCAGCCCATCCGGGTACCGCGAAGGACACTCGCGCGGCCGTCGCCAGGGTGCCGAAAACATCTGGGCGCGAATGGTTTCCCGTCACCGCGCGAACACCCGGGGCGGCGCCGTCGTGGCCGTCGGGGCTGTCACAGAAGCTCTCGAACAGCGTGATGCCCGAAACCCCGTCCACCATACTGTGATGTGCTTTGATGAGCACCGCCCAGCGATCGTCGCACAAGCGTTCCACGACGACGATCTCCCACAGCGGATGATCCCGGTCGAGTCGCCGGGTCAACTCGGCGGCGACCAACTCGCGCAACGACGCCTCGTCCGCGGGGGCCGGTAGCGCGACCCATCGAATGTGGTGTGCCAGATCGAAATTCGGGTCGTCCTCCCACACGGCAGAGGTGATGTCGAGCGGCGCCCGGCGCATGCGGCGGCGCAGCCGCGGATCACGTGGCAGTCCCGCCGCCACGCCCGCCAGGAACTCCGCCCGCCCCGGACAGGGCCCCTCGACTATCGCCACCGCGGCGATCGCCAGACTGATCCGCCGATCGGCATCCTCCAGCTCCATGAATCCCATATCCAATGGGCTCGGTTCGGTCATAGAAACGCCTGTCGGACAGCCGCCGCGACCGGCCTGCCGCGACTACCGGAACTGCCGCTCCATCCAAATCCTCGGACCCTGCCGGTTCCGGACGGAAGATGCCGAAGTAACCGCCGAAAAGGACGTTCGACACCGGGCCGGGCCGAGGTCACCGGCGAGGCCGGATCGAGGTGCGGGACCTGGTGGCTTTCCTCGCCGCACCGCGCGGCGTCGCCATCACCGGTGACGCGATCGCGCCGGGCGGCGGCGTGCCGGGGTGCGGTCTACTACCGAGCGGATTGTTCAGCCGTCGACGAGGCGCTGGATGGTGACCCCGAGCCATGCCTCGAGCTCGGCCGGATCGCCGAGTTCGGCGCGCAGGACGCGGCGGCGGGTCGAGACGCCCAGGACGAAGGCATCGATCGCCGCGGCTCGGTTTCGAGCGTCGGCTTCGTCCGAACCGGACGCCCGCAGATAGCGATACAGCGGGTCGAGCGAGTTGGCGTCGAGGAAGGCGGCCAGCGCCTCGGCCGCTTGCGGGCGTTCGCCGGACGCGCGCTGCAGCACGAGCAGCGGATCCTGCCCGGGAGTGCCGAACCAGCGCTGCACGATGCTGGCCGCCAGCCGTGCGCCGAACGTGCGGCGATCGCCGTCGAAGGAGTGCTCGACCGGGATCTCCACCCGGGTCGCCGCCAGGAACAGCCCCTCCTTGCCGCCGAAATAGCGGGTGATCAGATTCGGCGAGACACTCGCCGCATCGGCCACGCCCTTGACAGTGACCGCCGCGTACCCGTACCGGGCGAAGTGGTGGCGCGCGTGTTCCAGGATCCGTTGCCTGGTGGCGGCCGCGTTGCGGGAAGTCATGTGTACGAGCATACACATCTATGTGTACGCTGATACACATGGACGAGGAAATGCGGGAAAGACTGCGGCGGACGCGGCGGGTGGTGACACCGTGGCGCGCGGACGAGGCGCGCGGCATCACCAGCACTCGCCTCGACGATCTGCTGGACCGCTGGGCGAATGGATACGACTGGCGCGTGCACGAACGCCGGATCAGCGAATTCCCCTGGGCGACAGTGCAAGCGGGCGACACCGAACTGCGGGCGATCCACCGGAGGTCCGCGGCGCCCGACGCCCCGGTCGTCGTGCTCTTGCACGGCTGGCCGGATTCGGTGCTGCGCTACGAGCGGGCGCTCCCCCTGCTCACGGATATGCACGTGGTGATCCCCGCACTGCCGGGATTCCCGTTCGCCGCGCCGCTGACCGAACCCGGCATGTCGGCCGGCCGGATCGCCGGAATCATCGCCGAGGGCATGGACGTGCTCGGTTATTCGCGGTACACGGTGTCCGGCGGCGATATCGGCGGCGCGGTCGCCGAACTGCTCGCGGCGACGCACCCCGATCGGGTGAATTCCCTGCACCTGACGAATATCGCTCCGCAGCGCGCGATCACGGCGGACCGGACGAAGCTCGCCCCCGATGCGGTGGCCTACCTGGACCTGGCGGCACAGTGGTTCCGCACCGAGGGCGGATATATCGCGGAGCAGTCGACGCGGCCGAACACGCTCGCCGTCGCCCTCGGCGACTCCCCCGCCGGACTCGCGGCCTGGATCGCGGAGAAACTCCAATCCTGGTCCGACGGAACGGCTTTCACCCTGGACGAGCTGCTGACCTGGGTCAGCGCATACTGGGTGACCGGCACGATCGGCACCTCCTTCACCACCTACACCGAACCCTGCCCCCTTCCCGACTACATCGACACTCCGACGGTGCTGTCGGTATTCGCGCACGACATCAAACCGGAGCCGCGAAGCTACGCCGAGGCCTTCGTGAACCTCCGCGATTACGTATCGCACAGCGCCGGAGGGCATTTCGCCGCCTGGGAACAACCCGAGGCATACGTCGCCGACCTGCGCCGCGCGGTCGCGCTGGGCTGAAATGCCGCGGGTCAGCATCTGTCCAGGCGGCCGAGCGGCGGATGAACCTGGCGGACAACGCCGATTCGATCAGCCCGCACGAGAACAGGGCCCTGCCGGCGTACCGCGGCAGAGGCCGCAGCCGCGCGGACCACGAAAAGAGGGCGCCGGGCCACTCGGGAGAGGCGCACCCCAGTCGGCGGAGGCCGACAACCCCCCACTGCGGCCGTGGACCGGCTCGGCGGGCTGAGCCTACCGGAGTGACCGGGCCGAATCCGCGTGCCACACAGAAGTTCCGGGCCACGCGGATCGGCCTGGCCGAATCCTCCTGCACTGCTGGAGGTCTCATCGACAATTACCGAACTGTCTATCCACAGATGCAACTCGGGTACGGAGCCCGATGGTTCGCTGTCCGCGTTACGCGCGGGCGCGCTGGAGCACCTCGTCTTCGGTCAGCGCGCTGTTGGCATGATGGGTCAGGCACATGGGTGTCTGAAGTTTGGTGAATGCCGTGCCCTCCGTCGCACCATAGAATTGCCCCACGCTCAGGACCGAGAGATCATCGATCTGGCTGCCCCGTGCTCGTGCCAACTCTTCGACGGCACGGATCTGGACCGAGGCGCCCAACCTGCCGTAGAACTGGGTGGCAGCATTGCCGCTCGCCAGGTTGTGCAACGATTTCGGCGCCTGGGTTGCGTAGACCAAGCCCATGCCGTATTTGCGCGCCTGGGTCGCAAGTCTGAGCGTGCTCTCCTTGGAAGCAGCCGGTCGCCGGGCCGGCACGAACGTCTGTGCCTCGTCCAGCACCAGCAATGACCCCACCGGGCGATCCAGGGCCGGATGCCGCTTGATCCAGGCGTACAGTGCCAGATTCAGTTGGTTGACGAAGGTTTCGATCTGCTCGTCCGTGAGGCCGATACAGCTGATCACCGAGACCCGGGCCCGCTTACCTGGGGACGGCGCGAGCAGATCGCCGGGGCTCAGCCGATTACCCGCACCGCCGAACACTGGATCGGTGATCATGGCTGCTCGCAGTTCGTCCGCCATTCCCGCGGCCAACTGCGGTGCGCGCCGGATACTGCTCACATCATGAGGCAGGTCAGCGAGCATGTCCACGAACTCGTCCAGCTCACTACCACCCTGGTCGGCGAAATGAGTCAGCGCTTCGGTGAGCACGGCCGCGCCTCTTCCCTGCTGCGTCCGGGGCAATCTTGTCTTCGGCATCAAGCCCGCCACCGCGGCATCGACAGCGCTGCGCATTTCGTCGGGATCGCCACCCACTTCCGAGAAGTCGGGCAACGGATTCAGCGCGATCGGCCGACCCGATTCGCGGCCCGGAGTCCACACCACCACTTCCGTCTCGGCGAGATATTCGTCGGCGCGCTGCGCGTCGGCACCCGCCCACTCCTCCGGCGGATGCGGCCATCGATCGCCCATGCGCGCCAGATCGTTGTTGCTATCGATCAGTATTGACGAGACTCCCTGTAACGCAACCTCTTCCACAAGTCGACGGAGCAAGACGGTCTTCCCGGATCCACTCCCCGCGAACAGTGCCGTGTGTTTGCGCAACAGTTCCAACGGGATCCGGAATTCGCGACCGCCGACTGTGCGGCCAAGACACAGCGACGGCACCTCACCGCCGGCCCGGGCGGCGGCACCAGATGCGGGCAGTTCGCCCGATACCCGCTCGTCCTCGACCACTGAATCATCCACCGCAGCCGCCGATTCTGCCGATCCGACCGCGGATCCGGCGGACCATGCATTGAGCAGACCACTGCCCACCACCGAACTGCTGAAGAGCTGCGACCTACTGGCAGGCTGCCGAGCGAGGAGCCAGCCGGCGAAGCCGGCCCCGCCGCATGTGACCATCTGCTCCAACGCCGAGTATGTGCGCAAGTCGTCCTCACACACGGGTAGTGCCAGACCACCGGCCGCTGCGAAGTCCGCCAGTGTCCGGGTCGTGACCGCACCGCCGGAAAAGGGAAGGTTGCGCACCACCACGAGGTGACGTTTGTTCAGGCCCGGCTCGATACCCGCCTCCAGACATGCCGATCGCAGCCGAGTGAGCACAGCCCGAGCATTCGTATGACCGATGGCGCGAAAGCACCAGTGCTCCTCGTCCTCGCTGGCTTCGTCCAACGTGCGACGCAATCTGGCGTGTAGAGCGGGCTGCACCTGGGTCCGCGGGTCGATCGTCAGGTTCAGCACCTCCTCGCCCTGCTCCAGCACATAGCACTGCAATGCAGCGTTCAGCACCGCGAACATGCGCTCGTCTTCACTCGCAGGATCCAACGGGGTGGTCACATCCGCCGCCGCTCGCAACCGCTCGAATTCGACGTCGAAGCCACTGAGCTCGTGCGATGGCACCCGCGGCACCGGATGGTCGCCGACGGCATCACCGAAATGCGTGAGCTCGGTGACCGTATCGAGATCCAGGCACATCCGCACATGCTCGGTAACCTTCTTTAGCAGCTGTCGTGGCGTGCGATGGGCGATACTGTCGTCGGCGAAGGCCGTCGGTGCCACCGGCCATGACGGATACTCTGGTGCGAAACCGATCTCGTTGTACTGGCTCGCGAGGTGACGCTCGACGAGCGTACGCGCCACCTCGGTGCTCGGCATGGCGGTCCGCAGTTCCACGACTCGGAATCGGTCGGCCGCGGAATTCACTGCACGCTGCTCGATGAGCTCCCACGACTTGGGGATGCAGGCGGCCACGATGATGGTCCGCACCGTCTCTTCGCGCATGGCCATCAGACCGCCCGCGAGATCGTCCGCCAGCCGCGCCTCATCGGTCCGGCCCGATTGCGTGATCACGGTATCCACCTGATCGATGGCAAGCACCATCGGCCCGGTGAGCGCAAACAATCCGGACAGGTCGTTGAAAATGAGTTGCGGTTTGCGATACCGGGCACGAAAACCCCAGTGGGCCTTGGCCGAATCGTCGATGCCTTCCTCCCACGAGAGGAACGAGTGCCCGACCTCGCGCAGTTCGCGGTTACCGGATTGGTAGAGCACCAACGCCCGCAGGGTGTCTTCGTAATCGCGCATCGACTGCTCGTCGAACTGTTGGACGCGATCGACGAACTCATCGAGGTTCCGCCGGTCCACGGGGAGCGTGCCACGCAGTCGAACACGCAGCTCGTTGCCGCATTCGGTCCGCTCACTGAGCGTGTCGATCATCCGGGCCAGTTGCCGGTCACCTGCCCCGCGCATCTGATTGACGATGCCGTGGACCGCGCCCGACCAGAACGAATCGCCCACGATCAGCTTGGGCATGAAGAACGAGCCGCCCTGCTCCTGCGTGTATTGGCGCAGCCAGCCGAGCATATGGGTCTTGCCGACGCCTCGTTCGCCCCTGAGCACTAGCCCGATCGGCTGGCTGCGTGGCCGGCTCTTGGCCGTGTGCACCGCACGTTCGACTTCCGCGACCGCTCGTGGGTGCAAGCCGTCCACGTGATGACTCAGCGGGCTCCAGATACCCTCGGTGCCGAGCACGCTGCTGAACTGAATCGCCGAAAGTGCCCTGCGCTGTTCATCGTTCATCGTGGCACCTCGATACTCAGCAGATGTCTCGCCGTGCCCCCGAGTACCACGGCGGCCTCACGATCGCGGTCAGTGAGCGTCTTCTGGTCAGCCTCCGCGCGCACATTCACGTCCTCGCGCCGGGCCAGCGTGTCTAATGCGCGGTCGATCTCACGCTTGGGGATACCGTCAAGCCGGTCCCGCAGATCGGTGAGTCGCACGGGTTTCCCGCTGCCCCGGCTTAGTTGTGCGTACGCCGCCTCCACCTGGCCGACGACATCTGGCCGGAAGACGTCGACGAGAGGGCTCTTCGTCTCGTCGAGATGACGGCCCAAACCGGCAAGGACCGCGTACAGCGCACCGCCGGCACAACCGGATCGGGCAGGGCGGGCGTTGGCCAACTCCGTTGTGCACCATTGCGTGCCGCGCTCGGTCAGTTCGTGCACGTAGGCGCGGCTCACCTTGTTGCTCTCCACCAACCCGAATTCGTTGAGGCGGCGACGGCACTCACCGTCCAACTTCACGCCGGCTCTGGAATACAACTCCGCATTGCTGAGCTCACGAGCCTCCGCCATCAACACGAGCAGGATGCAGCGCTCCCGCAGGGTCAACTGGTCATCGCACATGTTCGTTCCGTTCTGTCACGATTCAGGTCAGGTCTGATCGGCCAGGGTGAAGCCCTGTTCCGCACTGTGGATTTCGACTGTTCGTCGCTTCCGAACGAGTACGCCGGAGGCTCGCACGACACGGCCGTCCCGATGCGCGGCCAATGCGGCCGCGTAATCCTCGGCGGTGGGTAGTCGGACCGTCACGGACTGCCGTCGTTCCCCATCTCGGTCTCCGTCCGCACGCAGGAAGCCGCGGACCTTGATCCGCCACCGGTTGTTGCCGTCCGCGTCGTCGGACAGACCGGTCACCAACCCCTCGACAACGCCCGAGGTGTCCTGCGACGCGGTCTCCTCGCGACGGCCAGCCGTCGCGATACGCGTACCGGCCCCGGACGGAAAGTGCACGGACGCATCGTCCCGCGGCGCCAGGGGGGACCAGCGAAATCCCAGCTCGAACGCAGCCGTGCGGTCCGGGCCGGCCAAATCGGCCAGTGCACGGCACACTGCTTCGGAAATACCTTCGCGGGAAAACCGCTCGAACGCGCCAACTTCGTCGGAATCGATCGCATACAACACTGTTCGGCAACTGTGTAGAATGCGCAGCGCCGTTCGGCGTCCGAGCGACTCTGGATCGTCGTCGTACGGGAGCCACACCTCGAGCCCGATGGTGTCCTCGGTCAACGACAGCAACGAACGATCCAGCAGCAACCGCACCTCGTCGGGGTAACCGCGCCGAAATCCGACTCGATTGTCTCCCAAAGACTCTCCAGCACTGACCGCGATCAGGTCCGACACCGCCCCGAGCGCGGCCACGCCTGTGGGCAGGGTGAGCGCCTCGAGCGCATCGTGCGTGCGGTACGACACGACATCGACTGCGGGAGTCGCTATCTCACGCCAGATCAGCTCGGCCGGGACCCCCTCGGAGTCGGCGACACAGGATACGAGCTCACGCAATCGCGGTACGACGTCTCCCACCGAATCGGTCGAGGGGACCAGGACATCGAACTCGCTCCGAGTCCAGATGTCAGCACCGCGCCAGTGACCGCTGACCGTCCAGCCACGAGCGGCCAGATACGCGATCACACGGTCGATTCGGAGAGGCGCGGTCACCGGTACTGCCTATCCGACGGGGAATACGACATTACCGGTCACCAAGCGCCGCAGGCTGTCCGCGGTCAGCACGTTCGTCAATGGGATCTTCACCCTGATGTGCCGGTTCGGGTCGGCGGTCGGTAACGGTTGCCGATCACTCAGCGACACGTAATACCCGATATGGCGCAGAAGCAGGCCGTTCGTGCTCAGATCGGCGTACAGGGCGCTGTTCGGCGGGACGTGCACCACGAACAGGTATCGCGGCACGGTGAATTCCCCGCCCGCCAGATTATTGAACTGCGCATGGTTGAGCCGACCGTAATTGATCGAACCACTGCTGACGTCGAGCTTACGAACGGTCTTGACCTGAACATCAATTCGCGGCGAGAAACCACGCGGGGTGCGCCCCGGCACCTTCAGACAGAGATCGACGGTATCGAAATCGACATCGTCCTGCGACCAGAGCAACCCCGCCGCCGATGCCAGGACACGAACATAGTCCGCACCGAACTTGCCCTGATGATTGTTCTGATCGAGCACCGGCCCCCCTCGGAACAGGAAACGATCTACCCGCCGTACACTCCCAGTACTCTACCGAGGAGATCGCCACCCGAACCGCGTTTCGGCGCGATCGACCCGATCGTGCCTTTTCCTGGACTACCGAGACCCTTTGTTCGAGAACCTGTTTCAGTGCTCAGCATTGCCGAGGAGATTTACGGGGGGCAAACCGACCGGAAGTTGGCGGCCCCCAAAACTCTCGAAACACCCTATGCACCAGCGTGGTTCGAGCCCTCCCGTATCACGGGCCGGATGCGGCCGCATATGACATCTCCGGCCCGATCGTGCGGCAAGCGAAATATATTGTCTCATAGACGGGTAGTAACTCCGACTATCGCCCGTCGTCGGCGAGCCCGGACTGCCGCGCGCTCGTGCGGAGCGTGTGACTGGCCGACAGCAGCCACCTCTATCGACCCTCAGAGGCGTAGTGCATTGTGGCAGTAGGCTTTACGAATGCTGGGCCAGCGTGTTGAACTTGTTGGTGTAGAACTTGCTGACGTCGAGTTGGCCGTGGACGGCGCCGGTGTCGCGGAGCCAGCTCTCCCAGCGGGTGAAGTCCTGGTCGGAGATGACACCGTATTTCGCGGGGACGCCGACCGAGAGCCAGTACTTCAGGGTCGAGGTGTTCTCGCCCGCGCGGTGCCGGCCCTCGATGATCTGGGTCATCCTCGCGACCACCTGTTCGCGCGGGGTGTCGCGCTCCCATTCGATCGCCTTGGCCACGCCCGTGGTGAAGGTGCGCACCGCGTCGGCGTTCTTCGCGATCACGTCGTTGCGGAAGACGTACGGCCCGCCGTTGATCGGGCCACCGTATTCGTCGAGTTCGGTGAAGACCGGCCGCAGGCCGCCCACGGCGAGCGCGCGCTGCTGGAACTGCCCGCTCAGCGACGCGGCGTCGACCTGGCCCTTGCGGACCGCATCCTCGATATTCGGCGGCGGCAACGCGATCAACTGAACGGACTTGATCTGCTCCTGGCTCAGCCCGGCCTTGGCGAGCGCGTCGTGGATGTCGGCCTCGTTCTGACCCCCCAGCGTGTTCACGCCGATCTTCTTCCCGACCAGGTCGGCGGCGGTGTGGATCGGGCTGTTGTCGGGCACGTAGTAGCCCTGGAACGACTTCTCGTCCGACCCGTAGTAGTTGATCACCGCGGTGATCGGCGCACCGGCGCTGATCAGCTTGGCGACGGCGCCGGCGAACGCACCGCCGAAATCGACCTGCCCGGTGGCCGCGGTCTGGATTTCCTGCGGCCCGCTGATCGTATTGCCCGACCACTGGAGTTTGACCTTGCCGTCGAAGAAACCCAGGCTCTCGGCCAGTTCGGGCAGGGTCACCTGATCGGTCCAGCCCAGGTATCGCAATGTGGTGACACCGTTTTCCGAATGCACCGAATCCCCCTTCCCGCAGGCGGTCAGCGGCAGCCCCAGGGCGGCGACCGCGGCCAGTACGGCCACGGCCCGGAGACGGGAGTTCCGAAAACGGTTCGGCTTCACAACAGTTCCTCTCGATACGCCGTGCCGACGACGAGTGCGGTTCGTCGGCACGCCGGCTCATGGTAGGGCGATCGACCGGCCCCGCCCGCCCGTTGTATTCAGCCTGATCCGAACCCCGCTCCGAGCCGGATCCCAGACCCGCCAACTGGAATCAAATATTTGGTTACAGCCTGACCGATCCGGGCCGCAGGCTTCCGAAGCGCGGAATCCCCAGTAGCAACCGCGTCATCTGGTGCATCACCCCGCCCGGGGCGAGCGCGTTGGCCAGCAACAGCATTCGGGCATCCGGACCCGCCGGGCGGCGGACGTACGCACGGGTGTCCGCCAGCGCGGCGGCCAGGCCGCCGACGAAACGTTCCGGCGGCCGGGCGGCGCGCGCCATGAGCAGGCGGCCGCGGCGATCGATCGTGCGATGCAGGCGGGCGTAGGGTCCGTCGAGGTCGCGAGTGTCGGTGGTGCCCGCGTCGGTGATGATGTCGGTCGCATACGTGCCCGTGATGAGGACCGTGACGCCGATGCCGAACGGCGACACCTCACCGGCCATCGCCTCACCCCACCGCTCGAGCGCACCTTTGACCGCGGAATACGTTGCGGTAGCAGGCATTCCGCGCACGCCGGCCACGCTGGAGACGAGCACGATGCGCCCGCGCCCGGCCGCGCGCATGGCAGGCAGCAGCGCCGTGGTGAGCGCCACCGGGCCGAACAGGTTGGTCGCGAACATCTTCTCCCACAACGCGATCGGCGTCTCCTCGACCATTCCGGCCGCCGAGATGCCGGCATTGTGCACCAGTGCGTCCGGGGCCCCCACCGCGAGGATCTCCTTCCCGGCCCGCTCGATCGAGGCCGGTCGGGTCAGATCCAGGGCGACCCCGATCAGCCGGGCGTCCCCCGGCGCCGCGCCGGTCCGCTCCCGCAGGCTATGCAACCCCGCGTCGACCGAGCGCATGGCCGCGATCACTCGCCAGCCCCGGTGGTACAGGTGGACAGCCGACGCGAGCCCGAGCCCCCGCGAGGCTCCGGTGACGACGACGGTGCGCGACTCGACCATGTGCTCACTCCTAGCCCGGATCTGCTGATGTCCGGATTCTATTCACTTCCGGCACAGCACAATAGCCTGTTGACCAAATATCTGTTCCGAACTACAGTCCAGATCAGCGGCGGTCCGCGAACGGGTCGTGTTCGGATTTCGCGCCACGGGACCACCCGCAGAGCCCGAACAGGAGTGCAGCATGGACATGAACGACCTCGTGCTCGTCTCGGTCGATGATCACCTCGTCGAACCACCCGATATGTTCGACGGCCATATCCCGGCCAGATACGCCGCCGACGTGCCCAAACTCGTCCAGCGCGCGGACGGCACCGACGCCTGGGTGTTCGAGGGCCAGGAGGCGACCAACGTCGGCCTGAACGCGGTGGCGGGCCGACCGCCGGACGAATACGGCGCCGAGCCGACCAAACTCGCCGAGATCCGCGAGGGCTGCTACGACATTCACGAGCGCATTCGCGATATGAACGCCAACGGGGTCGCCGCCGCGCTGAATTTCCCGTCCTATCCGCAATTCTGCGGGCAGTACTTCGCGCGGGCCAAGGACAAGGACCTCGGGCTGGCCGTCCTGCGCGCCTACAACGACTGGCATATCGACGAGTGGTGCGGCGCGTATCCGGGCCGGATGATCCCGCAGGCACTGCCGCCGATCTGGGATCCGGAACTGATGGCCGCCGAGGTCCGGCGCGTCGCCGCGAAGGGCTGCCACGCGGTCACGTTCTCGGAGAATCCGACCAAGCTGAATTACCCGTCCCTGCACGATCCGCACTGGGATCCGTTCTGGAAAGCGTGCAGCGATACGAATACGGTGGTGAACCTCCATATCGGATCGTCGTCGAGCGTGGTCATCACCTCGATCGACGCACCCGTGGACGTCATGGTCACTCTGCAGCCGATGAGTATCGTGCAGGCCGCGGCCGATCTGATCTGGTCGCCGATGCTGCGGAAATTCCCGGATCTCACCTTCGCGCTGTCCGAGGGCGGTATCGGCTGGGTGCCGTATTTCCTCGAGCGCATCGACCGGGTGTACAAGATGCATCGCGCCTGGACCCACCAGAATTTCGGTGACGAACTTCCCAGCGAGGTGTTCCTGGATCGCATCGCGCTGTGTTTCATCGATGACGGATTCGGAATCCAGGCCCGCGACAGACTCAATCCCGACATGCTCAACTGGGAATGCGATTATCCGCACTCCGATTCCACCTGGCCGGTTGCCCCGGAGACCCTGGCGATCCACCTCGACGGTGTCCCGGACGACGAGATCGATAAGATCACCCACCGGAATGCGTTGCGGCTCTACTCCTTCGACATGTTCGGGCAGCTGCCCAAGGCCGAGCTGACCGTCGGTGCGCTGCGGGCGCAGGCGACGGACGTGGATCTGGGCTACCGCTCCTCCGAGCGGCTCAAGAAGACCGGCACCGATACGGTGACCGTCATGGATCTGGCCCGGCAGCTGCCGACCTCGTCCTGAACGGATACGGCCGCACGGCCGGAATTATCGCCCCGGCACGAAACCCGTACCGCCGCCGAAATCCCCGGCCGGTACGGGACCACGCCTGATGATACCGTGGATCAAAGAGTTGGTATTATCGACCGCCGGGCTCGCCCCCGTCCGATGACCAGGGCCGAGATGCTGTGGAGGTGTTGTGGCGCGTGGTCAGGTGAGCCGTGTCGAGGACGACAGCGCCCGCCGCACCGAAATCCTCCAGACCGCCGCGTCGCTCATCGCGTCCTCGGGTTTGCGCACGTCGTTGCAGGAGATCGCCGACGCCTGCGGCATCCTGCCCGGCAGCCTCTACCACCACTTCGAATCCAAGGAAGCGATTCTCGTCGGGCTGCTGCAGCGTTATCACGCCGCGTTGGACCAGGTCGCCCAGCGCACCCTGGACACCTTGGACCGCCCCGACTCGCGCACGCCGTTCGATCGCATCGCCGACCTCGGCGCGCAGATCGCCGCCTGCGCGGTGGATCACCGTGCGGCCCTGCAGATGTCGTTCTACGAGGGCCCCAGTTCGAACCCCACCCTGATCGAGCTGACCAGGCAGCGCCCGACCGCGATCCTGGAGGCCATGTTCCAGACCCTGCGCGCCGCGCGGTGGGCCGGGTATCTGCGGCCCGACATCGATCTGCACCTGCTGGCCGACCGGATCACCCAGACCATGCTGCACGTCGGACTGGACATCATCCGGCACAACGCACCGGCGGATCAGGTGGCGCGGCTGTTCTGCCGGATTCTGCTGGAAGGGATCGCCGCCGCGAGCCACACCGACGCCGAACTCGATGCCTCCCCCGCATTCCTGGCCGCCGACGCGGTCGTGCGGACCTGGCCCGGCGATCAGGAGGACGACTCCAAGGCCGCGCACATCCGCGCGGTCGCGCGGGCCGAATTCGGCCGTCGCGGCTACGAGAGTACGACCATCCGCGATATCGCCGCCGCGGCCGGGCTGGGCACCGGATCGGTGTACCGGGTGATCGGTTCGAAGGAGGAACTGCTCGCCTCGATCATGCGATCGTTCGGTGAGAAGGTCGCGGTCGGCTGGACCGACGTGCTGCGTTCGGACTCCTCGGCCATCGAGAAGCTGGACGCGCTGAGCTGGATCAACACCAATATGCTCGATCGATTCGGCGACGAGTTCCGCATTCAGCTCGCCTGGATGCGGCAGTCACCGCCGGACACGCCGAACCCGGGCTGGCTCTTCGGCAAGCGCGTGCGGCAGATGAAAGCCTTGCTGGCCAAGGGGATTCGCTCGGGGGAGATCGCGATCCAGAGCCCCTCGGACGAGATGCTGGCGCGCTGCATGATCGGCG
>CBJNFW010000197.1:0-16522 GCA_966435935.1 uncultured Nocardia sp.
CGAGCCCAGGATCCTGGAGGCAGCGGAACCGACCAGAGTCGTGTGGTCGTCACTGCCCCGGACCAGAGCAAGACCGGACACCTTCGGCGCCGACTCAACCAACTGCTCTTCGCCGACCTTCGGCTCTCTTACGGCCAATAACCATGATCACCGAATAGCCAGCTGGGACAACACTTCCCATCCATCAACAAAGTTCGGCAACGATGCCACGCCCATGGTTCGGCACCGGCCGAACCTTCCCGCGGCAACTGCGAATCCTCCGGCCGGGGGGCGACCATATCGACACCACCGCCTGGGAACCGCTGCTGTACGTGTTCCGCGACTACTTCGGCGCCGGCCGGCTGCTCGGATCGACCCACCGCCGCTGACCTGCCGACGCATTGTGATAGACCGGATCCGGTTTGTCGCATTACCGGAAGGGTCAGCTCGTGTCGCTCGATGAATCCGGATCCCCGGTCGCCGATCTGATCGCCGCACGCAAGGCCGGCGGGAGCGTCCCCGGGCATCGGACCGACGGGGCGCGGCTGGCGCTGGTGATCGAGGGCGGTTCGGCGCGCGGGGCGTATTCGCACGGCATGGCGATGGGACTCGAGGATCTGGGAGTGCTGAGCTGCTTCGACGCGGTGTACGGGTCATCGGCCGGTGCGTTGAACGGGGCCTGGCTGTTGTGCGGGCGGGCGAATCGGTCACGCCGAGCGTGGCATGCGGATGTGGTGCGGCGGGTGATCGATCCGGTGCGTGCGTTGCGCGGCGGGCGCGTGGTCGACACCCGATATCTGGTGCACACGGTGTACGAGCGGATCGTGCCGATGGATTTCGCGGCAATCCTGAACTGCCCGGTGACCTTCCACCCGATCGGCACCGACACCGCCGATGGCGCGGCGGTGGACCTGCACCCGCACCTCACCGGTCCGGCCGCACTACAGCGCGCGCTGCTGGCCACCACCTGTCTGCCCATCCTGTCCGGGCAGCCGGTGGAACTGGCCGGACGCCGCTACATCGATGCGGGCCTGTCCGAATCGGTCCCCATCCACACCGCACTGGCCCAGGGCGCGACCCACGCACTCGTGCTGCGCACTCGCCGCATCGACGAAACCCCCGGTGTCCCTTCGAGTATCGAGACCCGCGTGGTCGCCCGCTACCTGGCCCGGCACGCCCCCGGCGTGGTCACCAACTGGCTCGCCCGCGCCGAGCAGCACGCCCGCGACGAACGCGCGCTCACCGCTGATCCCACGATCCTGCAGATCCGCCCGCCCCGGCACGCCCCGGCGATCGGCCGGATCGGCCGCGATTCGACGATCCTGCTGCAAGCCCTGGATCTGGGCCGGGAGGCAACCCTCGCGGCGCTGCCGGGCGTGGCACGCATCGCCCGATGAAGCCGGAAAGCTCACTGCCACTGGGAAGTCGCGGAGGCGAGAGCACCGACGGGTGAACTATCGTGGGGGGCCGCTCGAACCAGGCGCCCGGATCCGGGCGCGACGCGTATCCCGAACAGGTTTCGACCGATCGAATGGGGGCAGATGATCACGGACCGACCGGGTCGTCGAGCGCGTTGGCTGGCCTTGACCGCGCCGGGCTGGGAACCCGCCGAGGCGGCGCAGCAGCCGCCACCGGAGATGATCATCGGCGGCTGGCAGATCGACGACGAAGGCCGTTCGGGACCATTCGAACCGAATCTCGCCTACCGGCCGGCCGACGAGTCGATGCCCTCCGATCCGCTCGACGCGATCCTGCGCCACGCAGTCGCCGACACGTCGGAGCCCGTGCGCCGCGAGGATGCGATCCGCGATGTCCTCGCCACCGTGCGGCGCTCGGTCGTCGATATCGGGTGCGACGCCGACGGCCGTCCCGTGATCGGCGCCGCGGAGGATGTGCCGTGCGTGCTGGTCGTCACGGCCGCGGTGCATCGACGAGGCATCGAGGTCGACATGTGGCGACCGCTGACGGGCGAGCAGCTCGCCGATGTCGTTCCCGCCGGCGTGGACATCCTGCTCAACCCCCGCAGTGACGCGTCGTGCCGCCTGACGGTCGCCGCGCTGCGCCCGACCACCCCCCGCGAGCGGAGATGATGCCGTGTTTGCCGAAAGATTGAAATCGGCGCTCGTCGATCCGCTGATCCACTTGTTCGGCAAGGAATCTCGCGGCCTGGCCGAGAGATATGTCGGGACCGCGGGCAGGCTCGGCGAGAACGGCAGAGCGGTGACCGGCGCAGACGAATTCAGCGCCAACGGTTTTCAGCGCCTCGAGGCCATTCCGGCCGAGCACTTCACACCCGAGCGTGAGGTGACGTTCCGTCCGGACCAGGTGGTTACTCGAACACTGCGGGCCGAGCGCAAATTCAAGAAACCGCCACTGGTCATCGATTACCCGGTCGAGGACGCCACCCACATGCGGCACTGGGCCGATGGAAAGTACGTATACGACGGAGAAGATCACGGATACAACGTCATCAGGCCCGATGATGTGGTCTTCGGGGAACCCACTCGCGACGGCCTGGAGTTGGATACCGCACCGTGGGTTCGGCGATGGCCGCCGGAGAACAACACCTTCGTGCGCAGCCGGTCGTTGACCGAACCCGTGAGCGCCGAGGACGGCGCCCAGTCTCCGTTTCCCGGGCGGCGGCGGCTGTTGCAGGTCAAGACCGGGCGGGGCAAGGTCGAAACGGTCGCCGTCGACGACGAGACGCTGCTGAAGGTACAGGCGGCGAACAAGCAGCTGGCGCGAGCGGTCCGCAAGAACGTCGGTCCGGTAGTGCTGTTGCCCGACAAGAGTTTTCCGACCTCGGCCGCCGAGCACATCGAGAATCTGCGAACCAGTATCGGCAGTCCCGAGGTGTACGCGCCCACGGGCGATGTGTCCACCACGATCGGCGCCCCGAGAAGCATCATGACCGGGTCCAAGGACGAGGTCGTGCCGTGGGACACCGGGATAGAAGTGCACAAGACCGATGACACTCCCGCGTGGCAACGCCTGGGAGCGATACCGGGAACCCGGGAATGGTGGGCAGAGCCCTGAGCAGGCTCTCCGGCCCGCCTCACGCCGATTCGCCGAGGGGTGCGCGGGCGTCCACCGCACGATCCATGCACAGTGCCGCATAGATTGCTAGCCTGTCGCTGTGACCGCGAACTCGAACGACTCACGTGCCCGGTTCTGGGATCTGGAGGCCCGGCTCGCCACGGCGCTGCTGATTCTCGCCGGATTCGTCGGCGCCGCCGCCTACACCCATTCGCAGGGTTATTTCGTCACCTTCATGACCGGTAACACCGAGCGCGCGGTCATCGGCGGATTCCTGGGCGACTTCTGGCTCGCGTGGGGCGCGTTCCTGCTGATCGTCTGCTTCCTGACCGGTGTGTTCTGCGCCTCGGTCTGCCGCCGGCACTGGTGGCGCAACCATCCGCACGGCGCGACGATGCTGGCCACCTTCGCGCTCGTGATCGCCGCGACCGTGGACGGATTCGGCCGGGAGACCGACGTCGGGCTGGTCCCGATCCTGTTCGTCGCGTTCGCCATGGGTTCGCTCAATACCTCGTTCGTGCGCAAGGGTGAGGTCTCGATCCCGGTCACCTACGTCACCGGGACGCTGGTCAAATTCGCTCAGGGCGTCGAACGCCACCTCGCCGGGGGCACCCACCGCGAATGGCTCAACTACGCGGTGCAGTGGCTGTCCTTCGTCGTCGGCGCCGCGATCGGCGGCCTGGTGAGCCTGGGGGTGAACGGCGACGAGATGCTGATCGCCGCGGCCGTCGGCGCGGCGCGGGTCGCGGCCTACACCTGGCGCGCGGATATCCGCTGGGTGCGCCGCGGCGCACAGTCGCCCTCCGGAAGCTGACCGGCGCAACGGAATTCACCCCCGCATTCGGGGCTTGACACGAGCTCGCATCGGGCGAAGCCTGTCTTCACAACACACGCGATCGTTTCCGGCGGAGGGGGAGTCGATGGCCGACGAGATCAGTATGCGCGAAATCCTGCCCGTACTCGTCGAACGGCTCACCACGCCGCCGCACGACCACGCTCAACCCCGGCCCCGGCCGGTGCTGGTCCTGGAGGGATGCGGCGGATCCGGCCGAACCGGCCTGTTACTGGACATTCTCGATGAGTGGAAGGATAGGACATACGCCGAACGCCTCACTTCCCGCGAGTGGGAAATTATCGGCCGCACAGCGGATTCCGACTCCGGTGAGCGAGATCCGCTGCGCCCGGTCATGGTTGCGATCATGGTGTGGCTGGGCAGGAGGCTTCCGGGATTCCGCCTGACCCGGATGCGAATGCTGGTGGCGCACATCGCGCTCAGCACCGACTTTCGCGGCCTGGCGCTGGACGAGCAGTTGCGGCTGCTCGACGCCGAACTCGACAGATATTGCGACCCACAGCAATTGCGCGGCCTGCTCGAGGGGCTGGCCCGGTTCGTCACGGCCGCCATCCCCAATCCGCCACCGCCGCTGAACATCCTGACCGATATCGCCAAGGCCGATTGGCTCAGCGACGCGGTTCCCGCGCTGGTGCGCCGGGGAATGCGCCGCAGGCTCGAACACGCCGTGCACTGGTTCGCGCACCGCGACCTGGGCATGCGCAGCAAACCCGAACAGGTGCTGATCGACCTGGCCAACCATGCGCGACTGCGTGATCCGGTCGTGCAGGCCAGCGTCGATGACGTACTGACCGGCGCGCTGCTTGCGGATCTGCGCGAGAGCGTGCACCGGCTCGGTGCGCGCACACCCAACATCGTGCTGTTGCTCGACGACGGCGACCTGCCGATGGCAACGGCGTTCATCCTGTCGTTGCTGCGGGTGCGCGGGCTGGTCGCGTCCGCCGGCACCCCCACCGCCGAATCCGGCACCGATCCACTCACCGTGATCACCGCCAGCTCCGGTGCGCTCACCGCGGCATTGCACGAGCACTCCGGCCGCCGGCCGGAATGGCCGGACACCGAGGTGCGCACGATCCTGGCCCCGCACGCCGGCTCCGGCCACGGCACCCGCTCGATCACCGACCTCGTGGCCCGCGCCGGACCCGACCTGGCGAGCCGCTCGTGGCTGCGCGCCGAACTCACCGGCTTCACCAGGCACGAGATCCTCCTGCGTGCCGACCCGATCGCCCTGTTCCGCGCACCGGCCATCGCCGTGAACCTCGAACGGCTGACCCACCGGCACCACGAAGCCACCGAACTGTCGCTGCGCAAGATCAGCGCGAATCCTCTTCTGTGGCAGGACATCGAGGGATTGCTGACCAGCCGGGTCACCCTGGACGGACGTGCTCCCGCGGACCTGGGCGCCGCCGCGCGGGAGCAGACCGACGCCTCGCTCGAGGAACACCTGCTGTACGTGTTCGCCTCCGGCCTGGATCCCGCGACCCAACCGACCACCGCACTCATCGACGCCATGATCACCGTCTCCGCGGCCCGGAATCTGCGCGAGGCGCAGAGTCTGCTCGTGCTGCACGACCGCGATACCGTCGGCACCACCGCGCACCCGCTCTACACCTCACGCACGCTGTGGACCGCCGGACCATCGGGCAACGCACCCGTACGCCGGATGCATCCCCTCGCCCGCTATCTCGGACTGCGGGCGCTTGCCCGGCGGCGCGACCCCGCACGCGGCTGGAACGCGGTATTCGAGCTGCTGCGCGAGCAATGCGAGGACGACGACATCGCCGCCCGGCTGTGCTGTGATCGCATGCTGCGCAGGCACGAACAGGTCGTCGGAGAACTTTCCGGCCTGCACGCGCGAGTGCCGTGGCAGGACTGGCGGGCGCTGTTCGGCGAAATCGTCGCCACGCCCGACCCGCATCCCCGTGCGCCCGAGGTCACCACGCTGCGCGAGCTGTTCGTACCGGACACCCGCCCATGGCATATCGCGACCCTGCTGGCCGCGGTACCCGCCTACCGCGATCCCTGTGTGACCGACTCCGCGACCCGTGCGCACCTGGACCGCCAGATCGGGCGCGCCGAGGCGTTCCTGGCCGACCCCGATATCGGCCCGTCCCCGGGACATATCTGGCGCTGAGACGAAAGCCCCTGCGGGAGTGGCCGATACGCACTCCGGCGAACGAAAGGACCGTGATGAACCGACGGCTGCGACGGCTGGCGGAGACGTTCTGGCCGCCGATCACGCCACCGCCGCGCCCGCCGCGCAAGTGGGTGCCGCTCGGCGTGACGGCCGTGATCATCGCCCTGGTGGCGCCCACCGTGGTCTACGCGCCGCAGATCAAGCAGGTGTTCACCTGCGGGCGCGGCTGGGAGACCAGCACCCCGACCTGGCACGCCGAGAACCAGTGCGTCGGGCTGAGTGCGGGCCCCTACGACTTCGGCGTGCCCGGGTTCGCCCCGGTCATGCGGTTGATCCGGCAGCAGAACGACAACGCCGCGGCGAACTGCCCCGCCGGCACCCCGGTCACCATCGGCGTGCTGCTGAGCCTGACCGACACCTCGGTGGGCGGGCGCGCGCTCGACGAACTCGAGGGGATGGCCGCGGCCCAGCAGCACGCGGACGACTCGGGCTGCGTGCACCCGGTGAAGCTGCTGATCGGCCAACTCGGCGACGATCAGCACGGCCCCGGACCCCGCGACGTCGCACAGGCCATGGCCGCGCGCGATGACGTGGTCGCGGTCGCCGGCGTCGGACTCAGCTACGAGAGCACCACCGAGGTTGTGAAAACCCTTGCCGCGGCGAAGATTCCGATGATCGGCGATGTGGTCACCGCCGAGGGCTTCGATCAGGACGGCTCCCGCGCCGATCAGCCGATCTACGACAGCTGCGACCAGGCGCGGCAGAACTACCGCGACGGCCTGGGCCGCGACTACTTCTACCGGGTCGCGTTCCGGGTGGCGGTCCAGGTCGATGCGCTGACGAAAATCGCCGCGAGCCCACCGGATTTCGTGATGGTGCCCACCGGCACCACCGATCCCTACACCTGCACCGCGCTGCCGCTGCTGCACCGCGACTTCCACACCGACGCCCCGGATGTGAAGTTCGACGCCGACGAACCGACCACCGTGGTGCAGACCGCCGAACGAGTCTGCGCCGCAACCTCGGACGTGACCGTCGCCTACCTGGCCCGCGGCCGCGACCTGAGCCGGTTCCTGTTCAGTGTCGATCAGCGGTACGGCAACGGCCTGTGCCCGGCCCCGTCGATCACGGTGATCGCGACCTCCGACGCGCTGCGCCTGTCCACCCCCGAACCCGATCCGGTGCTCGAGGATCTGCGCGGCAAGGCGCTGAGTTCGGCCGGCTTCACCAGCGGCCGCATCCGGCTGCTGTCGAGCATGATCGCCGACACCCACCGCCCGGCCGACGACACCGCGTTCCTGGATTATCAGAACGCGTTCACTGCGGCCCGGCTCGATCGCTCCCACCTCGACCAGGGCTGGGCGGTCAACGGCTACGACGCGGTCACCACGGCCACCGCCGCGGTGCACAGCCTGCCGCAGCACGAGCCGGTCACCCGCGGCCAGGTGAACGCGGTGATCAGCGGCTACAACGCGCCCGCGCAGGCCGTCCCCGGCGCGGGCGGGCCGATCTACTTCGACAACGCGGGCAACCGGAGCGGACCGGCCCCTGCGGTGGTCCGGGTCTGCCCGATCGGGCACGGCCCCGACCGCGCGGCACATGGCGTGCAGACCAGACCCGTACCGCCGGGCCAGCCGATTCCGGCGTGCTGATCAGCGTTCACACCCGGCTGTTCGGGCGTTTGTCCATCAACCGCAGGATCAGCGGGGTGAAGATCAACTGCATCGCCAGATCCATCTTCCCGCCCGGCACCACGATGCAATTGGGCCGCGACATGAACGAATCGTGCAGCATCGACAGCAGATACGGGAAGTCGATCACCTTCGGGTCGGCGAACCGGATCACCACGAAGCTCTCGTCCGCGGTCGGAATCGTGCGCGCGGTGAACGGATTGGAGGTGTCCACCGTGGGCACCCGCTGAAAATTCACGTAGGTGCGGGAGAACTGCGGGCAGATGTAGTTCACGTAGTCCGGCATGCGCCGCAGGATCGTATCCAGCACGGCCTCACCGGAATACCCGCGTTCGGTCTTGTCCCGGATCACCTTCTGAATCCACTCCAGATTGATGATCGGCACCACACCCACCAGCAGATCGGTATGGCGGGCCACATCCACCGAGTCGGTCACCGCCGCGCCGTGCAAGCCCTCGTAGAACAGCAGATCACTGCCCGGGGCCAGCTCCTGCCACGGAGTGAACGTGCCCGGCGGCTGCCCGTACGGTTTGGCCTCGGCCTCGTCGTGCAGATACCGGCGCACCAGACCCACGCCGGTCTCCCCGTAATCGCGGAACAGCGCCTCGAGTTCGGCCAGCAGATTCGCCTCCGGGCCGAAATGCGAGAAGTGCCGGTTCGCGTTCTGCTCCGCCTCGGCCATCGCCATCGCCATCTCCCCGCGATCGAACCGGTGGAACGAATCCCCTTCCACCACAGCGGCTTCGATCCCCTCGCGGCGGAAGATCTCCTGAAATGTCCGGGTGACACTGGTCGTGCCCGCACCGGAGGAGCCGGTGATCGCGACCACGGGATGTTTGAACGACATCGCACCTCGTTTCAATGGCCTTTTTCGATGCCCACAGGCCGGAACAGCGATCGCGTGCCGAACAGCGACGCGTCGAACCGCGGCCCCTCCTCGGGCTCGCGGTGATAGCGCTCGATGCGCTCGACCTCCCGGCGCGAGCCGAAAATCAACGGCACCCGCTGATGCAGATCATCCGGGGTCACCTCCAGCACCCGCGCATACCCCGTCGTCGCCGCGCCACCGGCCTGTTCGACCACGAACGCGATCGGATTGGCGCCGTAGAGCAGCGAGACCCGGCCCGCGCGGCGCGTGTCGTACGGATACAGGTAGACCCCGCCGCGGGTGAGGATGTGGAAAGTGTCCGCGACCAGGGAGGCGACCCAGCGCATATTGAAATCCCGCCCGCGCGGACCGTCCACCCCGGCCAGGCATTCGTGCACGTAACGCCGCACCGGGCGCGCCCAGAACCGCTCGTTCGCGGCGTTGATCGCGAATCCCGAAGTGCGCTCGGGGATTCGCATGCGCGGATGGGTGAGCACGAACGCGCCGATCTCCCGATCCAGGGTGAACCCGTCCACCCCGTCCCCGGTGGTCAGCACCAGCATCGTCGCCGGACCGTACAGGGTGAAACCCGCGCACACCTGCCGCACGCCCGGCTGCAGGAAATCGCCCGCGTCCGGCGCGCGGGTGTCGTCCGGGCAGCGCAGCACGCTGAAAATCGTTCCCACGGGCAGGTTCACATCGATATTGGACGAGCCGTCCAGCGGATCGAACGCCAGCAGATATTTCCCGCGCCGGAATTCGGTGGGCACCGGATGAAATCCGGCCATCTGCTCGGACAACAGCGCGGCGAGCGGGCCGGTCCACTCCGATTCGGCCACCATGATGTCGTTGGCGATCGCATCGATGCGGCGATGCCGCGCCGGGCCGGGGTCGCCCGCCGCTGACGCCTGCCTCTCCCCGGGCCGTGGAACGAGCGATTCCGGTTGCGCCCGTTGGGTTTGCGGTGCCGGTTCGGTCTCGCCGCGATCCGGTTCCGCGATCCGCTCGTCACCGGGCGCGGCGCCGGCGCGGGCGCTGTGTCCGTCGTGCGGCGCCGGCGCGCGAACCGGGGTGGGCCGCCGGGCGGTGGCATCGTATGCGGTGGTGTCCACGATGCGGCCCCGGGTGACCTGGTTGGCGATGATCTTCGTCGCGGTGGCCACCACGTTCAGCAGGGCGGAGAACTCCCCCGAGGAGCCGGGATGACGGTGCTCCTGCGCGATCGTGTACCGGGTCAGTGTCTCGAGTTTCTCGGGCATCGCGTCTTGTCAACTCCTCACGGATCGGCCCCGTCGCCGGCGACCGGCACCGGATCGGCGTCGCCGAATACGCTGCTGCCGTACACATCCGCGGCGGTCAGCGTGATCAGCTCGGTGCGGCGCAGCGGCCGGCGCAGGTCCACCAAACGGCGCGCCTGACGTAACCGGCACCGCTCGAGCGCGTTGCGCACACTGCGCGCATTGGCGAATCGCGGTCGCGCCATGCGCAATTCGAGATATTCGCCCAGCGCCGTCACCGCCGCCGAATCCAGGCGGAACTGCTCGCCCTCGGCCATCAGACCCGCGATGGCCATCAACTCGCCGTGACTGTAGTCCGGGAAATCGATGTGATGCGCCACCCGCGAGGACAAGCCCGGATTGGCGGAGAAGAACGTCTCCATCCGGTCCGGATACCCGGCGAAGATCACCACCAGGCTGGTGCGCTCGGTCTCCATCTCCTGCAACAGGATCTCGATGACCTCCTGGCCGTAATCGCGTTCGTTCTCCGGGCGGAACAGGTAGTACGCCTCGTCGATGAACAGCACCCCGCCCGCCGCCCGCGCCAGGGCCTCCTTCGTGCGCGGCGCGGTGTGACCGATGAACTGCCCCACCAGATCGTCGCGAGTCACACTGTGCACCAAGGGTTTGCGAATATATCCCAGCGCATGCAGCAGATCGGCCATGCGCAGCGCCACGGTGGTCTTGCCGGTGCCGGGCCCGCCGGTGAAACTCATGTGCATCGTCGGGCGCGCGGCCGCGAGCCCGAACCGGGCGCGGGCCCGGTCGATCAGCAGCAGCGCCGCGATCTCCCGCACCCGCGCCTTGACCGCCGACAGGCCCACCAGCTCCGCGTCCAGCCGCGCAAGAGTGCGTTCGACCTCCCGGGTCGCTGGATCGCAGGACAGATCCAGCTCCGCGTCCGGGTCGAGCAGCTCGGGCGCGTCCGGGCAGTGGGGTTCGTGCTCCTCCCGCACCGCCGCCACGCCCGGCCCTGCCCCGGGGCGATGCATCCGAAAACCGTTGCCCGCCTCGGCCATCAGGCCCGGCCTCGGTCGCCGTACCGGGCGCCCGGCGGCAGATCGGTGGCATAGGCCGCCCACCCGTACTGCTGCCGGCGATCGTCGGATTCGCTGCGCGCCAACCGGAATCCGGGCTCGTCGGGCGGGCGCTGCACCAGGAAACTCAGCGCGGTGGTCTGCCGACCGTACCGCGCGTCGTAGGCCGTCACCCGGATGTAGTACCGCGGCAACGCGTCCCGGCAAGCGGCGAGCTCCGTGAGCACCCCGTCCGGTTCGTGCAGGTCGAACATCGGCAGCCCCCACATCTCCCAGTACACGTTGCGCGGATGCGGATCGTCGGTGTATTCGATCGACACCGGCCAGTTGTTCAGCAGTGCGTAGCGCACCTGTGCGCCGATCTCGGCGTCGGACAACTCCGGCAGATGCGAGAAGGTTCCTTGACGCAGATACATGGCGGCCCTTCCTTTCTCACCGCGTCGCGGTGGGTACGGCGTCGGGAGCGTCGGTGGAGGTGTACTCGAAGGTGACCTCGCCCCACACCGCCAGCGCGGCCTCGAGCGACCGGCAGCCGCGCGCGGCCTCGCGCAGTACCGCCGGGCCTTCGGCGAGCAGGTCGCGGCCCTCGTTGCGGGCCTTGACCACCGCCTCGAGCGCCACCCGGTTGGCCTCCGCGCCCGCCGCGATACCCATCGGGTGTCCGATGGTGCCGCCGCCGAACTGCAGAATCACATCGTCGCCGAAAAGGTCCAGCAGCTGATGCATCTGCCCGGCGTGAATACCGCCCGAAGCCACCGGCAGCACACCCGGCAGGCTGGCCCAATCCTGGTCGAAGAAGATCCCGGTACCCGCGTCGGCGGGAATGTGGTTCTCCCGCAACGTGTCGTAGAACCCGCGCACGGTATTCGGATCGCCCTCGAGTTTGCCGATGACGGTACCCGCGTGCAGATGATCCACCCCGATCAGCCGGCACCACTTGGCCAGCACCCGGAAACTGACCCCGTGCGTCTTCTGCCGGGTGAAGGTGGAATGCCCCGCGCGATGCAGATGCAACAGCATGCCGTTGCGCCGCGCCCACTTCGACATCGATTGCATCGCGGTGTAACCGACGGTCAGATCCATCATGATGATGACGCTGCCGAGCGATCTGGCGAATTCCGCGCGTTCGTACATGTCCTCCATGGTGGCGGCGGTGACGTTGAGGTAATGGCCTTTCAGCTCACCGGTTTCCGCGATCGCGCGATTCACGCCCTCCATGGCGAACAGATAGCGATCGCGCCAGCGCATGAACGGCTGGGAGTTGATGTTCTCGTCGTCCTTGGTGAAATCCAGTCCGCCCCGGCACGCCTCGTACACCACGCGCCCGTAATTGCGTGCGGACAATCCGAGTTTGGGCTTGACCGTGGCACCCAGCAACGGGCGGCCGTACTTGTTCAGATATTCCCGCTCGGTGACGATTCCGTGCGGCGGGCCGGGGAAGGTCTTGACATAGGCGACCGGAATGCGCATGTCCTCGAGCCGCAGTGCGGCAAGGGGTTTGAATCCGAACACGTTGCCGATCACCGAGGAGGTCAGATTGGTGATCGAGCCTTCCTCGAACAGATCCAGATCGTAGGCGACATAGGCGAAATACTCGCCCGGACGTCCCGGCACCGCATCGAGCCGATAACATTTCCCGCGATAACGGTCGTGCGCGGTGAGCCGGTCGGTCCACACCACCGTCCATGTGGCCGTGGACGATTCGCCCGCCACCGCCGCGGCGGCCTCGATCGGATCCACCCCCGCCTGCGGGGTGACCCGGAACACCGCGAGCACGTCGGTGTCCTTGGGTTCGTAGTGCGGGTCGTAATACCCCATCGAGGCGTAGGACTGCACGCCCGGATCCCAGCGGTCCCGAGTGGATTCCTCGGCCATATCTCCTCCTGTGCGAGCGAGCCTGTGCGCCTTGCAGATTCAGGATGCGGGCGGCGACGTCGACGGACAATTCGATAGTTTCTCGTCTCGCTCAACCGAAAAGTTGAGTTTGCTACCGTCTGACGATGGGAATGGTGAGTGCGGTCCGGATGGAGACGTTCCTGGCCGTGGCCCGCCACGGCAGCATTCGCCGCGCCGCCGCGCAACTGCACATCACCGAGGCCGCCGCATCGGCCGCGGTCGCGCATATCGAGAAACAACTCGGCGCGAAACTGATCGCCAAATCCGGGCGCGGAATCGTGCTGACCGACGCCGGGCGGGTCTACGCCGAATACTGCCGCAGCATTCTGGGATTGATGCGCGAGGCCCAGGCCGCGGTGCGGCGCGCGGATACCGGACGATTGCGGATCGGGGTGGTCGCCACCGCCGGGGAATATGTGCTGCTGCGCCCGCTGGCCGCGTTCCGGGATCGTTATCCCGATATCGAGGTGGGGTTGTCGATCCACCCGCGCGATGTGCTGTTCCTCGAATTACAGCACCACGAAAGCGATCTCGTGATAGCCGGCCGCCCACCGCAGGAGGCCGGACTGGTGGTGCGCGCGCGCCGATCGAGCCGGCTGGTGGTCGTCGGATCCCCCGGCCGCTGCCCGGATCCGCTGCGCGCCACCTGGTTGCTGCGCGGGCACGGCTCGGGCACCCGCGCGACCACCCTGGCCCTGCTGGACCGTTTGCAGATCCGCCCGCCCACGCTCACCCTCGGCACGCACGGCGCGGTGCTGGCCGCCGCGCGAGAAGGCCTCGGCGTCACCCTGATCCACGGCGACGCCGTCGAATCACACGTGGCCGCAGGACATCTGGAGATCCTGGCGGTGGAGGGCACCCCGCTGGACCGCCCCTGGCACGCGGTCACCACCCGTACCCCGACCCCGCCCGCACGGCTGTTCATCGACCATCTGCTGCACCACGCCGCCCCGGGCGACCGAGCATTCGAAGCGGTGCCCACGCCGTCGCACGGCGCCGCCACGACAGGCGTATTCCCACCGCAAGTGTGATCAATTCCCTACGCTCTCCATTTAGTTAGTTAGCATATTGCAACTATATTGATCGAGTCACTGTTCACGGCAATCCTCGGGGAGAGGGACTCTTGGCTTCCGCACAAACTTCCGCCGACCTGGACGTCGGCGACGTCCAGACCGTTCGTCGGCGCCTGCGCGTCGACCACGACCACCCGCACTACAAGTGGGTGGCGTTGTCGAACACCACGCTGGGGATGCTGATGGTCACCATCAACTCCTCGATCGTGCTCATCTCGCTGCCCGCGATCTTCCGCGGCGTGCACCTCAACCCGCTCGAGTCCAGCAACGTCAGCTATCTGCTGTGGCTGATGATGGGCTTCCTGCTCACCTCCGCGGTCCTGGTGGTGATGTTCGGCCGTCTGGGCGACATGTTCGGCCGGGTCAAGATCTACAACGCCGGGTTCATCGTCTTCACCGTCTCGGCGATCCTGCTCTCGTTCGACCCGTTCGACCACGGCGGCGGCGCGATCTGGCTGATCGCCTGGCGCGTGGTGCAGGGTGTCGGCGGCGCGATGCTGATGGCCAACTCCTCGGCCATCCTCACCGACGCCTTCCCGGCCAGACAGCGTGGCTTCGCCCTGGGCATCAACCAGGTCGCGGCCGTTGCCGGTTCGTTCCTGGGCCTGCTGCTGGGCGGCCTGCTCGCCGAATGGGACTGGAAGGCCGTGTTCTGGATCAGCGTGCCCTTCGGCCTGCTGGGCACCGTCTGGTCCTACCGGTCGCTGCACGACAACGGCCAGCGCACCCCCGGCTCGCTGGACATCCCCGGCACCATCACCTTCGCGGTCGGCCTGACCGCACTGCTGGCCGGAATCACCTACGGCATCCAGCCCTACGGCGGCTCCAACACCGGCTGGACCAACCCGTGGGTGCTGACCGGAGTCATCGGCGGCCTGGCGATGCTGGTGATCTTCTGCGTCATCGAGGCCAAATCGCGCCAGCCGATGTTCCAGATGTCGCTGTTCCGCAACAAGACCTTCGCCCTGGGCAACTTCGCCAGCCTGATGACCTCGGTCAGCCGCGGTGGCATGCAGTTCATGCTGATCATCTGGCTGCAGGGCATCTGGCTGCCCCAGCACGGCTACAGCTTCGAGGACACCCCGCTGTGGGCGGGTATCTACATGCTGCCGCTGACCATCGGCTTCCTGGTCGCGGGCCCGGCCTCGGGCTGGCTCAGCGACCGCTTCGGCGGGCGGATCTTCGCCGCGGGCGGCCTGCTGCTGGCCGCGATCACCTTCGTGCTGCTCATCGTCATCCCGGTCAACTTCAACTACTGGCTGTTCGCGCTGATCATCCTGCTCAACGGCCTGGGGATGGGCATCTTCACCTCGCCCAACACCGCCGAGGTGATGTCCTCGGTGCCGGCCAACCAGCGCGGTGTGGCCTCGGGCATGCGCGCCACCATCATGAACGGCGGTATGGCGCTGTCGATCGGCATCTTCTTCTCGCTGATGATCGCCGGACTGTCCGGAACCCTGCCGGGCGCGATGAACTCCGGACTGCGTGCGCAGGGCGTTCCGGCGAACTTCGCCGAACAGCTCGCCAGCACCCCGCCGGTGGGCAGCCTGTTCGCCACCTTCCTGGGATACAACCCCTTCAAGGAGATGATCCCGGCCGACGTGCTGAACCAGCCGGGCGTCAACGGCAGCACGATCACCGGGCAGGAGTTCTTCCCGCACCTGATCTCCGGACCGTTCCACTCCGGTCTGATCGCGGTGTTCATCGCCGCCGCGGTGATGCTGCTGCTCGGCTCGATCGCGTCCTGGTTCGCCAAGGGCGACTACGTCGTCGACGAGGCCGCCGAACTGGCCGAGGCCGCCCGCGAGGGCATCCCCGAGGACACCGAGCAGCTGCCGGTCCACACCAACGGGCGTGCCGCGGCAAGCCCGTTCACCGCGGCCGCACCCGCGACGTTCCGCGCTGCCGCCGCACCGGCCCGCCCGCTGGTCGCGGACGGGCGGTCCATCAGCGGCCGGGTGGTGCGCACCGACGGGTACGCGGTCGCCGGGGTCGCGCTGACCCTGATCGACCAACGCGGACACCAGGTTTCCCGCGCGACAGGCAATCAGGAGGGCGAGTACGTCATCGAGCCGCCCGCGCCGGGCAGCTACGTGCTGATCGTCTCCGCGAGCGGACACCAGCCCGCCGCGGTGAACGTCAGCGTGGACGGTCGCCCGCAGCGTCTGGACGTGCCGCTACAGGGCTCGGGCGAGGTGTCCGGCGTCGTGCGCTCGGCCGTTGACCTGCGCCCGCTGGCCGGGGCCACGATAACCCTGACCGATATGCGCGGTGAGGTCGTCGGGGCCGCGGTCTCCGACGCCCGCGGCGACTATGCCTGCCAGGGCGTGGTGTCCTGGGTGTACACGCTGGTCGCGGTCGCCGAGCACATGCGGCCCACCGCGATCACGCTGACCGTCCCCGACAGCGGTGTGCTGGCGCAGGACATCGAGCTGAACACGATGTCGGTGCTCAGCGGTGCGGTGTGGGCCGACGGGCGCGCGGTGCCCGACGCCCAGGTCATCGTGCAGGACTCGGCCGGAGGCATCCTCGGCTCGGCTCGCACCGACGACGAGGGCATGCGGCAAGAACCCCATTCGCGAGAGCGTGAGGAACTCGGTCACCGAGAGATCGGAGAGCGCGGGAACGGGCCTGGTCATTCGCGGCCTCGTTCGGCTTCGAGCGCCGGGGCAGCG
>CBJNFW010000198.1:0-16515 GCA_966435935.1 uncultured Nocardia sp.
CCGCCTCCCGTCGCCCGGCCGCCGTTCCGGACCCGGCGGTCTGTGCCCCTCATCAGCATTGCACAGCCCGCCGACACGGCGAGCTCAGCGGAGTTCGACGATCTCCACCCAGTTCGGGTCGCGCCCCAACTCCTGACGGCCGCGGCTACTCAGCGCGCCGGTATCCGGATCGATGCGATGAACCGTCAGCGCATCCGAATCCTGACCGGCGGCGAGCAGGTACCGCCCACTCGGATCGATGTCGAATCCGCGCGGGCAGGCCTCGGTCATGGTGTGCCCCAGCGGTTCCAGCGCACCGGTGCCGGCGTCCACCCGGAACCCGGCGAGTGTGCTGGAACGTCGCTCGGACACGTACAGACGACGCCCGTCCGGGGTGAGCCGCAGCTCCGCGGCCCACGGTTCGCCGCACCCCTCGGGCATCACCGAATAGGTTTCGATCGGCCCGAGACATCCGGTGCCGGTGTCGAATTCATAGCTGCCGACCGTCCCGTCGAGCTCGTTCACCACGTAGACCCACCGGCCGTCCGGGTGGAATACGAGATGTCGCGGCCCGGCCCCCGGCAGGGTCGGGACTTGCGGCGGCACATTGCGGATGGGCACCCCGGTGACGTGGTCGAACAGATATTGCAGAAGGACATCGCCGCCGAGTGCGGCCGCGAACAGGTACCGGCTCGACGGATCGGCCACGAACGAATGCGCGTGCGGCGGCGTGCCGAGAACCGCACTCGGCTCGGCCGCCACGACCCCGTCCGGCCCGATCGGATTCACCGAGACGACGCTGCCGGAATAGGATGCCGCGAACAGGTAACGACCGGACCGATCGACGGACAGGTAGGCCATGTTGTCCGGCAACGGAATTCGCGCCTGTTCGGTGAGTTCGCCGGTGCCCGCGGCGATCTCGTAGCACACCACCGAATACGGCTCGGACCGCAGCGAGGCGTACAGGTACCGATGCCCCGGCCCGGTCGTCAACGGCATCACCGTCCCGCCGGTGAACACCGTCTGCACCGGCTTCAGCGCGCCGTCGTCCTCCAGCCGCAGCACCGAGATCTCGGCGCTGCCCGCATTGGACACATAGACGATCGTCGGGCCGCTCACGCGGCCTCCCGCGCGACACCGCCGACGCGTGCGCGCAGGTCCAGTTCGATCTGTTCCAGGCTGCGGCCCTTGGTTTCCGGCACGAACTTCGTCACCAGGACGTACAGCACGACGCTGACACCGGCGAAGATGAAGGACGAGACGGCCAGGCCGAGATGATCGCTCATCACCGGGAACAGGAAGGTGATGGCGAACGTGGCCGCCCACAGCACCGTGCTGCCCACGCCCATGCCGATACCGCGCACCCGCAGCGGGAAGATCTCGGCCATCATCACCCAGACGACCGCACCCCACCCCAGTTCGTAGCCGACCCAGTACAGGCACAGCAGCAGCAGGGCGATCACGCCGGTGCCGGTGCCCTTGTCCAGGCCGAGTACGCAGGCGCCCAACAGGACCAGTGACAACGCCATCAGCACGTTGCCGATCAGCAGCAGCGGCTTGCGACCCCAGCGGTCCACGACCAGGAACACCCAGCCGGTGAACACCAGCTTGACCGCGCCCATGATGATCGAAGCCAGCAGCGAACCCGAGGTGGCCAGGCCGAGCTGCTTGAACATGGTGGGCGCGTACAGGTTCACCGCGTTCGTGCCGGCGAACTGTTGTCCCACAGCGAGAATCAACGCGACGACCAACGCCGGGCGCGCCCAGGGAGTGATCAGATCGCGCAGCGTGCCGCGCTGTTCGGAATCGATTCGGATGACCTCGCGGATACTGCCCAGCTCGGCATCGATGTCGTCGTTGCGGTGGGTCTGGGCGAGCACCTCGCGCGCTTCGGCCTCGCGTCCGGCCTTGACCAGCCAGCGCGGGGTCTCCGGCATGAACATCAAGCCCACGAACAGGACCACGGCCGGGACCGCCGCGATGGCGAACATGATTCGCCAGTTGGCCGAGCCGGCGTTCGACAGGGCCCAGTCGATGATGTACGCGATCAGGATGCCGGAGACGATCATCAGCTGATTCAGCGTCGACAACCTGCCGCGCACCCGGGTCGGCGCGAGTTCGGACAGGTAGGTGGGCACGGTCGCCGAGGAGCAGCCCACCGCGACGCCGGTGATGAACCGCCCCACCACCAGCACTCCGAATCCGGGTGCGAAGGTGCAGCCCAGCACGCCGATGACGAAGACGACCGATGCGACCACGATGGCGGGCCGCCGCCCCCACCGGTCGGTGATCCGGCCGGCGAACAGGGCACCGAAGATCGCGCCGAAGGCGACCGAGCCGCCGACGACGCCCTGCGCGAACGAACCCAGATGCCACAGCGGGTTGATGAACAACAGGACACCGGAGATCACACCGAGGTCGTATCCGAACAGGATGCCGCCGAGCGCACCGAAGAAATACAGGTAGGAGATGCTGATCCGGCGCCGCTGGTCCGGCGCCGTTGCCGAGTACTGCATGTGCTGCTTCCTTCACTACCAAACGAGTGTGCTCAGGGTCACATGGTCGATAGGTGGACGCAATACACATGACGATGCCCATTCGGTATCGCGTAATGCCGTCACATATGTGAACGGCCGCGCACACACAGCACTCGGGCGGGCCGGGGATCCGGCGTCACAACGGGTTGTGCTGCCCCAGCGGAATATCGCAGAATCCGCCGCCCAGGTAGCCGGGCAACTCGCCCGGCGGTACCTGATCGGCGAAGACCTCGGCGTCGTCCAGGGAGTGATAGCCGATCTGTTCCCCGGCACTCTGCGACACCACCGCGCGAGTGTTCGCGGAGATGCCCCACAGCACGCGGAATCCCGGTTCGGGCGTGCTCAGGCAGGCCTCGAGCAGCCGCGCGCAGTCCTGCGGGGACAACCAGATCGAGAGTTGGCGAACGTCGCCGGGACGCTCGAAACAGCTGCCGATGCGCAGGCAGCTCACGTCCATCCCGAACCGCGAATGGTAGAGGCTGCCGAGCGCCTCGACGGCCGCCTTGCTCACGCCGTAATAGGTGTCCGGACGGGGGCTGCTGTCGGCGGGCAGCCCGGCGGGGCCGGCCTCGCCGATCCGGCGGAAGCCGACCGCGTGGTTACTCGACGCAAGGATCACCCGCGGCACCCCGGCCGCCCGGGCGGCCTCGAGCACGGTGTGCGTGCCGTCGATGTTGACCTCGAGAATGCGCTCCCAGGTGTCCTCGCGGCTGATTCCGCCCAGATGGATCACCGCGTCCACCCCCGCGCAGGCGCGCGCCAGAACCTCGGCGTCGGTGACCGATCCGGTGATGGTCTCGACCGGTTCATCGGGCGCTGCGGGTTCGAGCGGCGCGATGTCCAGCAGCCGCAGAATGCGGCCGGGACGGGCGAGCCGGGGACGCAGCAGCGTCCCGACGATGCCCGCCGCGCCGGTGATGAGGATGCGCTGATCCGGCATGGGTGTAACTCCTCGCTGTGATACCTGGCGTGCTGTGCCGCGAAAGCCGCGGCGGCTCAACGAATTCCGGCGCGACGCAGGCGCATGGCCAATTCGGCCGCGGCCTCGCGCAGCACCTCGCCGATGCGGTGCTGCTCCCCCTCGGTCACCTCGCCCATCGGCATCGAACAGCTCAGCGCGTCGGTGGCCGGGATCCGGTAGGGCACCGCGGCGGCGGCGCAGGCCACCCCCGCGGTCCCCTCCTGCCGTTCGGTGGCGTAACCGCGTTCGCGCACCACGCCCAGTTCGGCGTGCAGGACGTCGCGGTCGGTGATCGTGTGGTCGGTCAGCGGACGCAACCGGGCGGGCAGTAGTTCGCCCAGTTCGGCGTCGGCGAGTTCGGCCAGCAGGGCCTTGCCCAGGGCGGTGGCGTGGGCGGGCAGCGCTCGGCCGACCCGGGAGATGAGATGTCCCGAGGTGCGCGATTCGCGGGTTTCCAGATACACCACCTCGGCACCGGCCAGCCGGGCGTAGTGCGTGGTGAATCCGGTCTGCTCGCGCAGCCGCTCGAGGGTTTCGGTGGCGAACGGCATCGCTGGATCGCGGTCGAGGTACGCGGTGCCGCACATCAATGCCCGCACCCCCAGGCGGAAACGAGTGCCGGTCTCGTCGGTCTCGATCCAGCCCGCGTCCCGCAGGGTGCGCAGCAGGCCGTGCAGGCTCGAGCGGGGAAATCCGGTGGCGGTGTGCAACTGCGCCAGGGACAACCAGGACTGCTGGGCGGCGAACACCTCCAGCAGGGTGATCGCGCGGCGGGCGGATTTCACCCCGGCCGCGGATTCGGCCGCGACGCCGGTCCGGGCGGCGGTATCGGTATCGGTATCGGCACGACGCTCATTGCCGATGCGGCGCTGCATGGCACTCCTTCGCTGGGTGACCCGTGTCTCGGAAGGCTAGTGAGAGGCCTCCACATTCTCAATCTCGAATACCTCCGGCTTCCGGAAAGTATTCAGATATATGAATCGTGAGTGATACCTCTTGGGCATATCGTGATGCCGAAACGATGTTGGACGGGTATCACCGGCTCGTCCTAGCCTGCAAAGGAAACCGATGTCCACAGACCCCGCCAGCACCACCGAGGAGCACCCATGACCGGCGACGGCAAGTTGTCCGCCATGTTGTCCCTGGAGCAGGTGCGCGGCTTCGTCGTCGTCGCGGAGGAGGGCAACTTCCGCCGCGCCGCGGATCGCCTACAGATGACCCAGCCCCCGCTGAGCCGCCAGATCCAGAAGCTCGAACGCGATATCGGCGTGCTGCTCCTGGACCGGACCCAGCGGCAGGTCGAATTGACCCCCGCCGGTGAGGTTTTCCTCGCCGAGGCGCGCCGGTTGCTCGCCCTGGCCGAGGCCGCGCCGAGTACCGCGCGGCTGGTCGCGGCGGGCCGGACCGGAACCGTGCGAATCGGTTTCACCGCTACCGCGGGCTTCGGTTTCCTGGGCCGGTTCCTCAACCAGATCTCCCGGTCGATGCCGGAGATCGAACTCGTACTCGCCGAACAGGTCAGCGCCGTACAGTTCGAGGAATTGTCCAGCGGCAAACTGGATCTCGCCTTCGCCCGACCGCCCTTCGACCGCGCCGAGTTCGACGCCCGGCTGGTGCATCGCGAACCACTGGTGCTGGCCGTGCCCGCCGGGCACCGCCTCGACGCCGAAACCCCGATGGCGCTGGCCGAATTGGAGGGCGAACGGCTGCTGGTGTACGCACCGGGCCCGGCCCGCTACTTCGCCGAACTCATGACCAGGACCTTGGCCGGGATCTCCTACGATCCCGCCGACCGGCTCACCCAGGTGCACACCATGCTCGCGCTGGTGGCCGCCGGGCGCGGGCTGGCCCTGGTCCCCGGGACCGCCAGCCACCTGCATCCCGACGGGGTGCGCTACCGCCCGCTGTCGGGCGTGCGTGAACCCGCCGAACTGTACGCGGTGTGGCGGCGGCGCCCCGCCAATCCTGCCCTGCGCCGGGTCATCGACCTGTTGGAGTCCTGGCCGGACTCCTGAGTCCGGCGCGCCGGCATACCGCCCGCGAATGTCATTCCCCGAGGAGGAAACCCGTGTCACAGATATCCGCCGAAGATCTCGGGCCCGCGCTGGGTCGCGGGCTGCTGTCGTTCCCGGTCACGCATTTCGACGACGACCTCGCCTTCGACGAGGCCGCCTATCGGGAACACATCGGCTGGCTGGCGCAATACGACGTGGCCGGGCTGTTCGCCGCGGGCGGCACGGGTGAGGGCTTCTCGCTGACCACCGCCGAGATCGATCGGGTCGTGCGCGCCGCGGTCGCCGAGACAGCGGGACAGGGCGTGCCGGTGATCGCCCCGGCCACCGCCGGAACCGCCGTGGCGGTGGAACAGGTACGCAACGCCGAAGCCGCTGGGGCACAAGGGGTTCTGCTGCTTCCGCCGTATCTGACCGAGGCCGGGCCGGACGGCCTGGTGGAACATGTCGCCGCGGTCTGCGCGGCCACCTCGCTGGGCGTGATCTTCTACAGCCGGGCCAATGCCCGCATCGACGACGTGACCGTCGCGCGGATGGCCGAACGGTGCCCGAACCTGGTCGGCTTCAAGGACGGCGTGGGCAACATCGAGACGATGACCCGCATCTACGCGCGGATGGGCGACCGGCTCACCTATATCGGCGGGCTGCCCACCGCGGAGACCTTCGCCCTGCCCTACACCGAAATGGGCGTCACCACATACTCTTCGGCGATCTTCAACTTCGTGCCGGAATTCGCGCTCGAGTTCTACCGAGCCGTGCGCGCGCACGATCGCGAGGAGGTGTACCGGCGGTTGCGCGGCTTCGTCCTGCCCTACCTGGATATCCGCGATCGCAGCGCGGGATACGCGGTGTCGATCATCAAGGCGGGCCTGACCGCGGTGGGCCGCCCGTCGAGCCGGGTGCGCCCGCCGCTGACCGATCTGACCGACGGCGAGCTCGCCGAGCTGACCGCGCTCGTCAAGAGCATTGCCTGACAAGGAGTTCCGTCATGACCACCACTCCAGCCGCACTGGACCGGATCACCGGCGTCACGGTCTCCTCGGTCACCCTCCCGCTGCCCACCGGAATCAGTGATGCCAAGGTCCTCACCGGACGGCAGAAGCCGATGACCGAGGTCGCCGTGCTGTTCGCCGAGATCACCACCGAGGCCGGGCTCGAAGGCATCGGCATCAGCTACTCCAAACGCGCGGGCGGGCCCGGACAGTTCGCACACGCCCGGGAGATCGCGCCCGTTCTGCTCGGCGAGGACCCCAGCGATATCGGCAAGATCTGGGACAAGCTCATGTGGGCCGGGGCTTCGGTCGGGCGCAGCGGCCTGTCCGTGCAGGCGATCGCCGCGTTCGACGTCGCGCTGTGGGATCTCAAGGCCAAGCGCGCCGGACTGCCGTTGGCGAAACTGCTCGGGGCGTACCGTGATTCGGTCCGCTGTTACAACACCTCCGGCGGTTTCCTGCACGCGCCGATCGAGGAGGTGCTCGACCGCGCCACCGCATCGCTCGAGTCCGGAATCGGCGGTATCAAGATCAAGGTCGGTCATCCCGACAACGCCGTGGACATCGCGCGGGTCGCCGCGGTGCGGGAGAAGATCGGCGACCACACGCCGCTGATGGTCGATGCCAACCAGCAGTGGGACCGGCCGACCGCCCGACGAATGTGCCGGGCGTTCGATCCGCTGTCGCTGGTCTGGATCGAAGAGCCCCTCGATGCTTACGATTTCGACGGTCACGCCCAGCTATCGCGGACCTTCGACACGTCCATCGCCACCGGCGAGATGCTCACCAGCGTGGCCGAGCACAGCGAATTGATCAGGGCCGGAATCGATATCGTGCAGCCGGACGCGCCGCGCGTCGGCGGTATCAGCCGCTTCCTGGACGTGATGTCCCTGGCCGGCCGGGAACATCTGCAGCTGGCACCGCATTTCGTGATGGAAGTGCACGTTCATCTCGCCGCGGCGTATCCGATCGAGCCGTGGGTGGAACACTTCGAATGGTTCGACCCGCTGTTCAACGAACGACTCGAGATCCGCGACGGGCGCATGCACCTGTCGTCACGTCCCGGACTCGGCGTGACGCTCAGCGATCAGGCGCGCGCCTGGACCGTCGACGAATTCCGGATTCGGGCCTGAGACAGCCCGGCCGACAACAGGTTTCAACTACCGGAGGAGGACACAGTGACAACCGAGACATCCCCCGAGGACATCGATCGCATCGTCACCGCGGCGGCGGACGCCGCGGAACAGCTCGCGCAGACCACTCCGGCCGAACGCGCCCGCTGGCTCGAGGCCGCGGCCGACGCGCTGGAGAAGGCCTCGGACGAGCTGGTCACGTTGGCCGCGAAGGAGACCCATCTGCCCGAGCAGCCCCGGCTGCGTTCGGAGATGGTTCGGACCGTATTCCAGCTGCGGCTGTTCGGGCAGGTGCTCACCGACGGTGAATTCCTGCGCGCCGCGGTCGATCACGCCGATCCGGACTGGCCGATGGGACCGCGGCCGGACATCCGGCGGATGACGGTTCCGATCGGGCCGGTGCTGGTGTTCACGGCGAGCAACTTCCCGCTGACGCTGAGCGTCGCCGGGCACGACACCGCCGCCGCGCTCGCGGCCGGATGTCCGGTCGTCGTCAAGGCCCATCCCGGACATCCGGAACTGTCCGCGCGCACCTTCGCGATTCTGTCCGAGGCGCTGCTCGCCGCGGGTGCGCCGGAAGGGACCGTCGGCATCGTCTACGGGCTCGAGTCGGGTGTGACCGCGCTGCGGCATCCCGGTATCGCGGCGGCGGCGTTCACCGGATCGGAAGCCGGTGGGCGGGCCCTGTTCGATATCGCCAACGCGCGGCCGCGGCCGATCCCGTTCTACGGTGAGCTCGGCAGCGTCAATCCGGTGGTCGTCACCGAAACCGCCGTGCGCGAGCGCGGAGCCGAGGTGGCCGCCGGCTACGTCGGATCGTTCACGCTGGGTGCGGGGCAGTTCTGCACCAAGCCCGGACTGTTGCTGCTGCCCGCCGGGCACGGCCTGGACGAGGCGCTGCTGGCCGCGGTGGCCGATGTTCCGGCGCAGCAGCTGCTCAACGACCGGATCGCGCACGGTTACCGCGACAGTCTGGACCGGCTGCGCGAACATCCCGCGGTCACGGTGCTGTACGCACCCGCACCCGGCTCGGCCGAATTCGGCCCGACGCTGCTGAAGGTCGGTGGCGCGGATTTCCTCTCGCACGCCGAATCCCTGGACGCGGAATGCTTCGGCCCCGTCTCGCTGATCGTCGAATACGCGGGCGCGGACGAACTGCGTTCCCTGTTGCGCCGGCTCGAGCCGGGCCTCACCGCCACGGTGCACGCCCAGGACTCCGACGCCGACGTCGTCCGCGCCCTGCTCCCGGCGCTCACCGGACTGGCCGGCCGCCTGATCTAGAACAGCTGGCCCACCGGCATCACCCTGTCCTGGGCCCAGCAGCACGGCGGCCCCTACCCCGCGACGACCTCACCCCAGTTCACGTCCATGGGCACCGCCGCGATCGACCGCTTCCTGCGTCCCGTCGCCTGGCAGGGCTTCCCCGAGGCGCTCCTGCCGCCACCGCTACAAGAGGCAAACCCGTGGAACCTCCCCCGGCGCGTAGACGGGGTGCACTGAACGAATTGTATTTTCAACGGAAAAAACTTCGATCAAGACCCCCGCAGATTCCGGGGGGTTGTCCTGTTGGGGTCTCCGCCCTTTCTCGGAACACCCACCTCGACCACGGACACCATCTACGCCGAGCGCGATGCACGCCCCGATGACTCCGGGCGGGCCGAAGGTCGATGTGCTGCCCCTCCGCACCTCGCCCAGGCCGGTCGCCGACAACCTCGTATCGGTCACTCGTACAGGCGCTCTCGCGAGTACGGCGTTCCGCGCAGCTGAAACTCGGTGCGGGACAGTCGCCGCCGACCGAAGACACGATCCCTACCGACACCCGATGGAGAACCCGATGGCCGACGAATTACACACTGCCACCAGCCTTCCCGCGATCACCGATGTGCGGCTGACGCCGATTCTGATCGCCGATCCGCCGCTGTTGAATCTGTCGGGGGTGCATCAGCCGTACACGCCGCGGTTGATCGTGGAGGTCGAGATCGAGGGCGGGATCGTCGGGCTCGGTGAAACCTACGGCGACAGCGTGTATTTCGAGCGCGCCAGGGGACTCGCGGCGGAACTGGCCGGGCGGTCGATCGGGGCGGTCAACTCGATCGCCGGCATCGGGTGGGCAGTGAGCCCTCTATTGGACGCGCAGCCCGCGGCCAGCGGGTTGCCCGGCGCGCTGACCACGGACAAGGTCCGGCTGAGCGTGCTGTCCGCACTCGAGGTGGCGGCGCTGGACGCGCTGGGACAGCATCTCGGCGTGCCGGTGCACACGCTGCTGGGCGGCAAGGTGCGAGACCGGGTCGAGTACTCCGGATATCTGTTCTACAAGTGGGCCGAGCATCCGGTCCCGGACGCGCCCGCCGACGACTGGGGCGCGGCGCTGGATCCGGCGGGCGTGGCTCGGCTGGCTCGAAAGTTCTTCGAGTACGGCGGTTTCCGGTCGTTCAAACTCAAGGGCGGGGTCATGCCGCCGGACGAGGAGATCGCGGCGATTCGGGCGCTCGCGGCCGAATTCCCGGACGCGCCACTGCGTTTGGACCCCAACGGGGGCTGGTCGTTGAAGACCGCGCTGCACGTCGCCGAGGAGCTGACCGGGGTCGTGGAATACCTGGAGGATCCCGCGGCCACGGTGGACGAGATGGCCGAGGTGCATCGGCACACCGGAATCCCGTTGGCCACCAATATGATCGTGACCGCGCTCGACGAGGTGAAGCCGGCCTTCGACCGTGACGCGGTGCAGATCGTGCTCTCGGACCACCACTACTGGGGCGGTCTGTTCGCCACCCGCGATCTGGCCGCGGTGTGCCGCGCGTACGGCCGGGGCCTGTCCATGCATTCCAACACCCACCTGGGCATCAGCCTGGCCGCGATGACCCATGTCGCGGCCACCGTGCCGGATCTGGAATACGCCTGCGACAGCCACTACCCGTGGCAGCGCGAGGACGTGATCACCGAGCGGATCACCTTCGCCGAGGGCGCGGTCACCGTACCGGACGCCCCCGGCCTGGGCGTCGCGCTCGACCGCGATGCGGTGGCCCGTCTGCACGAACGCTGGAACGCCATGCCGCACCTGCGCGACCGCGACGATATCGCCGCGATGCGCCGAGCCGATCCGGGCTTCGAGGATCCGGGCGTCCCGAAATACTGAGTAGGCAGCAGCGCGGAATCCGGAATACCCGCGACGGGTCGACGGTTGACTTGCTCCGATACATAATCGGACCGTAGTCCGTTTCGACCCCGGCACCTGCCGGGGTCGATCGCCGACCCCGAGGTGGATATTCCGCTATGACAACGACCAATACCGAAGCGACCGGCGCCGTGACTCCCGTCCTCGAATCCACGGACGGCTCGGCCCGGCTCGGCTCCGATATCGGCCTGCTGATCCTGCGCGTGGCATTCGGCGCGCTGCTCGTCGTGCACGGCACCCAGAAGCTGTTCGGCTGGTTCGGCGGATACGGCCTCAGCGCCACCGCTAAGGCATTCGGCTCGATGGGCTACTCCCCGGGCCGATTCTTCGCGACACTGGCCGGACTCAGCGAGGTCACCGGTGGCGTCCTGCTGATCCTGGGCCTGCTCACACCACTGGCCGCCGCCATCGCCCTGGGCACCATGATCAATGCCGTGCACGCCGGCTGGGCACAGGGCTTCTCCGGATACGAACTGCCCCTGGTCTACGCCCTCGCCGTCGCCGCGATCGCCTTCACCGGCCCCGGCCGCATCTCGGTCGACCACGGCCGCCCCTGGCAGCGCTCGGGCGCCGCGTGGAGCCTGGGTGCGGTCGCACTCGGCGTGGTGGCCGCGGTGATCACCCTCGCGGTCAAGTAGTAGCGCTATTCGCCTGCGGCGCGGGCGATTTCATCGCCCGCCGCGCGGGCGCGGGTGGCACGGGCCGCGGCGGCGTCGAAAGTCTCCAGGAAGTCGAACGCCGGGTCCTCGTCGTCGATGTCCATCACGACGGCGCGTCGCCGCAGTTCGCCGGCCTCCGCGCGGCCCGAGTCGGCCTCGGCGGGGCGGGCGGAATCGCGTGCGGTCGCGGGGCGCGCGCCACGCGACAGCCGGGACGACCGGCGACGCCGGATCTCCTCCTCGAAACGCACCTGGCGACGCAGGTAGAACAGGTAGCCCGCAAGCACCAGGGCGGACAGACCGCACCCCCACCACAGCAGCGGCGAGACCGCCAGGGAAAACCGCCGAACAGCAAGGCGCTCAACGCCAATGCGAGCGTCATGCGCTGCCGGAACCGGTACCGGGCCGCGCGGGCCACCGCGTCGGCCTCCGGATCGTAGCCGCCACGGCCTCGCCGATTCGGTATGAAACGTCCTGCGCCGGAGCCGGATTCGTCGTCGAACAGGTCCGGATCGGCAGCCGGGTATGCGGCGGCGTCGTCCTCGGGCGGTTCCGCCGCTGCGGATACCGTGCGCGCCGGGGGGATTCGCGCGTTCATCGGAGCGGGTTCATCCGCCACCACCGCGGAAGCGTCCGCCACATCCGCCGAGGGGTCCACGACCTCGGATGTCGCGGCGCCGACCTGCGCGCCGGCGATGCCCGTGCCGTCCGCGCCACCGAACTCGGACTCACCCGGTCCGCCGGCCTCGGCCTCGACGACCTCGCCGACGCCGCCGCCCGCTCGGGTGCCGCTGCTGTCGTCGTGCTCGGTGACGGGCCCGTCGGCCGAAGTCGTCATCCGATCCTCCGCATCATCGCCGTGTACAAGCCTTCTCTGCACTCGTGTGGGCACCCAGTCCGGATCCGAGTCGTGCCCGGAGGCAGGCCCCGACTTGGCGCGTCGTCTGGTGCCACCCCGGTGCAGTACCCGGGTGGCCAGGGCGGTATCGGTGGTACGCCGAATGCGCGGATACCGCGCGGCGAGCATCGGGAACAGCACGAAGACCCAGAGGACCACCAGGCCGACCCACAAGATCGAATTCGGCACTGCGCCCGCACCTCCGTCCCCGCCAGACTGTCGACCCTGCGACAGATTTCGCGACCTGCTCATACATCGCCGACATGCCGCCGACCGTTCCCGCACCGTGTCCCGGAACAACGGAAGAGGTTGTACCGCCGCATGATCGGGCCATGCCACCGGCTCCCTTCCGGCGATGCGGGACGCACCACCGACGTCCGTAGGCTAATTCGGCCGACGCGAAATCCGTCGCAGGCGCGCCGTCAACATCTGCCCCAGGAGTAACACGGGTAAAGGCGTCGCGGGCCGAACCCGCGCACATCGGAACTCGCCGCTCGGCACGAATGATCATGCGGGAGTGGCACGACCAGCACGGATGAGCCTGTCCACCACCGTGCCGGAGAGGTCCTCGACGGTCATGGCGACCAGAAGGTGGTCGCGCCACGCATTGTCGACGTCCAGGTAGCGGCGCAACATGCCCTCCTCGCGGAAACCGACGTTGCGCAACACCGCCTGGCTGCGCAGATTCTCGGGACGGACGGTCGCCTCCACGCGATGCAGGCCCACCGGGCCGAAGCAGTGGTCCAGCCCCAGGGCCAGCGCGGCGGTCGCGACGCCCTGGCCGCCGACATCCTTGGCGACCCAGTACCCGATCCACGCCGAACGCAATGCCCCGCGCACGATATTGCCGACCGTCAGCTGTCCGCTGAAGGCGCCGTTCACCTCGATGACCAGCGGAATCATCGCCCCGCGCCGCGCCTCTGCCTTCAGGCTCGACCACAGCGACGGCCAGTTCGACGGATGGTTGCGCGCCTCCCACGCCCCGCGGCCGGTGGGCTCCCACGGCTCGAGATGGTCGCGGTCGCGCACCCGGATGCGCGCCCACGCCGAGGCGTCACGCAACCGGACCGGACGCAGCGTGACCTGCCCGGCGGCCACCCGCACCGGTCCCAGATGCGCGGGCCAGCCGGGGTGCTGTGCGGCCCGAAAAACGTTCATATCCATAACTATTCAGCCACGTTGAGCGAGAAAGGCAACCTGGACCTCATCGCCGGTGCGAACCTCGGTCACCTCCGGCTCCAGCACGATCAGGCTGTTCGCCTCGGCCAGAGTGGAGAGCAGATGCGAGGAACCGTTCACACCCAGCGGCTGCACCAGATAATCCCCGGTCTGCTCGTCGCGCATCAACTGCGCCCGCAGATATCCGCGCCGCCCGGCCATCGAACTGATCGGCATGATCGTGCGCGCCCGCACCACTCGCCGCATCGGATGCCGCCTGCCCAGCGCGATACGAATCAGCGGACGTACCATGATCTCGAAAACCACCAGTGCGCCAACAGGATTCGACGGCAGCAGGAAGGTCGGCACCTCGTCCCGCCCGAGCCGCCCGAAACCCTGGACCGAACCGGGGTGCATGGCCACCCGATCGATCGTCAACTCGCCCAAGCCGTCCAGCGCCTCACGGACCTGGTCCGAGGCCCAGCCGCCGACCGCACCGGCGATCACCACCACCTCCGAGCGGACCAGCTGCCCCTCGACCACATCGCGCAGCCGCTTGGGGTCGGCGCTGACGATGCCGACGCGGTTCACATCCGCGCCCGCGTCCCGGGCGGCCGCGGCCAGCGCGTAGGAGTTCACGTCGTAGACCTGGCCCGGGCCGGGCGTGCGATCGATGTCGACCAGCTCACCGCCGATCGAGATCACCGACAGCCGCGGGCGCGGATGCACCAGCACCTTGTCCCGGCCGACCGCGGCCAGCAACCCCACCTGCGCCGCGCCGATGATCGTGCCCGCCCGGACGGCGATATCGCCCGGCTGCACATCATCGCCGATGCGGCGCACGTAATCGCCGGTACGGACCGGCTCGTAGACCTTGATCCGGGCGCGGCCACCGTCGGTGAAGTCCACCGGCAGCACGGCATCGGCGAGCGTGGGCAGCGGCGCACCGGTGTCCACGCGCACGGTCTGCCGCGGCTGCAACCGGATCGGCTGCCGCGAACCCGCCTCGACCTCGCCGACGACCGGCAGGGTCAGATCGACCGGATCACCGTTCTCGTCCCGGATGTCCGCACCCGCGCCCTGCACATCCACACTGCGCACCGCATAGCCGTCGATGGCCGCCTGATCGAAACCCGGCAGCGGACGTTCGGTGGCCACATCCTCGGCACACAGCAGCCCCTGAGCCTCGGAGATCGCGACCCGGACCGGTCTCGGCGCAACGGCCGCCGCGGTCACTTTGATCTGCTGATCCTCCACCGAGCGCATGCAGCCCTTCCCTCACGTTCCGTGTCCGATGCGGCCTGGCTCGGCTGCCCGCCAGACTACTCCGGCGAGGTCAGCTGCGGATCCCAGTCGGGGGCGAGTCGGTGCTCCAGCCATTCACGCAAGGCCGGCCCGTATTCGTCACGCTCCAAAGCGAAATCGACCGCAGCTCGAAGATAGCCGCCCGGGTTGCCCAGGTCGTGGCGCGACCCACGGTGCACGACGACATGGACCGGATGTCCTTCGGAAATCAGCAGCGAAATGGCGTCGGTGAGCTGCAATTCGCCGCCCGCGCCGGGTTCGATGCGGCCCAGCGCGTCGAAGATGGCGCGGTCGAGCAGGTAGCGGCCCGCCGCGGCGTAGGTGGACGGCGCGTCGGCGAGGTCGGGCTTCTCCACCATCCCGTTGACGCGCAACACGTTCGGGTTCGTCGCGTCGGGTACCGCCGCCACGTCGAATACGCCGTAGGCGCTCACCTGATCCTTCGGCACATCGATGGCGCACAGCACCGAACCGCCGCGCTTGCGGCGCACTCGGCTCATCACGTCCAGAACGCCCGAGGGCAGCACCAGGTCGTCGGGCAGCAGGACGGCGACGGCGTCCTCGTCGGGGTCCAGCGCCTTCTCCGCCTGTGCCACCGCATGTCCCAGCCCCAGCGGCTCCTCCTGGATCACCGAGGTCACGTCGAGCAGACCGGGCGCCTTGCGCACCTTTTCCAGGAGCTGGAATTTGCCGCGCTCCTCGAGGGTGCTCTCCAGCATCAGGTCCTCGACGAAATGCGCGACCACACCGTCCTTTCCGGGCGAGGTCACGATCACCAGACGAGCCGCGCCCGAATCGGCGGCCTCGGCGGCGACCAGCTCGATGCCGGGGGTATCCACCACCGGCAGCAGCTCTTTCGGCACGGTCTTGGTCGCGGGCAGGAACCTCGTCCCGAGGCCGGCCGCGGGCACCACCGCCGTGCGGAAGCAGGATTTCTCCGTCGCGGCGTCAGCTGACCCACCCGTCGCCCGACCGTCGCCCCTCACGGAACCGCTGCGCGATGCTGTCATAAGGCACACCCTATCCATCAGTTTCGTCGGCCGGACGGGCTTCGCCCGCGGCACACCGGAAGCCTAGGGGGCGGCCCCTGCGACCGCTCGCCGAGTCACGCGCCGTATCGCGCCGCCTCCGCCCACCCACCACCAGCGTGCTTGGTCAATTACCCGCCGGGTGGAGCGGGAAACCCTGGTCGAACGTGAGCTGCGCGACGTCGGCCGGCGATGGGACACCCGCGAGCAGCACGAGCGCGATGGACGAACGGCGACCGTGCCGATCGGCGTCCTATCGTTGTCACGTGGAGATCACCGGCCCGCCGGGCAAAGCCGAATGGCGCGCGAAACTGCTGGCCGCGCGGGCCGCGGTGGACGCCGCCGTACACGAAGCGGAAGCGGCCGCCCTCGCCGAAGCGGTATCCCGGCTCCCGCTGGACGACGCCGAACAGGTCTGGGTGGCCGCCTACGTCCCGGTGCGCGGGGAACCCGGTTCCCCGGCCGTGCTCGACGCGCTCCGGAGTGCGGGCGCACGGGTGCTGCTACCGGTGACCGGCCCGCCGGGCCCCCTGGACTGGGCCGAGTACACCGGTCCGGCGGCATTGCGGCGCGCCCGCTACGGCCTGCTCGAACCGACCGGGCCGCACCTGTCTCCGGCCGCCGTCGCCCGAGCCGTCACGATCCTGGTCCCCGCTCTGGCCGTGGACCGGCGCGGCG
>CBJNFW010000199.1:0-16389 GCA_966435935.1 uncultured Nocardia sp.
CCGGTTCCGGAGAAAACACCGCCGGTGTCGGGGCCACCACCTCTCTTCTGGTTGCGGACGAGGCCGCGACAACTTCGTTTGGTGCCGTGGCGGCACCGAGCGCACCCGGCACGTCCGGCCCCGCCGACGCGCCGACCACGGTCCTGCCGTCGTCGACGCCCGTCGCACCGCCTGCCAAGGTCGGCCCGGCCTCGCCCGGCAGCTCGGTGCCCGGCCCCGGACGCGCGACCTGGCTCCTGATCGCCGCGGCCGTGGTGATCGTCGTGATCGCCGTCGGCGCGGTCTTCCTGGGCCGGTCCGGCAGCGATCACGCCGGGAGCGGCAGCGCCGGCGAGAGCACCACGCCCGCGGTCCCGGCCGCGGCGATCAACGTTCCGGCCGCCGCGAACCCGATCAATCCGAGCGTCCCGATCACCGTTTCGGCGACCGGCGGACACCTCACCTCGGTGACCGCCACCACACCGGACGGCAAACCGCTCGCGGGCACTCTGTCCCCTGACGGGCTGAGCTGGACCAACACCGATTCGCTGGCCTTCTCCAGCGCGTACACCATCACCGCCGACGCGGTGAACTCCGCCGGTGCGCACACCAAGCAGAACTTCACCGTCAACACGATGTCCACGGACAACATCAGCACCGCCTACGCGAACGTCGTGCCCGCGCCGGATGTGGTCGCCAACACCGGTATCGGTGTCGGACAGCCGATGGTGTTCCAGTTCACCAAGCCGGTGTCCAACAAGGCCGAGGTGCAGAAGCATCTGCACGTCACCGTCACCCCGGCGCAACCCGGCGCCTGGTACTGGGTCGACGACAAGGATGTGCACTACCGCGGCCCGAACTACTGGCTGCCGGGCACCAAGATCCACATCGAGGCCGATGTGGTCGGCCTGGACCTCGGCAACGGCGTCCTGGGCGCGGAGAACAACAGCGCCGACTACACCGTGCACGACTCCTGGGTCGCCAAGGCCGACGGCAGCACCGACCAGCTCACCATCTTCCAGAACGGAAAGCAGGTCAACCAGATGCCGATGAGCCTGGGCTCGCCCGGCTTCCCCTCGCACGAAGGGCCGCACGTCATCTCCGACAAGCAGCCCTCGATCGTGATGGACTCGTGCACCTACGGCACCTGCGCGGGACAGCCAGGTTATTACCGCGAGACCGTGGCGCTGGACGAACGCATATCCAACGACGGCGAATTCGTGCACTCCGCGCCGTGGTCGGTCGGGCAGCAGGGCAGCAGCAACGTCTCGCACGGATGCGTGAACCTCTCACCCGACAACGCCCAGTGGTTCTACGACCACTTCGGCATCGGCGACGTCGTGGAGATCACCCATTCCGGCGGTGCCACCCTGCCGGTGTGGGACACCTACGGCGACTGGGAGGTCCCGTGGCAGACCTGGCAGGCCGGTAACGCCAACAGTTAGCGGGTCGTACCCGCCGCCACGGCCGTATCCGGCGGTCGCGGCGGCGGGACGCGTTCGGAATGTCCGGATTGGACCCCCGTTACCGGACGTGATAAGAGAATTCATGTGCCGGATTCCTCGTTGACGCGTTCCGTTTCGCTGCCCCGACCGATATCCGATGCGAATTGCGCACTGGCGCAACGACTTTGCGTCCGATGATGGGAAGGACCGAACAGCCGGTCGAATCCGGCCCGCAGCAGCGCCCGGGCGCCGCCCGGCCAGTGGCCGCGAGCGCATACCGCCTGGATCTGGACGGTCTGCGTGGTGTGGCCATCGCCCTGGTGGTGCTGTTCCACATCTGGTTCGGGCGGGTGTCCGGTGGGGTGGATATCTTCCTGGTCCTGTCGGGGTACTTCTTCACCGGTCTGCTGGTGCGTCAGATCGAATCCGGCGGCGCTGTACGGGTGTGGTTCACCGTGCGGCGCACGCTGCGCCGGCTGCTCCCGGCACTGGTGGTGGTGCTCGCGGCCGTGGTGCTCGCCGTGGTGACGCTGCGCCCGATCACCCAGTGGGCCGATCTGGCCGATCAGACGCTGGCCTCGGCGTTCTACTACCAGAACTGGCATCTGGCGCTGGCGTCCTCGGACTATCTGGCCGCCGATCCGTCGGTGAGCCCGCTCCAGCATCTGTGGTCGATGTCGGTGCAGGGGCAGTTCTATCTGGCCATCACGCTGTTGCTGGCGGTGGTGGCCTGGTCGCTGCGCAAGCTGGGGCGTCCCGGGTACGTGCGCCCGGCGCTGCTGGTGTTGCTGGGCGCGCTCGCGGTGGCGTCGTTCGGCTATGCGATGGTCGGCGAGAACGCCCACCAGAGCTGGAACTACTACGATTCGTTCGCCCGAGCCTGGGAGCTGCTGGCCGGTGCGTTGCTGGCGATCGCCGCACCGTGGCTGACCCTGCCCCGGATCGTGCGCACCCCGCTCGCGATCGCCGGACTGGTCATCGTGGCGATCTGCGGCGAGCTGGTATTCGGCGCGGCCGTCTTCCCCGGTCCCGCGGCACTGATCCCGGTCGGCGCGGCGGTGGCGCTCATCCTCGCGGGCAACAATCTCGAACCCGCGGCCCGTCCGATACTGCTGCGCTGGCTGGCCACGCGCCCGGCCGTGGAACTGGGCGCGATGGCCTATTCGCTGTACCTGTGGCACTGGCCGCTCCTGATCTTCTACCTCTCCGAACGCGGCAGGCCGACAGCCGGCCCCCTCGGCGGCCTCGGCGTGATCGGGGTGTCGCTGGTGCTCGCGTACACGACCCGGCATGTGGTCGAGGAGCCGCTGCGGATGCGCTCGGCGCGCGCGATCGCCGCCGAACGGACGCAGCGAGTCGAACGGTCCCGGACGATGTCCATCCCCGCGATCCTTTCGCGTTTCCGGCGGCCCATCGGCGCGCTGGTCGCGATCATCGGCGTTCTGGGAATCGGCGCTAGCGCCTCCTGGCATCTGGCGATGGGCGCGAACGGACCCAAGCCGCCGGCCTGGCTGGATCCGGCGCGATACCCCGGAGCGGAGGCACTGGCCGCGGGCGCGCCGGTCCCGCAGGCGCGGATGCGGCCCACGGTCCTGGAAGCGCCCGCGGATCTGCCCTATCCGACCACCGACGGCTGCATCGCGGACTGGTCGACCACCGATCTGATCACCTGCGACTACGGTGACCGAAACGCCCAGCGCACCCTCGCGGTAGTCGGCAGCTCGCACGCCGAACACTGGATTCCGGCCCTGCAGATCCTCGGCCAACAGCACGGCTTCCGAGTTCGGGTGATGCTGAAAATGGGCTGCCCGCTGACCGTCTCGGACGACATTTCCTACAAGGGCGAGACGATTCCGGACTGCCGCGACTGGTCCCGTCAGGTGATCGACCGCCTCGGACAGGAACGCCCCGACTGGGTCTTCACCACCGGCACCCGCCCCCTCGACGGCCCCGGCGACGAAACCCCGCAGGACTACCTGGACGTCTGGTCGCAGCTCGCCGACCGCGGCCTCAACGTGGTAGCCATCCGCGACACCCCGTGGCTACGGCACGACGGCATCCGCTACCGCGCCTCGGACTGCCTCGCCGAAGGCGGCGACAGCACCAGCTGCGGCCTCCCCCGCGACTACGCCCTGAACCCGGTGAACCCCGAAGCCGAACCCGCCTCGCGATTCCCCAACGTCTTCCCCCTCGACATGACCGACGCCGTCTGCGCGGCGGACACCTGCCCCGTCTCCGCAGGCAATATCCTCATCTATCACGACGAACATCACCTGACCGCGAATTACTCGCGATCCCTGGCGCCCGCGCTGGGCCGGGCGATGCGACCGATCCTGCAATGGTGGTGAGCGCGCGACCACCAGGACCGGCGCGATTCGCGCTTCACCGGGGTGACCGGCCGGACGATCGACGAGGTAGTGAGCAGAGGCAATCCAGTCGAGCGAAGGTGGTGAGCGCACATGACCGAGAACAGCAAGCGCACGATCGGGCTCATCTGGTCTCAGACCCCCGACCGCGTCATCGGCGCGGACGGCAGCATCCCGTGGCAGATCCCCGAGGACGTGCAGCACTTCCAGGACATCACGAGCGGCCGCACCATCATCATGGGCCGCCGAACCTGGGATGCGCTGCCCGAACAAGCACACGCCCAATCCGGTCGCCGCACGATAGTCATCACCCGCGACCCCGACTGGTTCGCCACCGGCGCCGAACGCGCGGGCTCGGTGGACGAAGCCCTGTCACTGACCGACCCGGACGAGGTCTGGATCCTCGGCGGCGCCGAAATCTTCGCCGCGACAATCGAATTCGCGACCGTCATCGTGGTCACCGAAGTCGATGCCAAGGTCTCCGGCGACGCCTACGCACCGGAGATTCCACCACAGTTCGTCCTGGCCTTCACCACCGGACGCACCCGATCGTCCAACGGCAAGAACAGTTTCCAGTTCCGCAGTTACGCACGGAAATAGGGCTGCGCGACCCGACCGCTCAGCCCGCGGCGACCGGCATCGCAATGGTGACACCGGTCACGCCGCCCCACAATCCGATTCATTGCCAGCGCCGGAACAGCCCTGTAATAACGGCTCGAGGTCAGAATGACGGACCGCTGCACGGATAGGTGACGCCGGACAACGGCGGCTCGTAGATACAGCGGGCTGTACTTGGGGAGTTGGTGCGGCTAGGCCGACTAAACTAAGATTGGATCTTAGTTAGATCTGATCTAACTAAGATCCAATCTTAGTTCGGAGGCTCCGGTGAATTTCGCAGGCAGACAGGCCGATCTCGACCTGCTCGGGCAGCAATTCGACATCGTTGCCCGAGCAAGGGGCGCAACCCGCGGCCGGGCGGTGATCGTGACCGGCCGCCGACGGGTGGGGAAGTCGCGGCTGGTTCAAGAGTTCTGCGACCGCTCCGGTGCGGCGAACATGGTGTTCCAAGCGACGCGCGGCCGCAATCCGAACGCGGAGCGTGCCGACTTCATCGCCGCCACCGCCTGCTCGTCTCTCGCCGGGGCCGACCTTGTCGCCGGAATCCAGGCCGATGACTGGAACCGAACTCTGCGAACATTGGCGATCGCCTTGCCGGACGACACTCCCAGCGTGGTGGTGATCGACGAGGTACCGTGGCTGACCGAACAGGATGCAGAATTCGAGGGCGCACTCCAGACCGTGTGGGACCGGCAACTGTCCGCCAAACCGGTCCTACTCATCCTGGTCGGCAGCGACATCTCCGTCATGGAGGCGCTGCAATCCCGAGACCGGCCGTTCTTCGGACGAGCGACGGAGATGTCGGTCGACCCGCTCCATGTTGCCGATGTGCAAGCCATGACCGGGTTGCCGGACGCCGATGCCATCGACGCCCTGCTCATCACGGGCGGTTTCCCGGAGATCGTGCAGTCGTGGCAGACAGGGATGAGCCGCACCGATTTTCTCCGCGCCTCGACCACCGATCCCTTGTCGCCGCTGCTCGTGGCAGGCGAGTTGACGCTGCTCGGCGAATTTCCCGAATCCTCCCGCGCGCGTGCGATTCTCGAAGCGATCGGCAGCGGCGAACGCACCTTCAGCACGATCGCCGCCCAGGCCGGTAGTTCCGGAACCCTTCCCGCGGGAACGCTGGCTCCGCTGTTGGAAACCCTTCAGGCCAAACGCATCATCACCGCCGATCTGCCGCTGTCCACCCGTCCCGACCACAAGAACAAGCGCTATAGCATCGCCGACCCGTACCTGCGGTTCTGGCTGGGCCTGCTGCAGCGGACAATTCCGCTAGCGGAGCGCGGCCGACATGACCTGGCGGCCGCTCGAATCGAACGTTCGTGGACCACCTGGCGCGGCCGGGCGGTCGAGCCGCTCATCCGCGAGTCACTGCTCCGGCTACTGCCGAACGACAGGTGGCCGGACACAGACGCGGTCGGCGGCTGGTGGAACCGTCAGAACAATCCCGAAGTCGACCTCATCGGCGCGGACACCGCCCCGACGGCGAAGTCCGTGCATTTCGTCGGCTCCGTCAAATGGCTCGAGGACCGCCCATTCGATCGACACGACTACGAGGCTCTCAGCCGGGCCCTGCTGTCGGTACCCGGCGCCGAGATCGATACCCCGCTCGTCGCGGTATCTCGATCCGGCGTCGGTAACGACCTTCCACTGACAGCACATTGGGGCCCAGAAGATCTCGTCGACGCATGGCGCTGACCGGTACCGAAGTCGATGCCGGTAACGGACGTCCGGTTATCCGGCTACCGGCACCATGGATACAGAGCCCTGAGGTCACCTGCGGAAACCCCGCTGCACAAGCTGGAGCCCGTGTGTCGGCGGCTCACGGAGCGACTCACCACCGCCAGCTCACCGCCGAGCGCCTTCCGGCAAGTAGTCGACGCGTGGTTCTACGCACTGGCGAAGGACGCTCTCGCCGGAGGAGCCACCGAGGACAAGCTGGCCGAGGCCGTCGACCGCCTCATGACCGCCCGGCTGGCCGAAGTCACGGATATCAACCCCGGCAACAAGATCTCGGTCGCCATCGCGTTCGACGTGTCGCCCGGGACCGTGCCGGCCACCATCGAGTTCCACGACTCGATGTTCTCCGGGGGTGTGCGAGTAGCGGTCAAGTAGAACCGGTAACCCGCGACCATTCGGCGCAAATTTCGATAGCGATGCCGACCCCTCCGTCGGCCTTCACTCCCCTCCCGCCAAGCGGAACCTATTGATGCACTGCGCTTTCCGCGGTATCCAATGTCCAACGCCTGCTCCGCCTCCGGTTCAGCCATCATGAACATCCTCGATGTGGACAACGTTCTCGTTACGGAGGCAGCAAAGCTTTCGATCCGGCTTCGCCCACCATCCCGGGCGGTTCCGATGACGGCGGCAGCTGACACGATCGAACGTGGAATCAAGTCTGCTCACCGCCGCCGGATCGGATTGCGCGGGCGGGCTCTGGCATCCCGAATGTGTTTCTAGTCTTGGGTTTCCGAACCTGATCGGCGCGGCGGATCACTCGGCCATTGCGTGCGCTCGCTCCACGACGCTCGTCGGCACCTTCGGCAGTGCCTCGGGGTGTTCGCGGCGGAGCCAGGCGAGCAGTTCCTCGCGCACCGCGCAGCGCAGGGTCCACACATCGTCGGCGTTGCGGGCGGACATGGAGGCGCGGACCTGGATGCCGAACGGGGTGGTGTCGGTGACCAGGAGGTTCCAGCTGCGGCGGTCCCAATCTTCGCGGGTGTGCAGGTATTTGTGCAGATGTTCGCGCAGCTCGTCCACCGGTGTGCTGGTGTCGAGGTAGAGGAAGACGGTGCCGGTGATCTGCGGGCCGCCCTTGGACCAGTTCTCGTACGGCTTGGAGTTGAAATACGACACCGGCATGGTGAGGCGGCGATCGTCCCAGATCCGGACGGTCAGGAACGACAGGGTGATCTCCTCGACCGTGCCCCACTCCCCCTCGACCACCACGGTGTCGCCGATCTTCACCGAATCGCCGAACGCGATCTGCAGACCTGCCATCAGGTTTCCGAGCGTCGACTGCGCCGCGATACCGGCAACCACACCGATGACACCCGCCGAGGCGAGCAGCGAGGTACCCAATGTCCGCAGGTTCGGGAACAACAGCAGGATCGCGACGGCGGCGGTGGTGATCGCCAGCATCGTGGTGATGATGCGCCGAACCAATGTCAACTGCGTGTGCAGGCGTCTGACCTTGGCAATGTCCGCCGTGCGTCTGGCGTACTTGTCCAGCGTGTTCTCCGCTACGGCGTCGACAGCGCGCATCACCGACCACGCCGCAGACAGGATGGCCATCGCCGCCAGAATGTTCAGTACGACACCGTCATGGCGCAGGTGGATCTCCGCCAGCGGATAGGTGAAGTGCAGCGTGAAGGTCGCCAGAAATATCTGCAGCGGGAGATGGATACGCCGCAGCATACCGGGCAGTCGGTTCTGTGGATGTCTGTCGGCCGCTCGGGACATCAGGCGGTCGGCCAGAATGCCGATCGAGATGGTAACTGCGAGCGTCACGGCGAAGACCACCAGCGGTCTCAGTACCTCCTCCAAGGTTTTACTCCTTGCGACGACACTTTCAAGGTCCCCCAGCCACGCTACATATCGGGACGAGGCCTCGCATTTACGTTCGAGCCGTGCGGTATTGGGATTCCTCATGACCTGCGCGGGGCGTAGGGCGTGATCGTCCACACGTTGCGCACCGATCCCGACTTCGTCGGTAGCGCACGTCTCCCTGCCGCTGTGGGGAGGCACATCGCGATGGACTGGCGAAGTCTCGCTCACCCGGCGCACGGCTGCAGGGTCCGTCCGGGTGCGCTCGCGGCCGGGCGGCAAGCGCGGACCGGATCTTTCTGCGCCCGATCGTGACGAGCCGGCGAAACCCGTTGCACTGCAGGCGACCCGCGACACCACGCTACGGCCAACGGCGCGGCCGAAGTGTCATCGAGGTGCTCAACAGATATCCGGGTCGAGCGCGCGCCACCGGGACGGTCAACCCGCGGCGACCGGTTCCGTGGTGGCCGAGGGCACTCCACCGGCGTCGATCTCCACCCGGCGGTAGACGTGCGGCTCGACGATGACGATGGTGGCGGCGCAGCCGCGGCCGGGCGGAAGCACCCGGACCGTGACACGTCCCTGTGTCACCGAATCAAGGTACGACACAGCGGTTTCCACGATCACGGCGCGCAACTCGCGGTCTTCGGGGCCCGGTCCGGCGTCGTCGAGCAGGGTCAGTCGCACGCCCCGGGTTCGGGCCGCGCGCGCCGCGCGGACCAGTGCCGGATCGACCAGGCCGGGGGCGCGTAGCCGATCGCGGAGTTCGGCCTCGAGTAAGCGGCATTCGCGCACCTGTTGCGGACTGAGTGTGTTGCCCGCGGCGAGGAATTCGAGCATCGGGCGCGCTGTTCGGGATAGGTACGCCATCTGACTGCGGCGTTCGCGGCTCTGTGCCGCGGCGCGGGCCTCCGCTCCGGCGTGCCGGGCGAGATCCGCGCGGGCCCCGTGATAGGAGCGCAGCATCGGGCGCATGTAGAGGGTGAACGCGACCGCGGCCAGGACGGTCGCACCGGCCACGGCCGTGCCGTTCAGAGCGGCTCCCGGCGAACCGCCCGCGACTTCGTAGGCGGCGCCGGCCGCGAGCAGTGCGGCGCAGGTCGCCACGACCCGGCCCCGGATCGCAAGCAGCGCAAGCACATACGAGTAGGCGACGAGCACCCAGACCGCATGGTGCGCCGCGCGCGGGCCCAGGTTGACGATGAACGCGGCCAGCGGACCCACCGCGACCACCGACCAGGTCGCTGGCGCGGGTAGTGGATCGTCGCGCGGAATCAGCACCACCGCACCGGCCGCGGCGACCAGGCCGAACCCGCTGTAGGCCAGCACCGGATCGCCACTGCGCACATACCCGAGCAACAGCATGCCCACCGCCCAGCACAACAGCGCCATCATCACGAATCCGGACAGGCCCCGCACGCCGATCAGCGCGGGCGGGCGGGGCTCGTGCGGATCGGTGTGGGTCCATCGCAGCGTCACCGTCGTCCCACCGCCGGGCGACGAATCGATCTCGGCGTTTCCGCCGCGCAGGCAGCGCATCCGCCACAGAATGCTCTGGCGCACCCCCAGCCGTTCCACGCTGACCCGCTCGACGTCGAATCCGGCTCCGTTGTCGACGATGCGCACGACGATTCCGCCTTCGTCCACCACGATCCGCACCACCCTGGCGACCGCGCGCCCGTCGGGGGCGGCATGGCGCAGGCTGTTGCGCGCCGCCTCGCCCAGCGCGCCGGCCAGCGAGGTGGTCACCTCACGCGGAATACGCAGTGCGCGAGCCCGGTTCGCGAGGTCGGTCGTGACGGACAGGCCGTGCTCGGCCGCCTCCGCGCGCAGCACCTCGATCGTCTCGCGCACCTCGTGGGTGTCCTCGACGCGGTGTTCGTGCGGACTGGTGTCGAGTTGGCGCAGGGTGCGCCGGGCCGAGCGCCGCAGCCGCTCGGCGGTGCCGCCGCGAGCGGCATCGAGCAGGGTGGCCAGGACGTTGTCGTGGATCAGCCCGGCGAACCGGGTCCGTTCCCGGTCGGTGGCCTCGGCGCCCGCGGCCACGGTCGCCTGCCGCACCACGATCGCGGTCACGGTGTCCAGTTCGATCGCCGCGGCCAGCAGCCGCGCCGCGGTCCAGGTCAAGAACCCCTGCACGCCCCAGGTGCGCACGAGATCCTCGGCGACGGCGTGGATTCCGGTGCCGCCGGAGACGTATGCGTCGATGACGGCGGCGATCACGCCGGAGACCGCCAGATACACCGGCCACCACCGCCGCCAGGCCAGTACGCCGGCCACCGCGGTCGCCGCCACCAGTGGCGGAATCCAGGTCCCGGACGGGCCGAAACAGTTGTAGTGCCCGGCGATCGGCAAGGTCAGCAGCGCGGCGAGCATCACCACGGCAAGCCATGCCGAAAGCAGGCCGACCGCACGGCCGCCGATCGTCAGCGACGCCACGACCAGCCCGGCGCCGGTGATGAGCAATCCCGCCACCACGGCCGGGGTCCACCACGCCTGCACCATCCGGTCCTGGGAGAAGATCACCTGAAGATGGGTCACCACCCACAGCACCGTGCCCACGCCCGCGGCGAATCCGAGCGCCCGCCGAGCCCGCGCCTCGGCCCGCCCCGCATGAACCATCTCACCCCGAATCAGGAGTCCCCGAACGACAGCGCCCCACTGCCTCGGAATCCATCCCACGCCTCTATCATCGCCCATCAGCCCTCGTCGCCGCACCGGTCACCCGTCCGGACCAGCACGGGACCGCGCGCTCCGCGATGAGAATTCCCCACCAGACGCCCTGCCCCTGTGACCCGACATGAGCCCCGCCTCGGCGAAGTTCGCACGCGCACAACGAATCCCGTACTGCCTGGACCGCTCGTCGGCGACAGCGGCACCCTGGGCGTCCCACATGGGTGAATTCACCGGCACTCGGCAGAATTCCAGCCGATCGAGCAGCTCTCATCGCAATGTCACATACCGATGAGATTTGTTCGCTCCCTTTATATCCCGACGGGACCGCACGCGGTGAACCTGTGCTGGAACCGGCGTCCGCGCTCAACGACAGCTCTATATTGTTGCGGCCCAGCGTCGCTCAGGTCGATGTGCAGGCGGCCGATACCGCCGTGGCGAAGCGACCGCAGGTCGCGGCCACAATCCGTACCGAGGTGAGTCACCGTTTCCAGCCGGCACCGGAGCGAGACATGTTGCGCCGCAGCGGTTCCGGTAACCCGCCGCGGAGCCACCGGCTGCGCCCGGACTCAGTGCTGATTACCCTCCGCCGGTGTGGTCGCATAACGGGCCATCACCTCGACGACGTTCTCCGGCGTCATCGGTTCGCCCGCTTCGATCATGGCGCGCAGATCGCGGAAGTACTGCACATACAGGTCGGGTGTGAAGGTGTTCAGCATGACCGCGGGTTCGTCGAAGGGGTTGGCGAAGGTGTGCGGCGCGCCGGGCGGGACCATGACCAGGGTGCGCGCGGGCACATCGTGGTCGGTCGCGCCGACGGTGAACCGCACCGTGCCCGAGACGACGTAGAACCCCTCGTCGTGGCGGGCGTGGCGATGCTGCGGCGGCCCCTGGGTATGCGGGGCGACCTCGATCTCGGCGACGCCGAGCCGGTGGTCGGTGGCGCTGCCGTCCTCCAGGATTCGCAGCACGACCGGACCGGTCAGTGCGACCTCGGCGTTGTCCTGTCCGGTGATCAGTACCTCTGTCACGACCTCTACCTACTTTCCGTCGGCGAAGGCCGCGAGGACCGTCACCAGCTGATCGGGGGTTTCCAGCTGCGGCAGATGCCCGGTCTCGGTCAGCAGTTCGCATCGGGCGCCGGGAATGGCGGCGGCGAAGGCCCGGCCAACCTCCGGCGGTGCGATCCGATCGCTCACGCCGCTGAGCACCAGAACCGGGACCTTCACCCCGGACAGCCGCTCGGCCAGGGACGGGTCGGTCATCCGCTCGCCGCCGTAGACCTGCAAGGCGACGCGATTCGCGGCCATCGCCTCGAGTTGCCCCGGGCTGAAGGTGGACGGATCGATCCGGAAGGCGTCGGGCCGGTAGTAGCTGTAGTCGGCGATCTCGTCGAGCCCCAGACCGAAGAAGTCCACCGGCGTCACCCCGGGCACCTCGAGCCCGACCGCGCAGACCAGGACCGCGCCGGCGATCCGGTCGCTGCCCTGGGCGGCGATCTCCGCGGTGATCCAGCCGCCGATCGAATTGCCGATCACGGTCACCTCGTTCAGCTCGAGTTCGTCGAGCAGAGCCCGGTAGACCCTGGCCAGGTCGGCGACCGTGGCCACCGCCTCGGGCCGCGGCGTACCACCGAAGCCGGGATGCACCGGGGTAAGCACCCGCACCGACCGCGCCCGGGCATAGCGCTCGGCGAACTCCTGCACCGATTGCGGACCGGCTCCGCCGTGCAACAGCAGATGAACCGGGCCCGAACCGGTTTCGGTCACAGTGACAGGTACCGGTCCGATGCCGGGAACCTGAATGTCGTACTCCGCCATGGCGACTCCTCGTTCGTGAGAGTGAACTCTCATCAAGGTAGACGCACCCAGGTCGTTATGCAAGTCAACTCTCACGAAGAGAGTATGCTCTCGATATTGAACGATTACGGAGGTGAGCGAGGTGGCCCGACAGGCCGAATCCACATCCACCGCGACACGCGGCGGCCGCACGAATCAGAAGGAACGCACCCGCCGCGCGATCCTCGACTCGGCGCGCACCCTCATCGACGCCGGCGGCGAGGTGACCATGCCCGAGGTCGCGCGGACCGCACGGGTCTCCGAGGCCACCGCCTATCGCTACTTCCCCGACCTGGCCACCCTGCTGCGCGAGGCGATGCACGAATCCTGGCCGGGCGCGGAGCAGATCATGACACCGGTCGCCCACATCGCCGATCCGGTCGAACGGGTCGCCCACGCGACGGAATATTTGTTGCGACACATACACACCCACGCCCCGGCGGTGCGCGCGACCATGGCCGCGGCCATCGTCCGCCCGGCCGAAATCCTGCGTCCCGCCTACCGTCTCGGCCTCATCGAAGCCGTTCTCGCCCCGCTCACGGACCTCACTCCTGAGACGCTGACGCAAATGCGTCAGGACCTCGCCGTGGTGATGAGTGCCGAGGCATTCTTCACACTCACCGATCTGTGCGGAATGTCTTCCGAAGCGGCGATCGCAAGCGTAGTATCTACCGCTCGCAGCATCACAGCGGCCCGATTGCGTTGACGCACAGCCGATTCCAGAAGCAAAGTCCCTGTTCACGAAGCCGCGGCGGTGCGCGGCATCCCGCTCGCGGCCGGCCGTTCGGGCGCGAATGTCCACGCCTCTGAACACCGGATCCGGACTCGGCCGCCATTCCGGCGAAATGCGCTTGCTGACAGGATGCCGATCCCTCGGCCGGCGCAGAAGACCGTTTCCCGGATCGGCCCTCCACTATGCGATTCGAACCGCACCGCGCCATCGACACCGCTGATAGCCTGCCGGTAGCCGATGTCCGGAATGCGGCCTTGGCCGTACTCGGATAGCTTGTCGGCCAACACAACTCAACGCGGCGGCCTACAGTCGGATCGGATGCTCAATGGCATTCGCAAAGATGCGTCCGGGCCCTCACTTGGCTAGTTTCGGACTGAACCACCACCCGCTCGTGGTGCGGTTCCCGAAACATCCCTGATGGAGGAGCACCGTGCGCATCCTGCTGGTCGCCAGCGCATTCAACAGTCTTACCCAGCGCGTTCACACCGAACTGCGGGAAAGACACCACATCGGGGTCGAACTGGCCCTGGGCGACGATCTGCTGCGAGCGCGGGTTGAGTCCTTCCGGCCCGATCTGATCCTGGCCCCGATGCTCACCACCGCGATCCCGGAGGACATCTGGACCCGGTACCCGGTGCTGATCGTGCATCCCGGGCCGATGGGCGATCGCGGCCCCTCCTCGCTGGACTGGGCCATCGCCGAGGGCGCCACCGAATGGGGCGTGACCGTCCTGCAGGCCGTCGCCGAAATGGACGCGGGCCCGATCTGGGCGAGCGTCCCGTTCCCGGTCGCCGACTGCGGCAAGAGCGAGCTGTACCGCAACGAGGCCGCCGATGCCGCCGTGCGCGCGGTACTGCTGGCCGTGGAACGTTTCGCCGGCGGCCACGAGCCCGAACCACTGGACTATTCGCGCCCCGACGTGCGCGGACAGCTGCGCCCGTACCACTCGCAACAGTTCCGCCGGATCGACTGGTCCACCGAGAGCACCGCGGCGATCCTGCGCAAGCTGCGCGCCGCCGACTCCCAGCCCGGTGTCGTGGACGTGCTGTTCGGCAGCGAGTACTTCCTGCACGGCGGTCACAACGAGGACCGGTTGCGCGGTGTGCCCGGCACCGTCATCGCCACCCGCGACGGCGCGATCTGCCGCGCGACCGTCGATGGCGCGGTGTGGATTCCGCAGCTGCGCCCGCGCCGGGTCCCCGGCGGCCCGGCCACCTTCAAACGCCCCGCCGCAGACGTGCTGGCCGCCGAACTGACCGACGTCCCCGAGGCGCCGATCACCCCGGCCGAGGCCGCCGAGCGCGACACCTGGTCCGAAATGCGCTATCGCGAGGAGGCCGGGGTCGGCTACCTCGAATTCGCTTTCGCCGGAGGCGCGATGGACACCCGGCAGTGCCGCCGGCTGCTCGACGCCTACCGCCACGCCGCCCGCCGCCCGGTGGACGTCCTGGTCCTGGGCCCGGCCCGGGACTTCTTCTCCAACGGCATCCACCTCAACGTCATCGAGGCCGCGGCCGACCCGGCACAGGAGTCCTGGCGCAACATCACGGCCATGGACGACCTGGTCGAAGCCATCCTCACCACGACCGACAAGCTGGTCATCTCCGCGCTGACCGGCAACGCCGCGGCAGGCGGGGTGATGCTGGCCCTGGCCGCCGACGAGGTCTGGTGCCGCGAATCGGTGGTGCTCAACCCGCACTACCGGCTGATGGGGCTGTACGGCTCGGAGTACTGGACCTATTCGCTGCCGCGTCGCGTCGGTGCCGCCGAGGCCGCCCGCCTCACCAGCACTCCCCTGCCGGTCGGCGCGCGCGAGGCGGTGACCCTGGGCCTGGCCGACCACGCCGTCGCGGGCACCGCCGAGGACTTCTGGACCTGGGCGCGGCAGGAGGCCGCCGCCCTGGCCGCCGCACCGGAACTGGCCGAGCGTTTGCTGGCCAAGAAACAACGCCGCGCGGCCGACGAGGCCGCCAAACCCCTTGCCGCATACCGGGAAGAGGAGTTGACACAGATGCACCGCAATTTCTTCGCCCCGAACGAGTCCTACCACGAGTTGCGGCAGAACTTCGTCTACAACGTCCGCCCGATGGTCACACCGGCGTACCTACTCGGGTAAACGATCAGCTTCACATACCCGTCGAGTTGAACTATGGTCCCCGAGATCGCTTGTTCAGGAAGTTTGGAAGTGTCACGTGCTAGAACTCGACTACTTCAGCTACGGCTGGGTGACCCCGGCCTTGGCGTACGTCATGTCCGTCATCGGCTCGGTGCTCGGACTGCGGTGCGCCTTCCACGCCCGTGACTCGAAACGTCCCGGCGGCTGGCTGGTCGCCGCGGCGATCTCGCTCGGCGGCGCCGGCATCTGGGTCATGCATTTCACCGCCATGCTGGGCTTTTCCATTCACGGAGCGAGCATTCGATACAACTTGCCGCTGACGCTGGTCAGCGCGGTCGTCGCGATCGTGGTGGTGTGGGTCGGACTGTCGCTGGTCGTACGCTGGCGGCGCGAGGTCCTGGCGTTGCCGATCGGCGGCGCGGTCACCGGGCTCGGTGTCGCGGGCATGCACGAAAGGGGCATGTTCGTGATGCAGGCGGACGTCACGATGCACTACATCCTCTCGGGGGTGCTGTTGTCGTTGGCCATCGCGGTCGCCGCGGCAACCGCGGCACTGTGGTTCATGCTGCACGTGCAGGGCCTGGCGGCCACGTTCGGCGCGGCCATGATCATGGGCCTGGCGGTGTGCGGTATGCACTACACCGGGATGGCCTCGATGTCCGCGGAGCGTTCCACCGGTCACGATATGGCGATGAGCGGCAGCGGCGTCGATCCGGTGCAGCTGCTCACGCCACTGATCATGACCGTCACGCTGGTGACCATGATGCTGATCGTGCTGGTCGGCGTCGCCGAACTGGACGAGCGCGGCACCGCCGAGGCCGAGGCCGCCCTCGCCGTGCCGTCCGCGGCGAAATCCCGTGTGCTGACGACCGATCCGGCCGCTCTGCCCAGCAGCGGCCGGTCCTGGCCGAGAGCCGCGCCGAGCGACGACTGATCGACCGATCGCCGGTTCGGCCACGGTTCCGCCGAGCCGGCGATCAGCCCAGAAGTTGCCGACCCGGCACCGACCCACCACAGTGGATTCGGTGCCGCGGCGCGACCCGTCGCGGCCGGGGCCCATTCCGGACCCCAC
>CBJNFW010000200.1:0-16314 GCA_966435935.1 uncultured Nocardia sp.
TGTTGTCGTGAGGGCCCAGGGGGTTCCTTTCTTTGCCTCCTGGTCCCGTTGTTCTTTTTTTTTCCGACCCCGCGCCGTGCTGCGCGAAGCCCAGCGGCTGCACCCATTTGGTGTGCCCGTTCGCGGTGTCGACGGCGATCAGGCGACCGCTGTTGTCGCCGACGTAGACGGTCTTGCCGTCCGGGGAGAGCGTCGGGCTGGTGGCGCTGCCGCCGGTCAGGATGTCGGCGCTCCAGTCCTGCTGAATCCTCTTGTCCGCGTAGCGAAGTGCCACGAGTGAGGCGTTCGCGGATCCGCGCTGCCACACGGTCACGTAGAAGCGCTCGGAGTTCGGGTCGATGGCAGAGACGTTGGCCACCGGACATTGCGGCCCGCCCGAGCCGCAGTCGTCGAGGCCGTCGCCGTCGGCCGGGCGCGGCAGGTCCGGATGGGCGAGCAGATCCGGTTCGCCCAGCAGCTGGAAAGACGGGACCATGCGATCGCCGGTCTGCCGGTTCAGCACGTCGACCTGGCCGGATTGGGTGACCGCCAGCACCCGGCTGTCACCGGTGAACTGCACCGAGACCGGAACACCGGCCACCGGGGTGCGCCAGCGCGGCTCACCGAGCGAGTTGATCGAATTCATCGCGCCGTCGTCGCCCACGTAGACGTTGGCCAACTCGTCCACCGCCGTTACGGAGTGGATCGCGTCCACGCCCAGCGGATTGCAGAAACGTTTACGGCCCGTGGGCATCTGGAACGAGAACAGCGCGCCGACGGGGCCGGGAGCGCCGACGCAGGCGTTGTCGATACCGGTGGTGACGAACAGTTGTCCGTCCGGCCCGACCGTCGTGGGCGTGAGCGCCGGCCCGCCGATCGGCCTCGACCAGCTCAGCGTCAGATGCCGCGATCCGGTGACCGACGTCGTACCGCTGTTGCGCCCGTCGTGGAAGGACGAGGGCCAGCCGTGGCCGGGGCCCACCGTGATGTCGTCGAGCGTCGTTCCCCCGCAGCCGCTCAGGGTCAGCACGCCGACCGCACCGAGGGCCGCGGCGGCACGGAATGCCGGGCGGCGCACAATGGTACGGAGATCGTGCGCGGGTCGCCGGATGCTGGTACGCACCTGACCTTGTCTCCCATCTGCTCGTACGGGCTTGCACGAGACTAACCGCCCCGGCGAGCGGGCGGTGTGCCGCCTCACGCAGTGGGTCCGGTTCGGCTGGATTTTCGCGGACGGCCAGGGTAGGGGATCGGCCGATCGCGACCGAAAGTACCCTGGTAGCTCGACGACGACACCGCGGGACGACAGGATCGCCCGATGGCTGCGAGGAGCACTTCGTGACGAGCATGTGGGGCGCACCGTTGCGTTCGCGTTGGCGGGGTTCGCGCCGCCGGGATCCGGAACAGGCGCGCTTCCTGACCGTGGCGTCGCTGCGCTGGGTGCTCGCCAATCGGGCGTATACGCCCTGGTATCTGGTGCGGTACTACCGGCTGCTGAAATTCCGCCTGGCCAACCCGCACATCGTGCTGCGCGGCATGGTCTTCCTGGGACGCCGGGTCGAGGTGCACGCGACGCCCGAGCTGGGACGCATGGAGATCGGCCGCTGGGTGCACATCGGCGACGGCAACGCGATCCGCTGCCACGAGGGTTCGCTGCGCATCGGCGACAAGGTGGTGTTCGGCAAGGACAACGTCGTGAACACCTATCTGGACATCGAGATCGGCGCGTCCACGCTGGTGGCGGACTGGTGCTACATCTGCGACTTCGACCACAAGATGGACGACGTCACCATGCCGATCAAGGATCAGGGCATCGTGAAGAGCCCGGTGCGCATCGGTCCGGACACCTGGATCGCGGCGAAGGTCACCGTATTGCGCGGCACCCGGGTCGGCCGCGGCTGTGTCCTGGGTGCGCACGCCGTGGTCAAGGGCGACGTTCCGGACTACAGCATCGCGGTCGGCGCGCCCGCCAAGGTGGTCAAGAACCGCAAGGAAGCCTGGGACGCGGCCGCCGACGCGCGCGCTGCCCATCAGGCCGCGCTGGCCGATATCGAGCGCAAGAAGGCGCGGAACGGTAGTGCTGCACAGGTGGAATCTTCGAGTATCGGCGCGTCCTAGCGAGGCCGGCCGTAGCGGGGTGAATCTGTCGGTGGCGGGCGGTAGCGTCTGAGCCATGAACCGATACGCCGCTCTTCTGCGAGGTATAACTCCGAGCAATCCCGCCATGCGGGGCGAGAAATTGCGCGGCGTATTCACCGGGCTGGGGTTCGAATCGGTCGGGTCGGTGCTCGGCAGCGGCAATCTCGTGTTCAGCGCCGAGGAGACCGATTGCGCCGCACTGGAATCGACGATTCAGCGCGGATTGTCCAGTGAACTGGGAATCGGCGGCGGCACACTGATTCGCACGCGCGCGGAGATTCAGGCGCTGATCGAATCCGATCCGTTCGCGGGTATGACGCATTCGCGGGAGACCTATCTGATGGTCACCTTCCTGAAGAATGCGGACAATCCCGGTCTCGGCGCCGAACCGCCCGCGGATCTGGCCGCACAGGTGAAGCTCCGCGGGTACGACGCGAAGGTGCGGGCGCTGCTGACGGTGATGGACAACAGCACGCCGGGTACGCCGAATCATATGGTGTGGCTGGACAAGACCTTCGGCAAGGAGGTCACCACCCGCACCTGGGCCACGGTGCAGAAGATCTACGCCAAGTTGTAGCGGCACGGACCGCACACGGTCCACGGGGCCGGCCATGTGAATACCGGGAGAATTCGTCTCGGGGGACCGCAATCGAAATGGATTGCAGAAGAACGAATTTGTCGTAAGACGCCATCTCTCGGCAGGTCGGTGCCGAACCTTTCGGGTTCGCTCGATGCGCGCCGAGTTTCGGCGTTGTCATCGAACCGTAGGGGGATTCATGAGGATTTCGATCGCCGTCCTGTGCGCGGTGGTACTCGCATCCGTTTCGGCGGTGGGCCCGGCGTCGGCTCAACCGCCCGGCCCGCCCGCACTCGTGGTGGCGCCGAAGCGGATTCACCGCGATGCGGCCGGATCGGTGCGTCAGGTCGTCCCGGACAGTCCCGTTCCGCGACCGGGCGCGGCCGGCGGTGCCGCAGAGGCGGCCCTCGCGCACACGAGTGCCGTCGGGCAGCTCTTCGGTGCGGCCGCGTCGGGAAAACTGTTGGTGCAGAAGGTTTCTCGTCGGGGCGGCGGTAGCACTGTGCGGCTCACGCAGTCGATCGACGCGGTGCCCGTGTACGGCGCGGCCGTCGCGCTTGCCCTGCGGTCGGACGGCGCGTTGCTCTCGGCGAGCGGCGCACTGGCCGAACGCGCCTCGGGCGGTTTCCCGGCGGCGCGGACGACTCCGCCGCCGAGCGCCCGGGAGCGTGCGCTCGCCACCGTCGCCGAACTCGCGCACGTCCCGGTGCCCGCGGTGCGGGTGCGGACCGGATCCGCGGCCTGGTTCGATCCGGAGCTGACCGGCAGCGGTCCGGACAAGACCGCGGTACCCGCATATCGTTTCGAGGTCACGGCGGCCGGTGCGGGATGGCGGATATTCATCGCGGCCGATCCGTCCGGCACGGTCCTGGACGCGTGGCGGACCGGCGCGAATCTGGCCCGCGTGGTGTGCGATGCGAATTTCCACGGCGCGCCGGCGCAGCTCGGCATTCCGTGCGGCGCCGACGGGTCGTATCCGGTCGTGCGCGCCGAGGGGCAGGATCGCGTGCGCGGAAACGAGGATGCGAACAAGGTCTACGACTGGATCGGCGATACCGAGAAGTTCTACGCGCACTACACCGATCTGGGCAGTCTCACCGATCTGATCGGCATCGATACGCACGACGGACGGGGTAGGGCGCTGCGCGCCCAGGTCCGGGTCTGCCCGGATACGTGCCCGTACGCGAACGCCTTCTGGTCCGATGCCGAAGGGTTCGTGATGGGCACCGCGGTGCTCGGGCTGGACGTCGTCGCCCATGAGCTGACCCACGGTGTCACGGGGAAGACAAGCGATCTGGACTACGTCAACGAGTCGGGGGCGATCAACGAATCACTCTCCGACGTATTCGGCGAGTTCACCGAATTGGCCACGCGCACGGCGCATTCCGACGTGGATCGCTGGAAGATCGGCAACGGTACGCAGGTTGGGGTCGTCCGGGACATGAAATCTCCTGCCACCGTGGCAAATCCGCAGCCCGAGACCTATCGCGGACCGGGCTGGGCTCCGGCCACGTATTCCGATCGCAACCGGGTGCCGGATCTGGGCGGGGTGCACATCAACAGCGGTGTCGGTAACAAACTGGCCTTCCTGATCACGGACGGTGGCGCCTTCGGCGGCCGGAAGATCCGGGGAATCGGCCTGAAGAAGGCCGCCGCCCTGTACTGGGCGGTGCAGACCGAGCTGTACCCCAGCGCCGACTATCCGGCCCTGGCGGACACCTTGCTCACGGCTTGCCGCGACACCGTCCTGGAGAAGTCCGGCGGCTTCACCGACACCGACTGCGAGCAGGTACGCACCGCCGTCGAGGCGGTCCGCATTCCGTTCCGCGAGGAACGCGCCTGAGTGCCGAGCGTGCTCGCGCATCGCCGGTGTCGCTCGGCTCAGCTTCGGACCGGCGCGAAGTCAGGTTCGGCATTCGGAGTGATCCGCTGCTGCACCCGGTACAAGCAGGGCCCGGGGGCTCTCGTCACGGGATCGGCACGTCGCGCGTTGGAACGAATTGCCGTCGGTGGGAGCCGGTCGGGTGAATGAGCCAGGGATTTGCTCGAACATGGTTACCCTCTGTTCGTGGGCATCGAATGGTCGAGTGTCGTCGCCGCGCCTCGTCACGAGGTATTCGCCTGGTTCGAACGTCCCGGGGCGTTCACTCGGCTCGCCCCGCCATGGCAACCGGTGGGCGTGCGGTCGGAGGCGCGATCCCTGGCCGACGGACGTGCGATTCTGGGCCTGCCGGGCGGACTGTCCTGGGTGGCCCAGCATCGTGCACGCGATTACGATCCGCCGCACCGGTTCGTCGACGAGTTGGTGACAGACGGGCTCACCACACTGCCCGTGGGATTGCTGCCCTGGCGGCACACCCATGAATTCGAGGTCTTGGACACGGACCTGACCCGAGTGGTGGACCGCGTCGATTCTCCGGTGCCGGAGTTCGTCCTGCGAGCGATGTTCGCCTACCGCTCCCGCCAGCTGTCCGACGATCTGCCGGCCCACCGGCGTGCGGCCGAGCGCGGCCTGCCGCCGTCGGTCATCGCGGTCACCGGTGCGCGTGGCCTGGTCGGATCCGCGCTCACCGCAATGCTGAGTACGGGTGGCCATACCGTGATCCGGCTGGTTCGCCGTGCACCGTCCGGACTCGGCGAGCGCAGATGGGACCCGTCCGATCCGGATCCGACGCTGTTGGAGGGGGTGGACGCGGTGGTGCATCTGGCCGGAGCCTCCATCGCGGGCCGGTTCACCGACGCGCACAAGCGCACCATCGCCGACAGCCGGATCGAGCCCACCAGACGGCTCGCCGACGTGGCCGCGCGGTCCGGGGTGCGCACCTTCGTCAGCGCGTCCGCGATCGGTCTGTACGGCGCCGACCGAGGCTCGCAGGAGCTGAGTGAGAGCAGTTCGGCCGGTACGGGCTTTCTCGCGGATCTGGTCACACGCTGGGAGTCCGCTGCCTCGGTGGCCGCGGATCGCATTCGCGTGGTAACCGTGCGCACCGGGATCGTCCAGTCGCCCCGCGGCGGCGTGCTGCGTCTGCAGCGCCCGCTGTTCGCGGCCGGGCTCGGAGGACGCATCGGTGACGGCCGCCAATGGTTGTCCTGGATCGGAATCGATGACCTGGTCGACATCTACCACCGGGCACTGTGGGATACGGACCTGGCCGGCCCGGTCAACGCCGTTGCGCCGCACCCGGTCACCAACGCCGAATACGCCCGCACCCTGGCCCGCGTGCTGCATCGCCCCGCCCTGCTCCCGGTCCCCGAATTCGGCCCGGCGCTGCTTCTGGGCGCCGAGGGCGCCCGCGAACTCGCCGCCGCCAGCCAGCGCGTGCGGCCGGTGCGATTGCTGGATGCCGGACACCGATTCCGCACCCCCGAACTGGAATTCGCGCTCCGCCACATCCTCGGACGCACCCTCGATACCCACACCCATGCCTGATTCCGCCACGGGCGGCCCGCCGATCCGGTAGTTCGGTACAGCGTCCGGCCGCATCCGAACCCGCGAGCGGATGTCGACAGACGCATCGTTTATGCATCGTTCAAAACCCTTTCGTGCAGGTGATATCCGCGGCTAAGCCACGATTGCCCGAAATCTGTCGGGAGAACGCATCGAATTTGCATCGAAAGCTGCTACAGTGAGGTATCCAGTCGAATCGAAGGAGGACGGTGTGATCATCGATCGACCCCGGTGGCTCGGCCGGTCGGCCGCCACGCTGGGCGTTGCCGCGGCTACCCTCGCGGTCGCCGGTCCGATGGCATCCGCGGCCCCTCCCGCGCCGGTTCCGCACCTCGAACTGGGGCGATATCTGGGCACCTGGTATCAGCTGGCTGCCGTGCCGCAATACTTCAATCTCGTCTGTGCCCGTGATACGCGGGCCGTGTACAGCCTCGACCCTCGCGGCGACGTATCGGTGCACAACAGTTGCACCACCTGGAACGGCAGCGCGAACCAGATCGACGGCACCGCGGCCGTGACCGACCCGGCTACCAAAGCCCAACTGCACGTGAGCTTTCCGGGGGTGCCGACTCAGGACCGCCGCGACGGACCGCCCAACTACGTCGTGACCGCGCTGGGCGGTGACTACGACTGGGCGCTGGTGACCGATCCCGCGCGCATATCCGGCTTCGTACTCTCGCGCACGCCGGCGCTCGACCCGGCGCACTGGGCCGCGGTCCGTACGGCCATCGCGGCGGCGGGTGAGAACAGCTGCACCTATCTGACCTCACCCACCACGGGCGGGCTGGGCACCATCGCTCCGCTGTGCGCCGCCTGACGAAAGGCCCAGTGTGACAAAGGTTTTCCCGCTCGCTGATCGTATCCGCCGTGGAGGTGGAGTTCGATGACCGTCACGATCGCCCTGTTCACCCGCGATCTGCGCGTGCACGACAACCCGATGTTGCGCGCGGCCTGTCGCGAGGGCGCCGCGGTGGTCCCGCTGTTCGTGCTGGACGATCGGATCATCGCGCGGGAACCGGTGGCGCCCAACCGGATCCGCTTCCTGCTGACCGCCCTGAGCGAGCTCGACGACGAACTACGCGCATTGGACGGTCGACTGGTGATCCGGCGCGGAGACGTTCTGGAGGAGGTGGATCGCGTGGTCGCGCGCACGCACGCCGAAAGCCTGCACATCGCCGTTGGTGTGAGCGGGTACAGCGGCGTGTGTGAGCGGCGGCTGCGCGAGCGGCTCGCGCACCGCGACTGCCTGCTGTACACCCATGACGACTCGCTGACGGTAGCCACACCCGGCGACCCGACGCCCGCCACCGGCCGCAACCATTTCGCTGTTTTCGCGCCGTATTTCCGGCGCTGGATGCAGACTCCCGTGCGCCGCCCGCTCGCGCCGCCGCGACGATTCGTGGTGCCGTCGTACCGGGGCGCGGCCCTGCCCCGGTTCGGTCAGCTGTGCGACGAACCGGGGTCGCCGCAGATGATCGCGGGCGGTGAGACCAGTGGCCGCAAACTGATGAAGCAGTGGCTCGCCGGGCCGATCCGGAAATACGATTCGATGAGTGACGATCTCGCGGCCGACGCGACGTCGCATCTGTCGCCGTACCTGCATTTCGGCTGTATCTCTCCGACCGAGCTGGTGCATCGGGTCGATTCCTCGACGCCCGGTGGCCACGCCTTCGTCCGGCAGCTGGCCTGGCGCGATTTCCACCATCAACTGCTGGCCGACCGGCCGGAAGCCGGGTGGACCGACTATCGGCGCGGGCCGGTGGAATGGCGCGACGATCCGGACGCCGCCGAGGCCTGGCGTACGGGCCGCACCGGATATCCGGTGATCGACGCCGCGATGCGGCAACTGCTGGCCGAGGGATGGATGCCGGGCCGGGCCCGCCTGATCGTGGCCGCCTTCCTGACCAAGACCCTGCGTATCGATTGGCGCACCGGTGCGGCGCATTTCCAGCGCTGGCTGACCGACGGCGACGTGGCCAACAACCAGCTCAACTGGCAGTGGGCGGCCGGCACGGGTACCGACACCCGTCCCAACCGCGTGCTGAACCCGCTGCGCCAGGCCGAACGTCACGATCCGGATGGTGAGTACGTGCGCCGCTGGCTTCCCGAACTGGCGCATCTCCCCGGCGCGTCGGTGCATACGCCGTGGCGGTCCGATGTCCCGCACGACGTGTATCCGGCCCCGATCGTCGAGGTCAACGGTATGTAGCTCGCTCCGACGGGTCGGATCGCCGCCGCGCCGATCCGATATCGGCTCGCGAGGCGGGATATCGGCGAGGATGGTCCCATGGACGACTGGAATGCGAAGACCATCGCAGAGTTCCGCGCCAACGAGGGCCGTGTCGGTGGGCCGTTCGAGGGAGCGCCGATATTGTTGCTCCATCATCGTGGCCGCAAGAGCGGGCGGGAGTCGGTGACTCCGATGATGTATCTGGCCGATGAGCACGACCCGGATCTCGTCTACGTTTTCGCGTCCAAGGCCGGCGCGCCGACCAATCCGGATTGGTACTACAACCTCACCACGGCAGGGTCCGCGCAGATCGAGCGCGGCACCGAGACCTATCCGGTCATCGTGCGCGAGGTCACCGGCACGGATCGGGACCGGATCTACGCCGAACAGGCCCGCCGTTATCCGGGGTTCGCCGAATACGCGGAGAAGACCAAGGGCATCCGGACGATTCCGGTGGTATCACTGCGCCGCGCCTGAGTCGCTCAGTCACCCGAACGCATTGCCGTGCGCAGGGTTTCATGGTCCAGCGGCGGCCCCGGCAGCGGATGTGCGGCCGCACTGCGCAGACCGTCCAACAGGATGCCGAGGTGCCGCCGCCAGGCATCGGGAGCCTGCTCGCGTACTCCCTCGGTCGCCCGCACGGCCGACCACAACATCAGTCCGATATCGGTGACGTCGACATCCGAACGCAGCGCGCCGGATTCGCGACCCCGCGTGATCAGTTGCTGAAACAGCTTGTGGCCCTGATGTTTCGCGATTTCGATGGGGCTCTCGGGCGGTAGCGACCGCACGCAGATATCGGTGAAGCCGCGGTCGCGGGCCTGCCATGCGGCCAGCGTGGTCAGATGTTCGACCAGACCTGTCCACGGATCGGCGGCCGCCAGTGCGGCCTCGGCGCTGCGCACCGACTCCCGCACCTGCTCGAGCAGCGCTTCGCCGATCAACTCCTCCCGGGTCGGGAAGTGATTGTAGAGCGTGCCGATGCTGACACCGGCGTAGCGGGCGATCGCGTTGAGCGAGGCGTCGAGCCCATCGGTGGCGAACCGCCTCCGGGCCGCCGTGACGACCTTGTCCCGGTTGTCGCGAGCGTCCCGGCGGCGCGGTCGCGTCTCGGCGCTCGCGATACTCCCTCGTCCGGCCGCGTCCACCATGATTTCAGCCTAACAACTCGAGCGCCCTCTCGACTTTCGCGCTAAGTTGAGAATGTGCTCAACTTGAGTACCTTCTCAACTTCAGGAACAGGAGTTCGTCATGTCTCATCTGGCTGTGTTCGGCGCAGGCCCCGCGCTCGGTCTGTCCGCCGCGCGCCGCTTCGGTCTCGCCGGGTATTCGGTGACGTTGATCGCGCGCAACGGCGGCACACTCGACTCGCTGCGGCAGAGGCTGGCCGTCGACGGCATCGCCGCCGATGTCCTGCTGGCAGATCTCGCCGACGACACTCAGGTCGATACCGCACTGGCCGATCTACTCGCCCGCCATGGCATTCCGGACGTGGTGCTCTACTCCCCGGGCGGGGTGGAACGCCTCCCGGTGGATGCGCTCGCCCTCGACGCGGACACCCTGCGATCCTGGCTGCCGCTGAATCTGACCACACCCGTCCGCATCCTGCACGCCCTGTTGCCGGAGATGGTGCGGCGTGGATCGGGCGCGGTACTCGTCGCACAGGGCAGTTCCGTGCGCGACCCGCAGCCGGCGTTGGCCAGTGTCGGCATTCCGCAGTCCGGGCTGCTCAATTACCTGCGTTCGGTGGCTCAGCAGGTGTCCCCGGCAGGGGTGCGCGTGGGTAGTCTGCAGATCGGCAGGCTCATCGAGACGAGCGCGGCGCAGCGGTTGTACGACTCCGGGCATTTCGCCTCGGTCGAGCCGAACGAGGTCGAGCGGGTCGGGCCCGACGTACTCGCCGACGAGCTGTTCGAGATGGCGACGACCGATGCGGAGGTGGAACGCGCTGCGTGAGAGTCCGCCGCGCACGACAGGGCCCTCCGGTCGTTCCCGGAGGGCCTGTGGGGTGCGGCTACGCCGCTCGTCGTTGTTCGGCGGCGGGAGCCGCGGGGACCTTCTCGGTCTCGGCGAACCCCGGACGGCCGGTGCCGATGAAGGCCACCAGCCAGGACGCGACCGCGATGAATCGGTTGCGGAATCCGACGAGGTAGAACAGGTGCACCGCGAGCCAGGCGGTCCACGCGATGACGCCGGTGAACTTCAGCTTGTCGCTGACCTTGGTGACCGCGCTGAACCGGCTGATCACCGCCATGGATCCCTTGTCCCAGTAGACGAAGGGCGTGCCCGGCTGCTTCTTGCGGCGGATGATGTCCGCGACGTGGCGGCCTTCCTGCATCGCCGTGGGCGACTGGCCGGGGTAGCCGTTCAGCGAGGTCATATCGCCGATCGCGTAGATGTCGGCGTGGCCGCCGACCGTGCAGTCCTGATTGATCAGCAGGCGACCGGCGCGGTCGGTCTCGCAGCCGGTGGCCTCGGCGAGCAGTCCGGCGAATCCACCGGCCGCCACACCCGCCGACCACACCACGGTCTCGGCGGCGATACCACGCTCGACGCCGTCCTTGGTCTTGACCGTGACCTTGCCGTCCTCGATATCGGTGACGAACGTGTCGAGCAGCACCTCGACGCCGTTGCGGCTCAACGACTCCCGCGCGTATTCCGACAGGCTGCCGCCGAACGGGGGCAGCACGGCACCGGCGCCCTCCACGAGAGCGACCGAAATCTCCTGGTGGTAATGCCTTTTCGCGAGTTCCTTGAGCTGGCCCGCGACCTCGACGCCGGTCGGCCCGGCGCCGACGACCACGAAGCTCAGCAGCCGCTCACGAGTCTGCTGATCGGCTCCCGCGGCCTCGGCGAAGACGCGCTCGATCTGCGCACGCAGCCGCTTGGCGTCGTCGATGGTCTTGAGCGAATAGGTCTTCTCGGCGAAATCGTCACGGCCGAAATAAGATTGGTTGGCTCCGGTGGCCGCGATCAGCGAGCCGTACCGGATCTTGCGCGCGCCCTGCTCGGTCTCGTAGGTGAGCACCGCCGCGTCGGCGTCGACCTCGACGACCTTACCCAGCCGCACATCCGCACCCTTGTGCCGACGCAGCACCTGCGCGATCGGCGGGGCGATGTCTGTGGCCGGGAGCACACCCGTCGCTACCTGATACAGCAGCGGCTGGAACAGATGCTCCGGGGTGCTCGAGATGAGGACGTAATCAACCCCCGACTTGCTCAACTGCTTCGCGGCGGCGAGCCCGCCGAAGCCCGATCCGACGATGACGACATCCGCGGCTTCGATACCCGCATCCACGTTTTGCATGACAGCCTCCTTCTGTCATTAGTAAACGCGATCCGGAAGGGGACTGTTCCACGGGTCAGGGCGCATAATTCAGATGACTCTTATCTTGATCTTTCATGAATGGAGACCGTGATGGAATTACGGCAACTCTCGTACTTCGTCGCCGTCTGCGAGGAACTCAGCTTCAGTCGGGCGGCATCGCGGTGCTTCATATCGCAATCGGCTATCAGTCACCAGATCGCCAGACTCGAACACGATCTTGGTGTACAGCTCTTCGAACGCTCCACGCGATCGGTCGTTCCGACCGACGCAACCGCTCGGCTACTTCCGCTTGCGAAACAGATGCTGAGCCTCGAATCGGCCATTCGCGCTGCTGTGCGGGCCTCGGGGCCACGAATTCGCCTGGCCGCCAATATGTCATTCGCAACAAGATCGCTCTCCGCGATCGCCGGGGCGCGCGATGCGCATCCGGGGGCCGAGATCGAGTTCGTCATAAAGCCCTTCCGGCAGCGCATCAGTGCGGTAGCGGATGGCGATTGTGATCTTGCTCTCATCCGGGGCAGCGTCGATCAGCCCGGTCTGACGGTCGAACAACTGTGGGTCGAGGACCTCGTACTGGCGGCCTCGACCTCTCACCCGCTCGCCGGACGCGAGGACGTCACGCTCACCCAGTTGGGGAACTACCCGTTGTTGCTGCCGCCGGAACAGGAACAGGTGCTGCTGCACAATGTGATCCGCGCCGCATTCGCCGACCTGCCGATCCGGCCGACCTTCGGGCCGCCCATCCCGCCGGACCACACGGCCACGATGGAGTTGATCAACCGGCCCGACGCCTGGACCATCCTGTACGCGAACACCGCGGTCGAGGGAATCGCGCGACTGAATCTGGCCGGCCGCCCGCTGCGGGTGCCGGTGTCCTCGGTCGTGCGCAGTGATGTGCGGCCCTCACCGATTCTGGTGACACTGCTGGCCGCACTACACAGCTCCTGAGCCGCGGATCTCAGCCTCGGGTCTCGACCCGGTGGAAGAGATGTTCGACCAGGGTGATCAGCGAACGCAGGCAGGTGCCGCGGTCGCGAGCGTCCAGGGCGGTCAGCGGGGTGTTGGGCTCGAGGTCCAGGGCATCGCGGATCTCGCTGAGCGGATAACGCTGCGACCCCTCGAATTCGTTGACCGCCACCGAATACGGAACGCCGCGCTCCTCGAGCACCGCGAGTACCTCGTCGGCCTTGTCGATTCGCCGGGTGTCGACCAGGACCAGCGCGCCCAGCGCGCCGCGGGACAGCTCCTCCCACAACGGGATGAACCGTCGCTGCCCCGGCGTGCCGAACAGATACAGCGCCAGTTGGGGATTCAGCGTGATGCGGCCGAAATCCATTGCCACGGTGGTGGTCACCTTACCTGGCAAACCGGCCATATCGTCGATGCCGACACTGGCCTCGGTGATGGTCTCCTCGGTGCGCAGCGGCCGGATCTCGGACACGCTGCCCACGAACGTGGTCTTGCCGACACCGAAGTTACCGGCGACCAGTAACTTCACCGACCGGGTCACGGTCTCGGGCACATAGTCGACGGTGCGGTCGGGAACCGCAGACTCAGACGGCGAGAGCGCGGAGCCCATTGAGTACCTCCTCGAGCAAAGCAAGCTCCGGCACGGATTTCGCCGGGGCCGGTGTGGCCAGGTGGCCGCTGTCCAGCAGGTCGGATGCGAGGATCTTGACCACCGAAGGTGGCAGATCGAGGTAGGCGGCGATCTCGGCGAGCGAGAGCACGCGGCGCCGACTGCACACCCCCAGGACCCGCAGCGCATCCGGGCTCGTGCCCGGTGCTGGATCCTGAGCTGCCACAACGAGGGTCACCAGGTCGAGTTCACGACTGGGACGTAGACGACCGCCTGTACGGACATACGAACGCACCAGATCCGGGTCGCGCCGGTGGTTACTCATGTCACCGGCCGCTAGTGCTGGCGCGGAAGGCTACCGAGCTCCCGGCCGACTCGACCGGCGAGTTCGTTCATCCGGTGGGCGACCATGCTGACATCGACCTCGCTGGTGGTCGACACGCCGATGAGCGCACCCTCGCCGGCCGCGGTGATGAAGATCATCCCGTCGTCGTACTCGGTCATGTTCTGCCGCACCGCGTTCGCGGTACCGCAGAATTCGCCCAGGGCCTTGCCCAGTGAACGCAGCCCGGAGGAAGCGGCGGCGAAGCGTTCGGCGTCGTCGAGGCCGATGTCGCCGACATGGGCGATCCGCAGACCGTCTTCGGAGAGCAGGACGGCGAAGCGAACGCCGGGAACGTGGAGATCGTCGAGCATCCAGGCCAGTTTGTTGCCGTCGGTGACGGCTGTACCGGGTGTGCCCATCAGGATGTCATCCCTTCGCTGTGTTCGTCGAATGCGGCGCGGCCGCTCTGGGAACCGCTGTGCCACGCGGTCGCGATCTCGGGGCGGGGCAGCGCGGTGGTTTCGGAGACAGTGCCGTCCTCGGCGCTGGCCAGTCGCGCCACGCTGGAGACCGAAACGGTCCGGCGGCGGCGGCGCGGCAGTCCGCCCGGGGTGATCTCGTGCACGGTCGAGGTGGTGACTGGTTCCGGCTCCTGGATCGACACCGGCTCCGGCTCCCGGATCGGGGCGGGCGCGGGTATCGGCGGGTTCGGTTGCACCGCAACAGGTTCCACGGGCGCGGGTGCGGATACCGCCGGCACCGCCGGATCAGCGGCGGACTGCTCGGTGGTCTTGCGCTCGGTCAGCAGGGTTTCGGGAACGAATACCATGGCGCGCATACCCCCGTACGCGTTGGGGCCGTCGACGTAGACGCTGAAGCCGTAGCGTCGGGCCAGGGCGGCGATACCGGGCAGGCCGACTCGCGGGGCGGGGCCGAGCTGGTGGATGTCCACGGCGCGTTCTCCGGCCAGGATCTGCCGCGCCTCCTCCATCTGCTCGGCGTTCATCCGCACACCGGCGTCATCGATGATGACGGTGACGCCGTGGTGGCCTTCCTGGAAACTGACATCCACGAAGGAGGTCGGTGGGGAGTAGCGCAACGCGTTGTCCAGCAACGTCGCCAGGGTGTGCACCAGCGGCTCGACCGCGCGGCTGATCACGACCCGGTCGAGCTGTCCGGGCCGGACGCGGGTGTAGTCACGCACGCGGCCGATGGCGCCGCCGACGATGTCGGTCAGCGACTGCTGCGGCCAGCGGCGTCCGGGCAGACCACCACAGACGATGACGTAGGACTGCGCCTGACGGATCATCTGCTGGACGTTGTGGTCGATCCGGGAGAGCGTCTCGTAGACCTCGTCACCGCGGTGGCGGCGCAGCGCGTCGCTGACCACCTGGCCGACGTCGGCGCCCAGGCTCACCACCGACGTGCCGAACGAGCGCACCGCGGCACTGGTGGCCTCGTGGGCCCCGGCCTGCACGTCGTTGCGGACCTTGTCGGCCTCCGCGCGGGCGGCCTCGATCTCGGCCCGGCTGGCGCTCTCGGCTTGCGAAATAGCTTGTTGCGCTTCGAATTCCGCCTCGTGGCGGGTCCGGTCGCGGGTCTCGGCCTGCACCATGTGCAGATCGGAGATGTAGCGCTCGGCCAGGCCGCGCAGCAGCCGGGGGAAGCGCTCGTTGCCGGTGGGCAGTTCCACCTGGCTGTCCGAATGTCGCGTGGACTCGACCGCGAAGGGCATCGTCGTGGTGACGAAATACTCGAGCGCGTCCTCGCGCGAGGTGACCTCGCGGGCGGCGGTCTCGGCGCGTGCGCGCTGCTGAGCCGCATAGTAGACCGCGTAGACCGCCGCGCAGACGGCCAGGAGGAGCACCACGGCGAGGATCCACGAAATCGTCACGGCAGTAGATTGATTCATCAGGTTTCCTCTTGCCGGGTGCCCGGCCGCCTCGCCTTCCTCAGCTCGTCGGCCGCGTCTTGCCCGCGACCGGATTCATGCCTGTCAACTTCTCCGAACAGGGCAGGCGAAAACCTACCCTTCGAAAGCTCGAAATGCCGCCGGGACAGGCGATCTCGCGACGGCACCGCCGGATCAGGACCCGACCGCTCCTGTAACCCGACGACGGCCAACATTAGCAGTAATTCAGGATGACAGCGACCGAACCGTTACAAACTCTTGTGATCGAAAACAACCTTGGCCCCGGCTGTTTCCATCCGGGGCCACTGTAGTGCAGTTCGAGCTGACTAGCCCTTGTGCGACTTGACCGCTTCGGTCAGCTGCGGAGCGACGTTGAACAGGTCGCCCACGATGCCGTAATCGCTGATCTCGAAGATCGGGGCTTCCTCGTCCTTGTTGACCGCGACGATGGTCTTCGAGGTCTGCATGCCCGCGCGGTGCTGGATCGCACCGGAGATGCCCAGCGCGACGTACAGCTGCGGGGAGACCGTCTTACCGGTCTGGCCGACCTGGAACTGACCCGGGTAGTAGCCGGAGTCGACCGCGGCGCGGGACGCGCCCACCGCGGCGCCGAGCGCATCGGCCAGCGGCTCGACGACCTTGTGGAAGTTGTCCTCGCTGCCGACGCCGCGGCCACCGGAGACCACGATGGTGGCCTCGGTGAGCTCCGGACGGTCGCCGCCGACCACGGGCTCGCGGGAGGTCACCTTGGTGACGCCCTCTTCCTGCGCGGGAACCTCGACGGACACCTTCTCGCC
>CBJNFW010000201.1:0-16248 GCA_966435935.1 uncultured Nocardia sp.
TCCTTGTTGCCGCCCTCGACGTTGGCGACCAGGCGCTTGACGAAGGTGCCGTCCTGGATGTCCTTCAGGATCTCCTTCATCCGCTCCTTGGTGCTCGCGTCGATGACGCGCGGGCCCGAGAGGTAGCCGCCGAACTCCGCGGTGTCGGACACCGAGTAGTTCATGCGCGCGATGCCGCCCTCGTACATCAGATCAACGATCAGCTTCAGCTCGTGCAGCACCTCGAAGTAGGCCATCTCCGGCGCGTAACCGGCCTCGACCATGACCTCGAAACCGGTCTTGACCAGTTCCTCGGTGCCACCGCAGAGCACGGCCTGCTCACCGAACAGGTCGGTCTCGGTCTCCTCCTTGAAGGTGGTCTTGATGACGCCCGCGCGGGCGCCGCCGATCGCCTTCGCGTAGGACAGCGACAGGGCCTGGCCCTCACCCTTCGGGTCCTGGTCGACCGCGATCAGGCAGGGCACGCCCTTGCCGTCGACGAACTGACGACGCACCAGGTGGCCGGGGCCCTTGGGGGCGACCATGCCGACGGTGACGTTGCCCGGGGCCTTGATCAGGCCGAAGTGGATGTTCAGACCGTGACCGAAGAACAGCGCGTCGCCGTCCTTCAGGTGCGGCTCGATGTCGTTGGTGAAGATCGACGCCTGCGCGGTGTCGGGGGCGAGCAGCATGATCACGTCGGCCCACTCGGAGACCTCGGCGGGAGTGCCGACCGTCAGCCCGGCCTCCTCGGCCTTGACCCGCGACTTCGAGCCCTCCTTCAGGCCGATGCGGACCTCGACGCCGGAGTCACGCAGGCTCAGCGAGTGCGCGTGCCCCTGCGAGCCATAGCCGATGACGGCGACCTTGCGTCCCTGGATGATCGACAGGTCGGCGTCGTCGTCGTAGAACAGCTCGATAGCCACTGTTTGTATCCCTTCGCGGATGATCCCCGAGCGTGCCGGGGAGTGTGTTCGGTACGCGCCACCAGGCGCATTCAGTTCAATGCATCAATTTGGATCGGACCCCGCGGCAGCGGGGGAAAGCAGTTGCGCCGACCTATCGACCGACGACAACCCTAGTCCTCGCGGCGCGGCGTCGACGCAGCGCCCGTCCCCTACCACCGCGTACGGCGCGAGACCTACGTCACCGGGTCGCGGTGATCGATTTCGGACCGCGCCCCACCGCCACCACGCCGGACTGCACGATCTCCCGGATGCCGTAGGGCTCGAGCATGCGCAGCAGCGCGTCGAGCTTGGACCGGGTGCCGGTCGCCTCGACGGTGAGCGCATCGGGCGAGACGTCGATCACCTTGGCGCGGAACAGGTTCACCGATTCGATGACCTGGGTGCGCACGCTCGAATCGGCGCGCACCTTCACCAGGATCAGCTCGCGGGCTACCGAGTTGTCCGAATCCTGCTCCACGATCTTGATGACGTTCACCAGCTTGTTGAGCTGTTTGGTCACCTGCTCGAGCGGCAGGTCCTCGACCGTCACAACGATCGTCATCCGCGAGACGTCCGGCAGTTCGGTGCCGCCGACCGCGAGGGATTCGATGTTGAATCCGCGTCGCGAGAACAGGCTCGCCACCCGGGCCAGCACGCCGGGTTTGTCCTCCACCAGCACGCTGAGGGTGTGGGTGGTGCTCATTGATGGTTCCCCTTCTGCCCGGCCTGCTCGTGCGCCATCGCCTCGTGGATCACCGAGGGCTCCGCGGCCGCTTCGTCGTCGTCGAACAGCGGGCGGATACCGCGGGCTGCCATGATCTCGTCGTTGGAGGTGCCGGCGGCGACCATCGGCCACACCTGCGCGTCCTTGCCGACGATGAAATCGATCACCACGGGGCGGTCGTTGATGGACTGCGCCTCGCGGATCGCGGCCTCCACATCCTCTTCCTTCTCCACGCGAATTCCGTGGCAGCCCAACGCTTCCGCGAGCTTGACGAAATCGGGGATGCGCAGGGTGTGCGTGCCCAGATCGGTGTTGGAGTAGCGCTGCTCGTAGAACAGCGTCTGCCACTGCCGGACCATGCCGAGGTTGCCGTTGTTGATCAGCGCGACCTTGATCGGCACGCCTTCCACGGCGCAGGTGGCCAGCTCCTGATTGGTCATCTGGAAGCAGCCGTCACCGTCGACCGCCCACACCTCTTTGTCCGGCGCGCCCATCTTGGCGCCCATGGCCGCCGGCACGGCGTAACCCATGGTGCCCAGACCGCCGGAATTGAGCCAGGTACGCGGCTTTTCGTACTTGATGAACTGCGCGGCCCACATCTGGTGCTGGCCGACGCCGGCACAGTAGATGGCGTCGGGCCCGGCGAGCCGGCCGAGCGTCTCGATGACGAATTCCGGGGACAGCGAACCGTCGGAGGTCGGACTCCAGCCCAGCGGATAGCTCTCGCGGACACCGTCGAGGTAGCTCCACCAATCCGAAAGCTCCAGCAGCGCGGTGTTTTCCGTGGCCGATTTGGCGGGGTCGGCCTTGAGGGTCTCGATCAGCTCGGCGATCACCTCGCGGCAGTCGCCGACGATCGGCACGTCCGCGTGCCGGTTCTTGCCGATCTCCGCGGGGTCGATATCGGCGTGGATCACCTTGGCGTTCGGGGCGAACGAGTCGAGCTGGCCGGTGACGCGGTCGTCGAAACGCGCGCCCAGGGTGATCAGCAGATCCGACTTCTGCAGTGCCGCAACGGCTCCCACGGTGCCGTGCATACCGGGCATACCCATGTTCTGCCGGTGGCTGTCCGGGAACGCGCCGCGCGCCATCAGCGTCGTGACGACCGGGATGCCGGTCAGCTCGGCCAGTTCCAGCAGCTCGGCCGACGCCTCGGCCTTGATCACGCCGCCGCCGACGTACAGCACCGGGGACTTCGAGTCCAGGATCATCCGGGCGGCCTCGCGCACCTGCTTTCCGTGCGGTTTCGTCACCGGACGGTAGCCGGGCAGCCGCATCTCCGGCGGCCAGCTGAACAGCGTCTGCGCCTGCAGCACGTCCTTGGGGATGTCGACCAGCACCGCGCCGGGACGACCCGTCGAGGCCAGGTGGAAGGCCTCGGCGATCATCCGCGGGATGTCGAGCGGATCGTTGACCAGGAAGTTGTGCTTGGTGACCGGCATGGTGATACCGGAGATGTCCGCCTCCTGGAAGGCGTCGGTGCCGATCAGGCTCCGGCCGACCTGACCGGTGATGGCCACCAGCGGCACCGAGTCCATCTGCGCGTCCGCGATCGGGGTCACCAGGTTCGTCGCACCTGGTCCGGATGTGGCCATGCACACACCGACCTTGCCGGTGGCCTGGGCGTATCCGGTCGCGGCGTGACCCGCGCCCTGCTCGTGCCGGACCAGCACGTGCCGGACTTTGGTGGAATCGAAGAGCGGATCGTAGACCGGGAGTACCGCACCGCCCGGAATACCGAAGACCGTGTCGACGCCGAGCTCCTCGAGGGAGCGGACGACCGACTGCGCGCCGGTGACCCGCTCGGGCGGGACCTGGCGGCGGTTCGGTGCGGCAGTAGTCGCGGATGCCGGCTGATTGGCCGAGGGCGCGGGCCTGCGAGCCGAGGGCCCGGGCCGTGCGGTAGGTGCGCTCACCGTCTTGATCCTTTACTGCTTGTCATTCCTGAGTGGAACTGGCCTGAACACAAAAAAGCCCCCGACAGCCGATGGCTGATCGAGGGTGGCGCGTCGCAGCTACGAGCTGATGTAATCAGTCTCAGCGCTGGACGCGCCGGCCGATTACGAGGAGCTCGATTCGATTCACGCGCACGACCGTATGTGGGCGTGCGGCGTTGAGTCAAATTCCCTGACATGGGTGTCCCATCATGTGAGACAGGGCGGTATCTGTGTCCGATCGCCTTGATGCGAGGATGTGGGTGTGTCCTCGTCGCATCAGTCCGTGCCACCTGCTCGATCGTCCCACATCGCAGACCAGGTACCCGATACCGGGCGGGTGATCAGGAACCCGCGCCTCGGTCATCTCGCCGTGTTCGTGCTGCTGTTCTGTGTTGCATTTGCCTTCTTCGGCTGGCCCCAGGTGCTGTGGGTTCTGTTCGTCATTCCGATCGCCGTCGCGATCTGGATCGAGCGCACCCGGACGAAGGTGTCCGCGTCGGGGCTGGATCTGCGGACGTTCTTCGGTTCGCGGCATATCGACTGGTCACAGCTGCAAGGGGTGAGCATTCCCAAGCGCGGCTACGTGCGCGCGCATCTGTCCGACGGGTCCGAGGTGCCGCTGCCCGCGGTCGGATACGACCGGCTGCGGAAGTTGATCGAGGCGAGCGGGGGACGCATCCCGGACCCGTTCGCGGCGGCCGAGGCGGCCGCGGCGAAGGCCCGCGCTGAGGCCGCGGCGGCGGAAGCCGAAGCGCCCGAGGACACCGGCGAAGAGACCGAGAGCACCGACGCGAACGCCGAGTCCGGCGCGAAGGGCGAACGCGACTGAGGGAATATCGGTCACGACGCGTGCGCTGACAATGGAACCGGCCGATCGCGGCACAACATGCCGCGGGTCCGCCGAGTCGCCCACCGGCGCATAACCTCCTCCTCACTCGGGAGTACCGTAAAAGGGCCGTCCAGGCAGTCACCAGTCGCCGAACAGCCCCCGCGACGAGATTCGAGGACCCGACACCTATGCCACCGCTTCGTTCACGCACCACCACGGCCGGACGCAACGCCGCAGGCGCACGCGCGCTGTGGCGGGCCACCGGCCTCACCGATTCCGATTTCGGTAAGCCGATCGTCGCCATCGCGAACTCGTACACCCAGTTCGTTCCCGGCCACGTGCATCTGAAGGACGTCGGCGAGATCGTGGCGGACGCGGTCCGGGCCGCGGGCGGCGTGCCGCGCGAATTCCACACCATCGCCGTGGACGACGGCATCGCGATGGGGCACGGCGGCATGCTCTACTCGCTGCCCAGCCGCGAGATCATCGCCGATTCGGTGGAGTACATGGTCAACGCGCACACCGCCGACGCGCTGGTGTGCATCTCCAACTGCGACAAGATCACCCCCGGCATGCTCAACGCCGCGATGCGGCTGAACATCCCGACGGTGTTCGTCTCCGGCGGTCCGATGGAGGCCGGTAAGGCCGTGGTCGTGGGCGGCGTCGCGCAGGCTCCGACCGATCTGATCACCGCCATCTCGGCCAGCGCCTCGAGCGCCGTGGACGACGAGGGCCTGACCGAGGTCGAGCGCAGCGCATGTCCGACCTGCGGTTCCTGTTCGGGCATGTTCACCGCCAACTCGATGAACTGCCTGACCGAGGCGCTGGGCCTGGCGCTGCCGGGCAACGGCTCCACGCTGGCCACCCACGCGGCGCGCCGCGCGCTGTTCGAGCGGGCCGGTAAGACCGTCGTGGAGATCGCGAACCGCTGGTACCGCGAGGACGACGACTCGGTGCTACCGCGAAACATCGCCAATGCCAAGGCTTTCCGCAATGCGATGGCGCTGGACGTCGCGATGGGCGGTTCCACCAACACCGTGCTGCACACCCTCGCCGCCGCGCAGGAGGGCGAGATCGACTTCGATCTGGCCACCATCGACGAGATCTCGCGCCGGGTGCCGTGCCTGTCGAAGGTCTCCCCGAACTCCGACTACCACATGGAAGACGTGCACCGGGCCGGCGGCATCCCCGCCATCCTGGGTGAGTTGCGTCGCGCGGGTCTGCTGGAGACCGACGTCAGCACCGTGCACACCCGCACCATCGACGAATGGCTCGACACCTGGGACATCCGTTCGGGCAAGGCCTCCGAGGAGGCGCTGGAACTGTTCCACGCCGCGCCCGGCGGGGTGCGCACGACCGTGCCGTTCTCCACGGAGAATCGCTGGTCGTCGCTGGACACCGACGCCGAGGGCGGCTGCATCCGCGATCTCGCGCACGCCTACACCGTCGAGGGCGGACTGTGCGTGCTCAAGGGCAATATCGCTCCCGACGGCGCGATCCTCAAGACCGCGGGCATCGATGAGGACCTGTTCACCTTCGAGGGTCCGGCCGTGGTGCTCGAATCCCAGGAGGACGCGGTCTCGGCCATCCTCGGCAAGAAGATCACCCCCGGCGACGTCGTGGTGATCCGGTACGAGGGCCCCGCGGGCGGCCCGGGTATGCAGGAGATGCTGCACCCCACCTCGTTCCTGAAAGGTCTGGGCCTGGGCAAGGTCTGCGCGCTGATCACCGACGGCCGCTTCTCCGGCGGCACCTCGGGCCTGTCCATCGGCCACATCTCCCCCGAGGCCGCCAGCGGCGGAACCATCGGCCTGATCGAGAACGGCGACCGCATCCGCGTCGACGTGCACACCCGCGCACTGGAACTGCTGGTCTCCGATGAGGTCCTCGCCGAACGCCGCGCGAAAATGGAAGCGCGCGAACGTCCTTGGCAGCCGGTCGCCCGCGATCGTCCGATCACCACCGCCTTGCGCGCCTACGCCGCGTTGGCGACGTCGGCCGACAAGGGCGCCGTGCGGCGCGTGCCGTAAGCGCTCTCGACCAATTCGGGCCCGCTCACCACGCGCGGGCCCGAGGGGTGGTCCGATTACCCTGCTGTGGAACGTCTTCCGGCACTCAGGGCATACATGAGCCCGCCGCCGAGGAGGACGCCGACGGGCCAGGACAGCGCGGTTATGTACTGGGAGTGAGGGATCAGGGCTGTCAGGACTCCGGCTGTTCCGGAGATCGCCAGGGCGGTCAGGGCTCGGGGGTTGAAGCCGCGGGTGTAGTGGTATATGCCTTGGGGCGCTTCGGAATACAGGTCGGCTACTACGGTGTGCTGGCGGCGGATCAAGTAGTAGTCGACGATCAGGATGCCGAAGACCGGGCCCATCAGGGCGCCTACGCCGCCCAGGAAGTAGATGATGAAATTCTGGTTGGCCCAGAGCTTCCAGGGCAATACCAGGATCGACAGCACGGCGGTGATGATGCCGCCGCTGCGGAACGAGATGTATTTCGGTGCGGTGTTGGAGATGTCGTAGGACGGGGAGACGAAGTTCAGCACCACATTGATGCCGACAGTGGCGATCGCGAACACCGCCGCGGCGAGGATGACGATCGTATCGCTGTGGATGTGCGCGACCAGCTCCACCGGATCGGACAGCACCTTGCCGTACACCTTCAGCGTGGCCAGTGAGATGACGATCGATATCACCACGAAAGCGGTCTCGTTGAACGGAATACCCCACGCGTTGCCGCGCAGAATGGCCTTCCTGCTGGGCGAGAAGCGCGCGAAATCGGCGTAGTTCACCAGCGGCCCGGCCATGAACGCCACCATCAGGAACGCCACCCCGACGAATGCGGCCACCGTCTTGCCGCCCGAGAGCGCCGTCCCGGCGCGGGAGCCGAAATCGATACTCCACCCGGCCTTTCCGAGAATCCAGATCGCCAGCGCGAGCATCCCGATCCACACCACCGGCCCCGCGAAATCCGAAACCCGGCGCACCACCTCCATGCCGTACGTGATGATCAGCAGTTGCACCGCCCACAGCACCAGAAACGAGATCCAGCCCAGCTCCGACAGGCCGATGAAGCTGTGCTGCGTCAACGATTTCAGCCCGGGCGCGACCCGCAGCAACAACACGATCAGCGCGGTGGAGGCCAGGTACGTCTGAATGCCGTACCAGAACACGGCGACCAGCGCGCGCAGCAGTGCGGGGAGGTTCGCGCCGAATATTCCGAACGCGCCGCGGGCGAACACCGGGAACGGCACCCCCACTCGCTGCCCCGCCACGCCGATCAGATTGCTACCGCCCCACAGCACCAGAACTCCGGCGAACAGCGCCAGCATGGTCTGCCACCCGGTCAGCCCGAGCGCGAGCATGCCCACGGCGAACCCGTAACTGCCGATGCTGTGCGCCGAGGTCATCCAGAGGCAGAACAGATCCCAGGTGCGCCAGGCGTCGGTCTCCGCCGTTGTGGGTGTCAAGTCCGCGTTGACCAGCGCCGAACGTGCTATGGCCGGCTGAGTCTGTGCTTTCGTCATGGCTGTTTCCCTACTCGATCTGCACCGCGTGCACTACCGCTCGAATCACGACTTCGCCCCGCCCTCGCCGAGGTCGTCACCGAAGGGCGGAAGCACGGTGAAACCTGTTGTCGGCCAGGAAAACCGGCAAACCGAGCGGGGTCGCGCGGGCCTCGGTCCGCGCCACAGTTGCCGCTGCCCCGTGCGCGAGGCATGGTCGCGGGATGATTCGATCGACCGAAGGCCGCTATCGCCGATCACTGAAAGGCCTTGTGCCAGTGAGGTCCAGACGCGGGCGCAATCGTCTCGCGGCCGATGCGAGCGGCTCGCTCGATCGTCGGCAGAGCCAGCGCGGACGGTGAATCACATTCGCGAGCCGACGGTGAATCACATTCGCGAGCCGGTCGAGATCCCGAGCTGGGCAGGCTGTTTCGGTTCGCCGTCACGAGTTCGCCCGCAGCGCGGTAACTGCCGGACTCAGCTGCGGAATCACGATCTCCCCGTACACCCGCATGGTCTCCTCCTTGTTGTCGTGTTGCAGATACCCGGCGAACTGATCGACGCCGAGCCCGGCGAGGCGGCGGAGTGCGACGAGGTGTTCCTGGGGGGTGCCCAGGATGCAGAAGCGGTCGACGACCTCGTCGGTGACGAAGTTCGCGTGGACGTTTCCGGTGCGGCCGTGTTGGTTGTAGTCGTAACCCTGGCGCCCGGCGATGTAGTCGGTCAGCGCCGCGGGGATCTGTCCGCTCGTACCGTAGCGGGCCACGATGTCGGCGACGTGGTTACCGACCATGCCGCCGAACCAGCGGCACTGCTCCCGCATGTGGGCGTGGTCGGCGCCGATGTACATCGGCGCTGCCACACAGACTTTCACCGCTCCCGGATCGCGCCCGGCCGCGGCGGCGGCCTGCCGGACGGTGCGGATCGCCCACTCGACGATATCCGGGTCGGCCAGTTGCAGGATGAATCCGTCGGCGACCTCGCCCGCGAGAGCCAGGGCCTTCGGTCCGTACGCCGCGACCCACACCTCCAGCCGAGAGCCCGCACTCCACGGGAATTGTATTGTGCGCCCGCCGTATTCGACGGCACGGGAATTGGCCAGCTCCCGGATCACATGAATCGAATCGCGCAGGGTCCGCAGTGTGGTGGGGTGTCCGCCGCCGACCCGCACGGCCGAATCGCCGCGCCCGATGCCGCAGACGGTGCGGTTGCCGTACGCCTCGTTGAGGGTGGCGAAGGTGGACGCGGTCACCGCCCAGTCCCGGGTGGCCGGATTGGTCACCATCGGGCCGACCGTAATTCGCTTGGTCTCGTTCAGGATTCGGCTGTGCAGCACGTACGGCTCCTGCCACAGGATGTGCGAATCGAAGGTCCACAGATGGCTGAAGCCGTACGCCTCGGCGAGTTTCGCGAGCTGCACCGTCCGCGCCGAGGGCGGATCACACTGCAGGACCACTCCGAATTGCATTGTCGTCTCCCTGTGTCAGTCCACCCGGCAACTTCTCGCGCTCCGTCGGCTCGTCATCCCGTCGCCTCCTCCGCTCGCCCTGCCGGCTCGGCAGACTCTGCCGGCTTGCCCGCCTGCTGCGTTCACCCATCCGCCGACTCCGCAAGCTCGGGCGGTGCGCCGGCCTAGATCAGATACTGGCACTGATCGCGGCGCACGAAGCGGCCGTCGCCCTTGCGGCCGATGTACTCCCCCGCGTCGACGACGACCTTGCCGCGCGAGAGCACCGTGTCGACATGGCCGTCGATCTCGAACCCCTCCCAGGCCGAGTGGTCCATGTTCATGTGGTGGGTCTTGCCCAGGCCGATCGAGGTGTGCCCGTTCGGGTCGTAGATCACCACGTCGGCGTCCGCGCCGGGCGCGAGCACCCCCTTGCGGCCGTAGAGCCCGAACATGCGCGCCGGGGTGGTCGAGGTGATCTCGACCCACCGCTCGAGGGTGATCCGGCCCTCGACCACGCCCTGGTACATCAGGTCCATCCGGTGCTCCACCGAGCCGATGCCGTTGGGGATCTTGGAGAAATCCTCGACGCCCATATCCTTCTGCCCCTTCATGCAGAACGGGCAGTGGTCGGTGGCGACCATCTGAATGTCGTTGGTGCGCAACGCTTGCCACATGTGGTCCTGATGGTGTTCCGCGCGCGAGCGCAGCGGGGTGGAGCATACCCACTTGGCTCCCTCGAATCCCGGCGCGCCCAGTTGCTCTTCCAGTGAGAGGTACAGATACTGCGGACAGGTCTCGCCGAAGACGTTGCGGCCTCGATCGCGCGCCGAAGCCACCTGTGCGACAGCCTGTTTCGCCGAGACATGCACGACATACAGTGGGGCGCCGGTCAAATCGGCCAGCATGATCGCCCGGTGGGTGGCCTCCTCCTCGAGCTGCCAGGCCCGCGCGATGCCGTGATAGTACGGATCGGTCTTGCCCTGCTCGAGCAACTGGCCCACGAGAACGTCTATGGCGGGCCCGTTCTCGGCGTGCATCATCGTCATCAGACCGGTGGACGCACCGATCTGCATCGCGCGCAGGATCTGCGCGTCGTCGCTGTAGAACACGCCCGGATAGGCCATGAACAGCTTGTAACTGGTGATGCCCTCGCCGGGCAGTTCGCGCAGCGCCGACAACGACGCGTCGTTCACGTCGCCGACGATCTGATGGAACCCGTAGTCGATCGCACACTGTCCGGCGGCCATCTCGTGCCAGGTGGCCAGGCAATCTTGCAGGCGCTCGCCGAACTTCTGCACCGCGAAGTCGATGATCGTGGTGGTGCCGCCCCAGGCCGCCGCGCGGGTGCCGGATTCGAAATCGTCCGAGGCGGTGGTGCCGCCGAACGGCATCGACATGTGCGTATGCGCGTCGATGCCGCCGGGTACGACGTACTTGCCGGTCGCGTCGATGACCGTGTCCGCACTCCGGGCGAGGTCCGTGCCGAGCACCGTGCTGCCCGGCTCGAGCAGCGCGGCGATCCGCTCGCCGTCGACGAGGATGTCCGCGGCGGTGCGGCCGGTCGCCGAGACGACCGTGCCGCCGGTGATGAAAGTGGTTGGCATACCGGGCAACTCCTTCGGCTGGGCAGGCTCAGGGCGCGACCACGGCCTGGTACGAATCCGGGCGACGGTCCCGGTAGAACTGCCAGTCCCCGCGCACCTCCCGCAGCACGTCCAGATCCAGCTCGCGGATCACGAGTTCCTCGGTGCCGGTGGAGGCGATCGCGCCGACGTAGTTGCCGCGTGGATCCACGAAATACGAACTGCCGTAGAAGGTCACCGCGGCCTCGCCGAATTCGTCACTCTCCGTGCCGATTCGGTTGTTGGCGGCGATGTAGTACTGGTTGGCGGCCGCGGCGGCGGGCTGCTCGAGCTCCCAGAGCCGGTTGGACAGACCGGGTTTGGTGGCCGAGGGGTTGAACACCAGCTCCGCGCCGGCCAACCCCAGCGCCCGCCATCCCTCGGGGAAATGACGGTCGTAGCAGATATAGACCCCGATGCGGCCGACCGCGGTGTCGAACACCGGGTAGCCGAGGTTGCCGGGCCGGAAATAGAACTTCTCCCAGAAGCCGGGCAGGTTCGGAATGTGGTGCTTGCGGTATTTGCCCAGATAGCTGCCGTCCGCATCGATCACCGCGGCGGTGTTGTACAGCACCCCCGGCTGCTCCTGTTCGTAGACCGGCAGGACCACGACCATGTTGTGCCTGCGGGCCAGTTCGGCGAATCGCGCCGTGGTGGGGCCGGGTACCGATTCGGCGTACTCGTAGTACTTCCTGTCCTGAACATTTCCGAAGTAGGGCCCGTAGAACAATTCCTGGAAGCAGATCACCTGCACGCCCTCGACCGCGGCCTGCTCGACGAACTTCTCGTGCTTGGCCAGCATCGACTCCCTGTCCCCGGTCCAGGTGGCCTGGGTGATGGCCGCCTTGATCGTCGTCATGGAGGTTCTCCTTCCCGAATTCTTCAGTTATTGTCGAATATAAACATTTCCTGAATATTTCGATGAATGCAGGAATTGTAAACCTGCCGCCTCGACGCCCAGGCGGAAATGCATGGAAATTCTCGGCCGGGAACGCCGGACCGCGGCAGCGGTCAGTGGCGTATGCCGTGGAACGGATTACCGCCGTGCAGGTAGAACCAGGCAGCCGCGGCGGCCACCAGCGCGAGGACCAGGACCACGAAGGATCCGTAGCGGGGACGGGTGGCCCAGCCCCGGCTGCGGTCGAAGGACAACCGGCCGGGTCCGGTGAGGATCAACGACGCGGCCAGACCCGCCAGGATCGACTCCAATTCGACTGTCTTGTACTGGAATCCGCTGGACATGCCCTGCTTCCAGAGCCAGGCGTCGCTGATCGAGGCCAGTACCGCGCCCGCCGCCAGCGGGGTGGCCAGGCCCAGGATGATCAGGATGCCGCCGCCGACCTCGGCGACGGTGAGCATCGAGGCGGACAGTTCGACATGCTTCCAGCCGCCCGAGGACAGCATCTCGCGGGTGCCGGTCAAGCCCGGCCCGTGAAACCATCCGGCCAGCTTCTGCAGGCCGTGGTAGAGGAAGGTCAGGCCGATGACCAGGCGCAGCACCAGCAGGCCCAGATCCTGGGTGCCACGACGATTGTCCGTGCGGGCGAGGCGGTTACGCGGAACGGTGTTGCCTGCGCTCGGCGCGGGCGGGATGGTGGCGAAAGAATACGTCGAGGCGGCTTCGCGCTCCGACTCGTCGGCGTCCCCGGCGGGGCGTTCGTTCGCGACCGTTTCGTACCTGGCGATTCCGACGGATTCGTACTGGCCGGTGGTGTACGGCGCGGCGGACGAGCCGCCCGCGGCGGGAACATCGGGGTCGAGGCCGAGCTCGTCCTCGGTGCGCGGGACATCCGAGCCGGAAGTGGATTTCACCGTCGGGAACTCTCCGGTCGGCCCATCGTACGGACTGCCCGCGGGTTTCCCGGAGAGCCCGGGAGTGTTCGACTCGGATGATGCATGCGGCTTGTCGGTCACCCGTGCAGACTATGTCGACGCCGGGATCCGCGCTTCGTCTCGGTACGGCGTGTCCGCGCCACGCGGGCCGGTCGGGTCACCCCCTGCGAGCGTGCGCCGCGGTATTTCCGTAACGTCTGACCCATGAGTGTGGTTGTCGCGGGCCGTATCGCTGTGAGCTTGGCTGTCACCGCCGGCCTGCTGGCCGGATGTGCCGGCTTCGACGATTCCGCGTCCAAACCGTTCACCCCCGCACCCAGCATCAGTCCCGAGGGATCCGGCCCGACCACCAAGCCCTCGACCAAGCCGTCCACACCCAAACGCGCCGCCGGGCCGTGCGTCGACCCTGATCCGAGCGTCGTGGTGTCCTGCCTGGACAGCACCGGCGGACTCGCGGTGCTGCCCGACGGGCAGCAGGCGCTGGTGACCGAGCGCGTCACCGGACGGGTGCTGAAGGTGGTCAACGTGGACCCCAGCGAGGTGCCGCCGCCCCCGGCCGAGGTGGCGAAACTCGATGTCGACGCCACCGGTGACGGCGGTCTCACCGCTGTCGCATTGTCGCCGACCTACGACGAGGACGGGCTGATGTACGCGTACATCACCACGCCGAGCGACAACCGCATCGTGCGCATCGGCGCGGGCGGCGTCCCGAAACCGATCCTTACCGGAATTCCCAAGGGCGCCAACGGAAATCGTGGCGCCATCGACTTCATCTCGGCCACCAGGATGGTGGTGGAGACCGGTAACGCCGGTGATCCTGGAGCAGCCGGGAATCCGAATTCGCTGGCGGGCAAGGTGTTCACGATCGACAATCCGGCGCCCGGCAACGCGAATCCGAAGATCCTCGCCTCGGGTATCGGCACGGCCGGTGGCGTATGCCCGGATCACAAGGACAGCATCTGGTTCACCGACCGCACCGCGACCGAGGACCGGTTGCAGCGCGCGGACACCAACGGCACGGTGAGCACCGGCTGGACCTGGCCGGACCGGCCGGGCGTCGGCGGATGCGCGGCCGCCGTGGACGGCGTCGCGGTATCGCTGGCCGGAGGCAAGGCGCTGGCCTTCGCCAACGCCGACCAGAACACCCACGCCATCACCACCCAGCCGACCATGGTCGCGCAGAACAAGTACGGTCAGCTGAACGGCGCGTCACTGGGGCCGGACGGGTACGTCTGGGTGGACACCGTGAACAAGCCGTCCGCGGCCGGACCGCTGGACGAGCGAGTGGTGCGGATTCCGCCGCCGAAGGGCGGCTCGGGCAACGGCTCGCCGGACTAGCCGAGAGTCGGCGGCGTGCCCGGACCGGGTGCGCCGCCGCCATGCCGGTCCATCGGGAGACGGAGACTATCCGGCGACGCCGCAGGCCGCCAGCACCAGCTCACGCACGCGAGCGGCGTCCGCCTGGCCGCGGGTTGCCTTCATGACATCGCCCACGACCTTGCCCGCGGCCTGTACCTTGCCCGAACGGATCTTCTCGGCGATATCCGGATTGGCCGCCAGGGCCTTGTCGACCTCGACCTGCAGCGCCGAATCGTCGGACACCATGCCCAGGCCCTTGGCCTCGACGATCGCGCCCGGCTCGCCCTCACCAGCGAGGACGAAGTCGACGACCTGCTTGGCGACCTTGCTGTTGATGGTCTTGGCGTCGACCAGGGCGACGACCTCGGCGACCTGCCCCGGGGTGATGGGCAGCTCCTCGAGCGCCACGTCGCGTTCCTTGGCCTGCTCGGTGAGGTAGTTGACCCACCAGGCGCGGGCGGCGTCGACCGAGGAGCCCGCATCGACGGTCGCGATGATCAGATCCAGCGCGCCGGCGTTGATCAGATCGCGGAACACCTCGTCGGGCAGGGCCCATTCGGCCTGGATGCGGGCGCGGCGCAGCCACGGGTATTCGGGGATGGTGGCGCGCAGCTCCTCGACCCAGGCCGCGTCGGGGGCGATGGGCTCGAGATCCGGCTCGGGGAAGTAGCGGTAGTCCTCGGCGGTCTCCTTGGGGCGGCCGGGCGAGGTGGTGCCGTCGGTCTCGTGGAAGTGCCTGGTCTCCATGAGGATCGAGCCGCCGGAGGCGAGTATCGCTGCCTGACGGCGCATTTCGAACCGGACCGCGACCTCGACGCTCCGGAGCGAGTTCACGTTCTTGGTCTCGGTGCGGGTGCCGAATTCCTTGGCGCCCTTGGGCATCAGCGAGACGTTGGCATCGCAGCGCAGCGAGCCCTGCTCCATCTTCACGTCCGAGACGTCGAGCGACTTCAGCACTTCGCGCAGCGCCGTGACGTAGGCGCGGGCCACCTCGGGCGCGCGCTCCCCGGCGCCGGTGACCGGCTTGGTGACGATCTCGATCAGCGGAACGCCCGCGCGGTTGTAGTCCAGCAACGAGTGGCTCGCGCCGTGGATGCGGCCGGTAGCGCCGCCCACGTGCAGCGACTTGCCCGTGTCCTCCTCCATGTGGGCGCGCTCGATCTCGACCCGGAAGGTGGTGCCGTCGTCCAGCAGGACGTCGAGGTAACCGTCGGTGGCGATCGGCTCGTCGTACTGGCTGATCTGGTAGTTCTTCGGCTGGTCGGGATAGAAGTAGTTCTTGCGCGCGAACCGGCCCCACGGAGTGATCGAGCAGTTCAGCGCGAGACCGATGCGAATAGCCGATTCGACGGCCTTCTCGTTCACCACCGGCAGCGCGCCGGGCAGGCCCAGGCAGACCGGGCAGACCTGGGTGTTCGGCTCGGCTCCGAACGTCGTCGGGCAGCCGCAGAACATCTTCGTCGCGGTGCCCAGCTCGACGTGCACCTCCATGCCCAGCACCGGCTCGAACCGGTCGACGACATCGGCATAGTCCATCAAGTCCACCGTGGGTGCAGTCATGCTCGCAGTTTAATTGCCTTCGCTTCACCCCGGCGGCCCGCGCCCCCGACGACCGGGCGCCAACGTTGCCGACGGCACGAACCAGGTGTGACCGACAGACAAAACCCGGACGCAACCACACAACGCCCCCCAGCAACGAAACGTCTCCGCCCCGCTGGAAACACCCCGCGAAACACTCACCAACAACACCCGAAGCCCCAGCACCCACCACACCGAAAACCGACCGACGCGAAGCAAGGCGAAACCCAACGCACCCAACCGGCAACGTCTCCGTCCCGCTGGAAACACCCCGCGAAACACTCACCAACAACACCCGAAGCCCCAGCACCCACCACACCGAAAACCGACCGACGCGAAGCGAGGCGAAAGCTCACGCACCCAGCGGCGAAGTGTCTCCGTCGGGCTGGAAGTCGCCCGCGAAGCGAAAGGCTCAGCAACACCAACCCCAAAGGTTTTCGGCGCGGGCTCGTCGTTCAGCCCTCGAAGCGCATGGCCGAAGGCCG
>CBJNFW010000202.1:0-16169 GCA_966435935.1 uncultured Nocardia sp.
GATGCCCTCGGCCGCGGCGAAACGATGTAGTCCGCGCACCGCCACCAGTCCCCGCGCAGCGGAGCTGGCGGCCAGCGGCGGATACCCGTGCGCGCCCGCCCGCAGCGAGACGGTGAAATCGCCGATATCGCTCTCGGTCACCTCGGCCAGGCCCGCAATCCCCCTGTGATCCAGGAATTCCCGGTATCGTCCCAGGTCGCGCCGGTAGGCGTTGAGCGTGTTGCGCGCGGCCCCGCGCTCGACCGTCAGATGGTCGAGATAGGCATCGATCTCCCGCTGCAACACGCCCACATCATCGCAGCAAGGTCCGACATCGGCCGCGCGAAACGCGCCCGCCCGCGATCGGTCAGGTGTTGTCCGCGGCGGACTTGCGATCGAGGAACCGGGTCGGCATACCGGGCCAGGGCGCATCGGCGGGACGCAACTCGATTCCCGACGCGCGGGCGGTGGACAGCGCCAGCACGCCCGCCACAGCGGTCGCGTTGACGATCTCACCGGCCAGCGCGGCGCGCACGGCCTTCTCGACCGACATCCGCACGAGTCGCAGATCCGCCTCCTCCAACTCCGGTTCGGGCCGATCGGTCCGGTACAGGTCGGTGGCCAGATACACCCGCAGCGACTCATCGGTGAACCCGGGCGACAGCGCGACGTCGACCAGCACCGACCAGGTTCGCGCGGCCAGCCCGGTCTCCTCCGCCAACTCCCGCCGCGCCGCGGTGAGCGGATCCTCGCCCGGCTTGTCCAGCAGACCCGCGGGCAGTTCGAGCAGGCGGCGGCCGATCGGATGCCGGTACTGATCGATCAGAACCAGATCGCCGTTCTCGTCCAGCGCGGCGACCGCGACGGCGCCGTGATGCTCGATCACCTCGCGTTCGGCGACCCGCCCGCCCGGCATCTCGACCTGATCGAGCCGCAACGCCAGAATCGCTCCCGAATACACGATGCGACTGGACACCGTCCGGAAATCGTGGCGGTCCGCGGCCTCGGGCTCCTGCGACGACGCGCTCGGCGCGGACTCGCTCACCGGGACACGCTCCGCGCTTCGCCGAGTTCCATATCGCCCTCGATGTCGACCGGAAGCCGTTCGGCCGCTTTGTATTTCAGCGCCGCCGTGATCAGCGCGGCGAACAGCGGATGCGGGCGGGTCGGGCGGCTCTTGAGCTCGGGGTGAGCCTGGGTGGCCACGAAGAACGGATGCTTGTCGGCGGGCAGCTCGACGAATTCGACCAGATGCCCGTCCGGGGAGGTGCCGCTGAAACGCAGTCCGCTCTCGGCGATCTTGGCGCGGTAGGCGTTGTTCACCTCGTAGCGGTGCCGGTGCCGCTCGGAGACCTCGTTCTGCCCGTACGCCTGCGCCACGACCGACCCCGGCTCCAGAATCGCGGGATACGCGCCCAGTCGCATGGTGCCGCCCAGATCGGCCTCACCGGCGACCGCCTGCTCCTGATCGGCCATCGTGGAGATCACCGGATGGGAGGTCTCCGGCTCGAATTCCGCGGAATTGGCATCGTCCAACCCGACCGCGCGCGCGGACTCGATGACCATGCACTGCAGGCCCAGGCACAGTCCGAGCAGCGGAATGCCGCGAGTGCGCGCGTAGCGGATCGCGCCGACCTTGCCCTCGATCCCGCGAATGCCGAATCCGCCGGGGATGAGCACCGCGTCCACATCACCCAGGAACGTCTGCGCACCGCTGGGAGACTCGCACTCGTCGGACTGCACCCAGCGGATGTTCACCTTCGCCTTACGCGCGAATCCGCCCGCCCGCAGGGCCTCGGTGACCGACAGATAGGCGTCGGGCAGATCGACATATTTGCCGACCAGCGCGACGGTCACCTGCTCGCGCGGGTTGTGCACCCGCTCGAGCAGATCGCCCCACACCGTCCAGTCCACATCGCGGAACGGCAGGCCGAGCCGGCGCACCACATAGGCGTCGAGCCCCTCGCGGTGCAGCACCCGCGGAATGTCGTAGATCGAGGGCGCGTCCGGGGTCGAGATGCACGCCTCGACCTCGACGTCGCACATCAGCGCGATCTTGTTCTTCAGCCCCTGCGGTACCTCGCGATCACAGCGCAGCACCAGCGCGTCGGGCTGGATGCCGATATTGCGCAGGGCGGCCACCGAATGCTGGGTCGGCTTGGTCTTGAGCTCGCCCGAGGGCGCCAGATAGGGCACCAGCGTGACGTGCAGGAAGAAGCAGTTGTCCCGGCCCACCTCGTGCCGGATCTGCCGGGCCGCCTCGAGGAACGGCTGGGATTCGATATCGCCGACGGTGCCGCCGATCTCGGTGATCACCACGTCGGGGGTGTTGCCCTCGCGATCCGGGGCGCTCATCGCCAGGATGCGGGATTTGATCTCGTCGGTGATGTGCGGGATCACCTGAACGGTGTCGCCCAGATACTCGCCACGCCGCTCCTTGGCGATGACCGACGAATACACTTGTCCCGTAGTGACATTCGCGTCCTGCGTCAGGTCGCGGTCCAGGAACCGCTCGTAGTGGCCGACGTCCAGGTCGGTCTCGGCGCCATCCTCGGTCACGAACACCTCGCCGTGCTGGAACGGGTTCATGGTGCCGGGATCGACGTTGAGATACGGATCGAGCTTCTGCATCGTCACCCGCAGGCCGCGCGAGGTGAGCAGCTGGCCGAGGCTGGAAGCCGTCAGGCCCTTACCCAAGGAGGAGGCGACGCCACCGCTGACGAAGATGTGTTTGGTAGCCGTTCGCGACGGAATCCGTGATTGACCCACGGGTCTTCACGTTAACACGAAAATGGCCCGTGAATCGAATGCGACGCACAGTAGCCGAACAGTGGCTGACCGGCGATTCGACGGGGTGTCACACCGCCGCGAATTCCTCGAGCAGCATCCGGGCGCCGGGTGCGAACCACTGCTGCGAATGTGCCCGTGACGCCGCGATGTGATCAGAGCACCGGCCGGCGGCCCGGTTACGGCAGCGCCGCGACGGTCAGCGAACTGGCCCTGGCCCCGGTTCCGTACCGCCCGGTGAGCCCCTTCAGCTGTTCACTCAATCCCAGAGCCGTTGTGACCCGGCCTATTTCGTGGTCCACGTTGTCGACGGTCGTCACCGAACCGGCCAGCCGGCCGTCCGAGCGCACGACCGCGATCGGGCCCGCACCGTCGGCGGACCCGGCCCGGCCCGCGAGCACGGTTCCGGCACCGCGTCCCCGCAACCCGCCCGCGAACTTCGCGATGATCGAGCCCTGATCGTCCTGCCCGGCCTGTGCGCCGTCGCCGGTCACCACGACGGCCAACTGGGCCGGCTGCACGTCACCGAAGGTGAGGAAACCGCCGCTACGCAGGGTGTTCAGGATCAAGGCACGCTCCTGCGGAGTGGCCCGCTGATGCCCGTCGGCGGGATCCCCGAGCAAGGCCAGCCCGAGCAGGTCACCGGCGAGGCTGCCCTGATCGACCGACGCGGTCTGCAACTGCGCACCGGCGGGAATCATATTGGTCACCGCGGTGCGCAGCCGATCCCCCTGACCGGAGTCGACGAACGGATTCGTGAGCGCGATCGTGCCGGTCACCGTCGCGCCCGCGGCCCGCAACGCCTTGCCGACCGACTCCACGTCACCGCGGTCGGCGTCGGGCGTGGTGAACAACAACACGCTGTGCCCGCCGAGAGTGCCGCCGAGCAGACGCCCCTGCGCCCCGGCCAGGAAGGCATCGGAGGCGGCGAGCTCGCCGCTGAGCCGGTCGTGCTGCGCGGTCAGCGTGTCGACTTTCGTCTGCAACCCGTGGTCCGGGCGTAGCGCGGTCAGAATCCCCGAATGCGAACCGAACACCACCCCGATCGCGAGCGCGAGGAAGATCCCCGCGATCGAGACGGCGTGCTGGCGTAGCGAAATCACCTGTACCCCTTCAGTGTTGCCGATGTAGCGAGTCCGATAGGTCGTGCGCGACGCCGCGGGCCTGCCGCCACACCGACGCGGCCCAGTCCAGCACCTCCCCGCCCAGATGCAAGGCAAGCATCGCGACGATCAGCGCGACCAACGCGGCCAGAACCACCAGCGCCACAGCCCATCCCGAGGTGCGATGGCTGTAGAGCGTGGCCACGGCCTTGGCATCCATCAGTTTCGGGCCGGTTTTGAGCCGGGTCAGGAAGGTCGCCGGATTGGATTCGCGGCGGCTGCGATCGAAGAAGTCGTCCAGCGAGGCCGCCGCGCCGCAGGTGACGATCAACGCCGCCCCGTGGTGGTCGGCCAGCAGCAACGCCAGGTCCGGGGCCGATCCCGAGGACGGGAACGTCGTCGCACCGACGCCCAGATCCTGGATGCGGTCCAATCCCTTCGCGTGACCGTCGGTGTCTGCGGGCAGGATCACCTCGGCGCCGGATTTGAGTGTGGTGGCGGTGATCTCCTCCGGATCGCCGACGATCAGATCGGGCCGGTAACCACAGCGCGCCAACGTGTCCGCACCGCGCCCCACCCCGACGAGAATCGGCGCGTACTCCTTGATGAAAGGTTTGAGCGAGCGCAGATCGTCACGATGGTCCGGTCCGTCGGCCACCACCACGACATGCCGGTTGCGCATGTCCAGATCCAGCTCCGGAACGCCGAAACCATCGATCAGCAGCGCACTCTCGGTGCGGATGAATTCGATCGTATTGCCCGAGAACGCTTCCAGATGATCGACCAGCCCGGTGCGCGCGGCGATCATCCGCTCGGCGATGCTGGATTCGGTGAGCTCGATACCCTCGACCAGCACCTCGGGCTCCTTTTTGGTGAGCCGGTCGGCGTAAACCACGCCACCATCGATGCGGACCTTCGCACCGTCCTTGATCCGGGCGAACACATCGTTGGATACCGCGTCCAGCAATGCGATTCCATTGGCGACCAGCACCTCCGGCCCGAGATTCGGATAGCGTCCGGAGATCGACGGCGAGGCGTTGACCACGGCCGCCACTCCCGCCTCGACGAGCCGGTCGGCGGTGAGCCGATCCAGGTCCATCTCGTCGAGCACCACGACGTCGCCCGGTCCCACTCGTTTGAGCAGACGCCGGGTGTTGCGGTCGACGCGCGCCAGCCCCGTGCGCCCCGGCAGCGTTTCGTTGTTCTTCGACAACAGCGCCAGCATCTTCATGGCAACCGATACTGACCGTAAAGTCTCAACCATTGGTGGAGGCGCGCCGCGTTCACTATCACAATCGCAACCGCGACGCCAATGACACTTCGCACGCCGAAGAGATCCGGTACCGATATGCTGTCCCCGCGACGTATTGCTGAGACTACTTGTCACAGAAAATTCGCCGCACCGCCGCGCCCGACCAGAATCGCAAGGAGATTCCGCCCATGGCCAGCACCACCATCGATACGGTGATTTCCGCTCCCCGCGACGTCGTCTACAAACTCTTCAGCGAACGCGACAGCCTCAACGGCTACCTGCCCGTCCGATTCACGCTGAAGAAGCCCGGCGACACCGAGCGCACCGGCGTCGGCGCGCAATTCCTCGTCGGCCGCGGCGGCGTGGGCGTCACCGAGGAGACCACCCTGTTGGTTCCCGGCGAACGCATGGAATACAAAATCGTCGCCGGCGCACCGGTGCGCAGCCACGTCGGCATCATCACCTTCGCCGACGCCCCCGGCGGCACCCTGGTCTCCTACCGCATGGATTCCGAGCCCAAACTCCCCGTCCCCGACCGCATCACCGAACTCGCCCTGCGCGGCCTGATCAACCCCTTCCTGTCCGCCGCACGTAAAGCAGTATCTAATTAGCCTCCGCTTCGCTGCTGGATTTTTGGCCTCCGCTTCGCTCCGGCGGGTTTCCGGCGCTGTAAGGCTCGTCGTTCAACCCTCGAGACTCGGCCTTCGGCCATGCGCTTCGAGGGCTGAACGACGAGCCCGCGCCGAAAACCTTGGGGTTGGTGTTGCTGAACCTATCGCTTCGCGGGCGACTCCCAGCCCGACAGAGACGCTTCGCCGCTGGGCGCGTCAGTTTCGCCTCGCTTCGCATCGGCGGGCGGGTGCGGTGCGCGCCGAAATGGCGGGATCGGCGTTGTTCACCCTTTCGCTTCGCTGGTGACTCCCAGTGGGCGACGATTCGCCGCTGAGCACGTTGGGTTTTCGCCTCGGCAGGCCCCCAGGACGGTGCACACCGACAATGCTGAAGTCGGCACGGTTACACCGCTTCACGAGCCACTCCCAACGACACAGAAACGATTCGCCCTGAGCACGTTCGGGCTTCGCTTCGGCGAGTTCAGTGGGGCGAGAACCTTTGGGGTGGCGTTGGCCGGCCCGGCAGTTGCGGTGCACCGAGACGACCTGGATCGATGCCTGGTGTGCCGATTCGTCGTCGTGGGTCTCGCGATTCAGATCCGGTCCGCGTCGACAGGTGGTGGCTCGTCAGCTGGCTGCCGAGGTGGCGGTGTCCTTCTCCGCGTTGGCGGTCGCGAGGAGTTCTTCCGCGTGGGCTCGGCCGGTTTCGGTGTCGTCGAGACCGGCCAGCATGCGGGCCAGTTCCTTGACGCGTTCGTCGTCGGTGAGAGCGCGCACGCCACTGTTGACGCCCTTGCCGTCATCGACCTTGTCCACCACCAGATGAGTGTCGGCGAACGCGGCCACCTGCGGCAGGTGGGTCACCACGATCACCTGGTGGGTGCGGGCCAACCGGGCCAACCGGCGGCCGATCTCGACCGCGGCCCGACCGCCCACACCGGCATCGACCTCGTCGAACACCATCGTGCTGCCGTGTTCGGACCGGGCCAGCACCACCTCGAGCGCCAGCATCACCCGGGACAACTCACCACCGGAGGCGCTGCGGCTCAACGGCAGCGACTGTGCCCCCGAATGCGCCGACAACCGGAACTCGACCTCGTCGACACCGCTGGATCCGGCATGTAAATCCTTGCCGCCCATCGTGATCGGCGCCGAATCCTGGGCGCCGGCGGGCATCGGGCGCACCTGCACCTCGAGCTTCGCACGCCCCATCGCCAGCCCGCCCAACTCGGTGCTCACCGCCGCGGCCAGCTTCTTGGCCGACTTGGTGCGCGCGGCGGTGAGTTTGCGCGCGGCCTCACGCACCTCACCGGCGGCGGCCTCGACCTCCGCGGCCAGCGCGGACAGCGCCTCCTCGGACACGTCCAGCGAATCCAGCCGCCCGCGCGCATCCGCCGCCCAGGCCAGCACGCCGTCGATATCGGGCGCGTATTTCCTTGTCAGCGTTTTCAATTCGGCCTGCCGGTTGAGCAGCGAATCCAGCGCGTTGGGGTCCGAGGGCAGATCCGACAGGTAACCACTGAGCTCGGTGGTCAGATCCACCACGACCGAGATCGCGTCCCCCAGCCGCGGCGCCAGATCACTCAACGCCGGGTCCTGCGCCGATTCCAGTCGCGAGCGGGCCGCACCCAGCAGATCGAGCGCACCCGAACCCTCGCCGGGTGCGTCGGCCGGACCGGCCAGCGCATCGTGCGCCCCGGTCGCCGCCTCGCGCAGCGAATCCAGATCCGACAGCCGCCGCACCTCCGCGACGATGCGCTCGTCCTCACCGGATTCCGGTGCCAGAGCATCGATTTCGTCGAGCGAATGCTTCAGCCGATCGGCCTCGAGCGCGAGTTCGCGACTGCGGGCGGTGCGTTCGAGCAACTCGCTGCGGGCCTGCAACCAGGTGCGCCGGGCCAGACGGTATTTGCGCAGCAGCGTCGCGACCGAATCGCCCGCGAACTGATCCAATGCCTGCAACTGTTGATCGGGCCGCTGCAAGCGCAGCTGATCGTTCTGCCCGTGCACCGTCAGCAACGGCGCGGTGAAATCGCCCAGCACCGCCGCCGGAACACTGCGCCCACCCAGATGCGCCCGGGAACGCCCATCGCTGCCGACGGTGCGAACGGCGATGATGCTGCCGTCGTCATCCCGTTGCGCCCCGGTCGATTCCAGCACCTTCTCGACCTCGTCGCGAGCGGCGTCGTGCACCTCCTCGACGGTGAACCGCCCCTCCACCACCGCACGCGCCGCGCCCCTGCGCACCCGGCCGGCGTCGGCGCGAGCACCGCTCAGCAGATGCAGGCTCGTCACCACCATGGTCTTGCCCGCACCGGTCTCACCGGTCAGACAGGTCAACCCAGCATGGAATTGCGCTGTGGCGGTGGATATGACGCCGAGACCGTCAATCCGTATCTCTGTCAGCACTCGTGCTCTCCGTTCGGCGGTTTTCGCTGTCGCCCGAGCGGGTGCGCTCCGGCCGCCGGCCTCGCCATCCTGTCACCGGCAACTGGAATTTGCGCACCATCCGGTCGGTGAACGGCGCGGAGTCCAGCCGCACCCACCGCACCGGCTCGTCCCCGCGGACCGCCTCGAAACGCGCACCGCGCGGCAGCGCCAACGTGCGGCGGCCGTCCAGGAATACCACCGCATCATGTCCTGTGGCAACGGTTTCCACCGCGATCCGGGAGTCCGGACTGGTCACCAACGGTCGCGCGAACAACGCGTGCGCATTGCTCGGAATCACCAGCAGCGCCTCGAGCTCCGGCCACACCACCGGGCCGCCCGCGGAGAATGCATAGGCCGTGGATCCGGTCGGGGTCGCGATCAGCACCCCGTCACATCCGAATTGCGAGACCGGACGCCCGTCGACCTCCAGCACCAATTCCAGCACGCCCATCCGGACGGCATTCTCGATACTGGCCTCGTTCAGTGCCCAGCCACGTTCCACCACCACATCATCGACGCGGACACTGACATCTATCGTCATCCGCTGCTCGATGCGGTAATCGCCGCGCACCACCTGCGCCAACGCCTCATCGATGTTCTCGGCCTCGGCCTCGGTGAGAAATCCGATGCGGCCCAGATTGATTCCCAGGACCGGCACCCGCGCCGAACGCGCCATCTCCGCCGCGCGCAGGAACGTGCCGTCGCCGCCGAGCGCCAGCACCATCTCGCAGCCCACCGCGGCGTCGGGCCCGTGCGTGACCGACCGCACCGGATACCCGTCGGGTTCGGCGCTCTCGTCACAGTCGAGTTTGGTGCTGTACGCCTCGTCCGCGAGTACGCGAAGGCCGATGCCGGCATCGGAGAAGATCTTCGCCACCCGGTGCGCGGTCTCGGTGAGTTCGGCACGGCCGGGATGCGCGACCAGCAGAATCTCCCGGTTCACTGTGGGCCCTCCTCCACCGCGCGCTGCACCAGCGCAGTCACATCCACCTCTGTATCGCCATCCTCCCGGCGCAACCACAGGAAGTACTCGACATTGCCGGACGGTCCGGGCAGCGGACTCGCCACCACCCCGCGGGTACGCAGACCTAGGGCGGCGGCCGTCACGGCCACCTCCCGCACCGATTCCGCACGCAACGCGGGATCCCGCACCACACCGCCGGAGCCTACTCGGTCCTTACCGACCTCGAACTGGGGCTTGACCATCGGCAAGAGGTCGGCGCCGGGACCGCAGCACTGCGCCAGCGCGGGCAGGACCAATCCGAGCGAGATGAACGACAGATCCGCCACAACCAGGTCGACGGGTCCGCCGATCGCCTCCGGGGTGAGCGCACGGACATTCGTGCGATCCAATACCCGCACTCGTTCGTCGGTCTGCAATCGCCACACCAACTGCCCGTAGCCGACATCCACCGCGACCACCTCGCGCGCTCCCCGGGTGAGCAGCACATCGGTGAATCCACCGGTCGACGCCCCGGCGTCGAGGCAGCGGCGGCCCGGAACCGTCAGACCGCGCGGTTCGAACGCCTCGAGCGCACCGAGCAGTTTGTGTGCTCCGCGCGAGGCCCACTGCACCTCGTCCGGTTCCTCCCGCACCAGCAGCGGCGTCCCCGCCTCGACGGCCGTCGCCGGTTTCGAGGCGACCGAACCGTTGATCAACACCCGGCCCGCACCGATCAGTTCGACCGCATGCTCCCGCGAGCGTGCCAAACCACGGCGAACCAGTTCCGCGTCCACCCGAGCGCGCTTGGCCACCTCAGATCTTGTCCACCGTCGACAGAGCCTGGACCAGCACATCGTGCGCCTGCTCCAGAATGCGGGCACGCCGGGTGATCTCGGCTCCCGCTCCCGCCGATTCCGCACCGCCGGCATCGGTCGCACGCGACCCGGTCCGCAGTTCGGACATCAGCTCATCGATCTGCGCACGCACGGACGCCGGATCGGCGAATCCCGCCGGATCGGCGCCCTGCAGATGCTGGCCGGGCAGCGGCACTCCCGGCCGAGGCCCGTTGGAACCGGGCGTATGCGACGTCGGCGTAGTCATGGTGCCGACAACGCTACCGGAGACACGATTTTACAAGTACCAGGCGGGGTTCGGGCCGAGCGCACACGACCGGGTGGAAGCGGAGGCGCCGTCCAGATCCCTGCTCGGGTCCGCCGCTGATCGGGCGATTTCCGGGGGCGAAACCCAGGTGTCGGAACCACAACGCGGGGTACAGCGGCAGTGGACAGATCGCAATCGGCCGAGGGAGGAGCAAAATGTCGGACCAGGCAACACCTACCGCGCAGGTACCACCGACGGACCCGAACGCCAGGACCGAGCCCGCAGCCCCAAGGGGCCGCCATGAGAATGGCGCGACGAACCTTCGCCAGGGGGCCGCGGCGGTGGGCACGATCGGGGCGATGGTACTGATGCTCGTCGCCGGCGCCCTCCAGATCCTGGAAGGTATCTCGGCGATCGAATACGACGACATCATCGTGGTCGGCCCGCACTACACCTATCAGTGGAACGCCACCGGCTGGGGCGTGATTCACATCGTCATCGGCGCACTGCTCGTACTCACCGCCGCAGCGCTGATCACCGGCCGGCTCTGGGCACGAACGCTGGCGATCGTGCTGGCCGCCGCGTCGATCGTGGCGAACTTCCTCTGGCTGCCGCACAACCCGTGGTGGTCGATCCTGATCATCGCCTTGAACGCGTACCTGATCTGGGCCATCGCCACCTGGCACCACCCCGCGCACGGCACGGCCGCGCACACCGCGACCTGACCCCGGCGAAATTCGATATCCAACGCTCACGATCCCGGCGGCCCGCTCCACCGCAACGCGCGACGGGGCGGGCAACGTCCGAGGTGACGCACGCGGACACCGCCGGTTGGCACAATGACCGCATGCGAACCAAGGGAGCGGGCGCAATTCTGGGCTGTGCTGTCGCGACAGCGGCGGCGATCGTCGGCTGCTCCGAGTGGATGCACTGGCGCGCGACGCGTCGATATCTCGGCACTCGGCCCCGAACCGGCGACGGGACCCACGCCCTGGTGGTTCTGGGCTTTCCCGCCCGCGCCGACGGCAGTCTGCACCCGCTGCAGCGGTGGCGCTGCCGAATCGCGGCGCGTTCGATGACGCCCGGCGCGCTGGTCGTGTTCACCGGCGGCGCGGTCAAGAGCCCGTGGATCGAAGCCGATGTGATGGCGCGTTACGCACACGAGCGGCTCGGCGTCCCGGCCGAATCCATCCGCACCGAGGCAAACTCCGAAAGTACTTGGCAGAACATCGAATTCACTATTCCGATGATCGAGGACGCCGAGCGGATCACCATCGTCTCCTCCCCCATGCACGCCGCCCGCGCGCGCCGCTACCTGCACCTGCAGCGGCCCGATCTCGCAGACCGCCTGACTCCGGCCGCCGATTACCGCCCCTTCGAGGCATGGTGGTTGAAAACGCCCACCGCCGTACACGAATTCGCCGCCATCGCCCGCCGCGATGCGGGCCGGATGGTCGTGCGTGTCCTGGGCGAACTCGACCTGGGGCGAACCGGTTGATCCGGTATGTGCCGCGGCAGGCCGATGCGGATCCGGGCACACGACCGCGGCCCGATCACCCAGCGCGACGAGGCCGGCGACCCGTACGGGCCGAAGTCCGGTTCGGCGCCTGTGAAGTCCTCGAGCGCGAGACCACGACGACTCACGCGGTCCTAGCCGACGATCGGGATCGCCCTGCCGGGGTAGCGGCGCAGCCGTTCGGACAACCGATCGGCCAGGTCACCATCGCTGTGCCGGACCGGATCGTCTTCCACGACAGGTTGATTCAGCGCATCCAGACTGTCGGACACATAGGCCGGGAGACGATCGGCGGACCGCGCGCCGAGATCCGCGAGCGTGCTGACGCCAGTGAGGACGAGCAGAGACTCCATCTGCACCCCCAGCGCGCCGTCGATATCGGTATCGAGGCGGTCGCCGACCATCAGAGCCGAGCGAGTTCCCGCACGGGCGAGCGCGTCCTCGACCAACGGGGTGTACGGCTTGCCCGCGACGATCGGCTCGGCGTCGGTGGCGGTGCGCAACGCGGCGACCATCGCACCGTTGCCCGGGGCCAATCCTCGTTCGGTCGGCAAGGTCGCATCGGTGTTCGCGGCCACCCACAACGCACCCGCCCGCACCGCGTAGGCGGCCTCGGCCAGGTCGGGCCAGGCGATCTGTGGCGAATAGCCCTGTACTACCGCGGCGGGCACGTCGTCGTCGAATCGTCGTATCGGACGCAACCCGACATGTTCGACCTCCGCGGCCAGATCGTCCGCGCCGACGATGAGCACACTCGCCCCCTGCGGCAGCCGATCGGCGAGCACATGGGCCGCGGCCTGGGCGCTGGTCACCACCTGATCCGCACCGGCGAGGAAACCCAACTCGCTCAGGTGCGCGGCCACCGCCGCCGCGGATCGGCTCGCGTTGTTCGTGACGTACATCAGCGACTGCGCCGAGTCGGCAGCCGAAAGTGCCTCGGGCGCACCGGGAATCACGGCATGCCCGCGATAAAGGGTGCCGTCCAGATCTAGCAGCAGAGCCTCGAACCGATCCCGTAACCTCGTCACGAAGCTCGCACCACCTTCATCGCCACCGACAAACCGCGCCGGGACGTTACCCGGACCGCCCGAGCCTACTTGGTCAGCCCGCGTCCGGTTCGAGGCGGACGAGCCACCACACGTCGCGGAATACGGGCGCACGGTCACTGGTTCGGCCTCGTATGAAGATCGGAGTCAACACCTTTCTGACCGACGAGGGAATCGCCGGTCCCGCACTCGGCCGGGCACTCGAGGAGCGCGGATTCGAATCACTGTTCCTCGCCGAACACTCACATATCCCGGCCAGCCGTGAAACGCCGTATCCGGGCCATGGCGAGCTGCCCCGGTACTACTACCGCACGCTCGATCCGTTCGTGGCCTTCGGCGCGATCGCGGCCGCGACCGATCGACTGATTCTGGGCACCGGTGTCACGCTGCTGATCCAGCGCGACGTCATCCATACCGCCAAGGAAGTGGCCAGCCTGGACCTGCTCTCCGGCGGCCGCGTCGTCTTCGGCGTCGGTGTCGGCTGGAACCGCGAGGAGATGGCCGATCACGGTACCGACCCCCGCACGCGCGGCGCGCTCCTGGACGAACAGCTGGCCGCCCTCCGGGCGATCTGGACCGAGGAGACCGCCGAATTCCACGGCGAATTCATCGATTTCGACCCGATCTACGCCTGGCCCAAACCCGTCCAAGAACCTCATCCGCCCATCTTCATCGGCGGCGGGACAGCCGCCCGGGACCGCGCGACCCGCCTCGGCGTCGGCTGGATCCCCAACGGCGTCGACACTCCCGAAGCCGTCACCGAACAACTGGCCGAATTCCGCACGACCGGCCTGCCGATCATGATCACCCCCGCCCCGGCGACACCAGCGGTACTGGACGCCTACGCCGAGGCAGGCGTACAACGCGCAACGCTCAAACTCGAGACGGCACCCGAAGCCGAAACCCTCCGTGCCCTCGACCAACTGGCGACACTCGCCGAGAAATACGCCGAATAGGCTCCGCTCCTGCACCCTTGGCCGGAACTCGCGGCCGAATACCTCGATAATTCGTTCCACCGGGTTTCGGCCGGGCAGACGCCCCAGCCGGTTGCCCTCTGCCGCGCATCGCCGCGGATCGAAGTCCGGTCCCGCGATGTGCGTCGGGCGCGGCCGCAGCGCGTCATACGGTGTCACCAGCGTGTTCTCGATGCTGTCGGAACACCGGGAAGATGTTCGAGCCCGGGAACGGAATGATGTTGTCGACCGAACCGTGCATGAGGTTCGAAATCGAACAGCAGTGCCGAGCCGACCTGTGTCGGATCGAATGATCACGAGGCCGTTTCGCCGGTGGCCTGTTCATTCGCCCGATTTTCGGGGCGATGATCTTGCGGGCGATGAGGTTCGTGTGACGCGTAGTTCGCGAGCCTGCCGGTCGAGCAGGGCCACGTTGCCCCGCACGCGCTGCGATCGCGGCGGCTACCGCATGGAGCCTCGAGCGCAATCATCCGATCAGCTGGCGAAGCCGATCCGATGACGTGACCGGACACTCCACGCTCACCACTGAGTCAGCCGCGCTGCAACGCGGAAAATCAGCGGCTGTCGTCCTCGGAGGCCGCCGTTCCGGCGTCGCCGCTGTCGCGGCCCAGGCCACCCGGGACGATCTCGCCCTCGTCGAACTCGTCGTCCTCGTAACCTACGGCGGCGAGTTCCTCGGCACGCTCCTCGGCATCGGTATCGCCCTCGACGTCCGCGGCCGCCGCGTTGAGGAACCATTTCAGGGCCTCGTCCGAACGATCGGCGGCGAGCAGCGCCTCGGCATAGGCATAGAACAGACGCGCCGATGCCGGGCCGACCCTGGCCGGATCGAGCTCGGGCATCTGGAGGGTCACCACGGCCTGATCGTATTGGCCCAGATCCATGCGGGCGCCGGCGACGACGATACGCAGTTCGGTGGCCTCGTCCGCGGTCAGCTGCTGGGCCTCGTCGCTGCGACCGAGTTCGATGGCACGTTCCGGACGGCCGAGACCGCGTTCACAATCGGCCATCACCGCGAGCAGGCCGGCACCGCCGGACATCCGCCGCGCGGTGCGCAGTTCCGAGAGCGCCTCGGCCCATTCACCCGCGTGATAGGCGATGACGCCGGCGGTTTCCCGAACCACCGCGATTCGCCCGGCGCGCTGCCGTGCGGCACGGGCGTGTTCCAGCGCGAGTTCCGGCTCGTCCTCGATCAGACGCGCGGCCATCACCAGATGCCGGGCGACGGTCTCGGCATTGCCCTTGTCGAGACTCAGCAGATCGCGGCGGACGCCCGAATCCAGGTCGGAGGCCTGCACATCCTCCGGGAGCGCGGGCTCATCCGGACGTGGTGGCCGGCGATCTCCGCCACGTCCGCCGGCCGCGAATTGCGCACCTTCCCCGCCACGGCGACGGTCCGAGCCGAAATCGCGATCGCCACCCGGCCGGTCACCGCCCTGCCCGCGGCCGCGGTCAGCGCCGTACGGGCGATCCGAACCGCGCCGCGGTTCCGGCCGGCCACGATCGTCCTCGAACGAACGCGCGGGGCCCCGGCGATCATCGCGGCCCGGGCCACGGTCGTAACCGCCCGGACGGTCACCCTCTCGGCGCGGACCTGCGCCCTTGCGGTCGGGACGACGCGCGTCCTCACGACCGGCCCCGCCGCGGTACCCGCCCGATGAGCGATCCCGATCCCGCCGATCCTCACTCCGGCCCGTACCCGGCCGACCGGATTCGCGCCGCTCTCCGGCCCGGCCGAAACCACCGCGATCGTCCTGCCCCTCCCGATCGGGTCCACGCCGGAACCCGCGCTCATCGGAGTCGGAACCACCACGCCGAAAACCGCCCTGATCGCCGCGATCCGACCCGCTACGTCGAAAACCACCCCGCTCGTCGGGGTTGAAGCCACCACGCCGAAAACCGCCACGATCATCGGGAGCAGACCTGCCCCGCTGGAAACCGCCACGATCGTCGGAATCGGACCCACCGCGCCGGAAGCCGCCCCGTTCGCTGCCTTCCCGGCCGCCGGAAGCGCCACGATCGGAACCTGAGCGCCGGAAGCCACCGCCGGACCGCCGTTCCTCACCACGCCCGGCGTCCTGACGACCCTCGCGCGGCGGATACTGCCGACCTTCGTCGCGCCGCTCACCACCGGCGCCCTGGCCACCGCCGTTGCGGCGGAACGGTTTGCGACCGTCGTTCTGCTCCGACACGGTGGTCCCTTTCTCCGAACTCTGCTCGTACCCGGCCGCAGCGCACGCAGTGACGTGTGACCTGCGGGAGCGACCCGCACGATCAAATTCAATCATGTACGGGTGACACCCCGACCGCGCGGCACAGGGTTGTAAACGCAGAGAAGGGGACCCAAGACTGGGTCCCCTTCTCGCAAAGGATGTTCCGGCGGTGTCCTACTCTCCCACACCCTGTCGAGTGCAGTACCATCGGCGC
>CBJNFW010000203.1:0-16035 GCA_966435935.1 uncultured Nocardia sp.
GCACCCGCCTCCCCCACTCCCGCATTCCCCAGGCAGCCGCCGGCGCCGCCGACCGGAAGCCTGTCGCTACCACCGGCCACCACGACGCCCGCCCAAGCACCGCACAACCAGCCCGCGACCTGGCCCGGAGAGCCCGGACCGACCGCACCGGGGCAGCTGTGAACACCGACGGACCCATCACCCCCGACGGCCGCGTGCGCTGCGCCTGGGCCGAGTCCTCGCAGCTCTACCGGGATTATCACGATCAGGAATGGGGTCGCCCGCTGCACGGCGACGACGCGATGTTCGAACGGATGAGTCTCGAGGCGTTCCAGTCGGGACTGTCCTGGATCACCATCCTGCGCAAGCGGCCGGCCTTCCGGTCGGCCTTCGCCGGATTCTCGATCGAGCGGGTGGCCGAATTCGGCGAGGCCGATGTGGACCGGCTCCTGGCGGATCCGGGCATCGTGCGCAATCGCGCCAAAATCGTGTCGTGTATCGCGAACGCAAAAGTTGCCCGTGCGATGGACACCGGTCTGGACAAGTTGATCTGGTCCTTCGCCCCGGCCCCGCGGGCCCGCCCGCGAACGCTGTCCGATGTGCCCGCCGTCACACCCGAATCGACTGCTCTCGCAAAGGAACTCAAGCGCCGCGGGTTCCGTTTCGTCGGGCCGACGACCGCATATGCGCTGATGCAGGCGACCGGGATGGTGAACGATCATCTGGCCGATTGCTGGATCGACGCGCACGAGTGAGTACACGCCCGGCTGGTCGGTTTTGGAACTCCGGTACCCGCCCAGTTCCGCAATAGGGAAGAATGGGCCTGGTGTAGCCCCCCGGCGCGGCGATCGCCGTCTCGGCGGGCTACCTGTTGGTGACAACACGAGTTCCAAGAAAGTGCGCAGAAGACCGCGCGGATCTGGAGGGAGCAGAGGATGGCGGCCATGAAGCCCCGCACCGGGGATGGTCCCCTCGAGGCAACCAAGGAAGGGCGTGGAATCGTCATGCGGGTTCCACTCGAGGGTGGCGGGCGTTTGGTCGTCGAGCTCACGCCCGATGAGGCGGCGGCTCTGGGCAAAGAGCTCACCCAAGTCACGAGTTAGTCGCACGACTCGCCCGAAGTGGTGAATCCGGCGAGACAGCTCGCCACGGTCGCGTTCTTGCTGGCCTGTCCCGAATGCGGTGACGCTCTGGCCGTGCGCGATCGTTCATTGTTCTGCGCGCGCGGACATGGTTTCGATATCGCCCGGCAGGGATATGTGAGCCTGCTGACGGGTGCGTCGACGAAAATGTCCGGCGATACCGCGGCCATGCTCGACGCACGGGCCGCCTTTCAGGATGCGCGCCATTTCGAACCCATCGCCGATGCGGTGGCCGACGCCGTTCGCCGGGACGCCCCACCGTCTCCATTCTCGATTCTCGAGATCGGCGCCGGTACCGGGTATTACCTCGCCGCGGCATTGAACGCCGCGCCGGACGCGTGCGGGATCGCCTTGGACGTGTCCAAGCCCGCCGCCCGGCGCGGCGCTCGCGCCCACCCGCGGGCCGCCTCGATCCTCGCCGACGCCTGGCGAGGTCTGCCGATCGGGGACGGCCGGATCGATCACGCGCTGTCGGTGTTCGCCCCGCGCAACGCCGCGGAGATCGCCCGGACGCTCACCCCGGACGGCCTGGTCACGGTGGTCACCCCGACGCCGCGTCACCTGGGCGAGCTGATCGAGCCGCTGGCCATGATCGGCGTGGACACGGCCAAGGACGACCGCCTCGCCGAGACGATGTCCGCGTATTTCGGCCTCCGCGAGCGCGGCGTCGTGGAGTACTCGATGAAACTCGGCCGCACCGACATCGCCGCTGTCGCCGCCATGGGCCCCTCGGCCCATCACGCCGCCGAACAGCGCACCGAGCGGATCGCCGCCCTGCCCGAGGTCGTCCAGGTGACCGCCTCGGTCACGGTGTCCACATTCGGCCGGAGCTGAGCGCATGCACCCGCCCGCACCGTCGGCACACAGGAAACCGTTGCGCCGCAGGATATTCCGGTGCGATCAGCCTTTGCGGATACGTTCGTAGAGATCCACGGTGCGCGTGGCGACCTGCGCCCAGTCGAATTCGGCGATGGCGCGCGCACGTCCGGCGAGACCGAGGGATTCGACGAGCGCCGCATCGCCGACGACGGCGTTGACCGCCTCCGCCAGCCCGCGCTCGAAATCCTCGGGCGCCTCGCTGTCGTAGTGCACCAGCCTCCCCGTGGACTCGGACACGACCTCCGGAATTCCGCCGACATCCGACGCGACGACCGCCGTACCGCTGGCCATCGCCTCCAGATTGACGATGCCCAGCGGCTCGTACACCGAGGGGCACACGAATACCGACGAGGCCGCCAGAATCTGGCGCACCTGTTCGGTGGGCAGCATCTCCCGCACCCAGAACACTCCCCCGCGACGTTCGGCCAGATTCGCCACCGCCGCCGACACCTCGACCTCGAGCTGCGGCGTGTCGGGCGCCCCGGCGCACAGCACGAGCTGGATTCCCGGATCGAAGTCGCGGGCGGCGGCGAGCAGATGGGCGACGCCCTTCTGCCGGGTGATCCGCCCGACGAACGAGACGATCGGCAGATCCGTGCGCACACCCAACTCGTCGAGTACGTCGCGAGCCTCGCGAACCGGGCCGCCGGGATGCCAGACCTGCGCGTCGATTCCGTTGTGCACCACGTGTACCCGGTCCGGATCGATGGATGGGTAGGCGTCCAGCACGTCGCGCCGCATGCCCGCGCTGACGGCGATGATCGCGTCGGCGTACTCCATCGCGTTGCGCTCGGACCACGACGACAACCGGTATCCGCCGCCGAGCTGTTCGGCCTTCCACGGCCGCCGCGGTTCGAGCGAATGCGCGGTCAGCACATGCGGAATCCCGTACAGCGCGCCGGCCAGATGTCCGGCCAGGCCGGTATACCAGGTGTGCGAGTGGACCACGTCGACACCGTCGGCGGCATCGGCCATCCGCAGCTGCGCCGACATCATCTGCAGGGCGGAATTGGCCGCGTACAACATGGGATCGGACTGATGCACCACCGCGTCGTTGCGGGGGACGCCCATACAGTGCACGGTCACATCGCACAGCCGCCGCAGTTTCGCGGTCAGCTGGGTGACGTGCACCCCCGCACCGCCGTACACCTCGGGCGGATATTCACGAGTCATCATCGCGACCCGGAGCCGGTCGCGTTCCTGGGGATCGCCGCTCACGACTGCGCCTCGCTGCCGCTCGGCTCCGTCGTGCGCGGCGCGCGCTGTGTTGATGGCTCGTTCGCAAGCTCACTCACGACATGGGAACTCACCGGCTCCAACCTAATCGTTCACCTTCGTCATCACCACCCGTCCACGCCTCGGGCGGTAGGTTGGAGTCGTGAGGAGCCAGCCGCACGTACTCGGGATCGTGCTCGCCGGTGGTGAGGGCAAGCGCCTGTTCCCACTCACCAAGGACCGCGCCAAACCCGCGGTCCCGTTCGGGGGCGCGTACCGGCTGATCGATTTCGTCCTGTCCAATCTCGTCAATGCCGGATTCCTGCGGATATGCGTTCTCACCCAGTACAAGTCGCATTCGCTGGACCGGCATATCTCGCAAACCTGGCGACTGTCCGGGTTCGGCGGCGAGTACATCACCCCGGTCCCCGCGCAGCAGCGTCTGGGCCCGCGCTGGTACACCGGCAGCGCCGACGCGATCATGCAGTCGCTCAACCTGATCTACGACGAGGACCCCGACTACATCGTGGTGTTCGGCGCGGATCACGTGTACCGGATGGACCCCGAACAGCTGGTCACCCACCACATCGATTCCGGCGCCGGGGTGACCGTGGCCGGAATCCGGGTGCCGCGCAGCGAGGCGAGCGCGTTCGGCTGCATCGATTCGGACGAATCCGGCCGGATCACCCAATTCCTGGAGAAACCGGCGCATCCGCCCGGCATTCCGGACGATCCGAATATGACCTTCGCCTCGATGGGCAATTACGTGTTCACCACCAAAACCCTGGTGGACGCGATCCGCGCCGACGCCGACGATTCGGATTCCGATCACGACATGGGCGGCGATATCATCCCGACCCTGGTCTCCCAGGGCGAGGCCAGCGTCTACGACTTCGCCGAGAACGACGTCCCCGGCTCCACCGACCGCGATCGCGGCTACTGGCGCGACGTAGGAACCATCGACGCCTTCTACGACGCGCACATGGACCTGGTCTCGGTGCATCCCGTCTTCAACCTCTACAACCGCCACTGGCCGATCCGCGGCGCCGCCGAGAACCTCCCACCCGCCAAATTCGCCCAGGGCGGTCTGGCCCAGGAATCCATCGTCGGTTCCGGCAGCATCCTGTCCGCCGCCACGGTCCGCAATTCCGTACTCAGCTCGAACGTGTTCGTCGAGGACGGCGCGACCGTCGAGGGCAGCGTCCTGCTCCCCGGCGTCCGAGTGGGCCGCGGCGCGGTGGTGCGCCGCGCGATCCTGGACAAGAACGTCATGGTCGGCGAGGGCGAGATCATCGGCGTCGATCTGGAGCGGGACCGCGAGCGTTTCGCCGTCAGCAACGGTGGCGTGGTGACCGTCGGCAAAGGCGTTTGGGTATAGGGAGATTCGCCGACCTGCCCGATTCGCCCGCGCGCAGCCGGTCAGGCCGGAATCTCGGCGGACTGCTCGGCACCAACGCGGTCGAACCAGGTGACCTGCGCACCGCTGCTGAACTCCCGGCGCTCGGTGACCCCGAACCGCGTCGGCTGGAAGTTGCCGGTGAACGCTCGCACCCCGTGGCCCGCGATGACCGGATAGCTCTTGATGATCAGCCGGTCGATCTCGCCGAGGAGCTGTCCCGCGAGATCACCGCCGCCACACAGCCAGATATCCAGGCCCTCTTGGTTTTTCAGGGCTCGAACCAGTTCCGCCGGATCGCTGTCCACGATCTCGACCCGCGAATCATTCTCCGGCACCAGGGTTTTCGAGAAGACGTACTGCCGCATATGGTCGTACGGACTCCGCACGCCGGCATCGAGGGCGGGTTGGTAGGTGCCGCGCCCCATGACGACGGTGTCCCACTCCTTGTTCGGGGTGTCCGAGGGCATGCCGACCAGCCCGCGGACGTGGCTGGGCACGGACTCCGGATAACGCTCGGTGATCCACGCCATCATGTCCTCGCACATGGGATAGAAGTCGAATTCCCCCTGCGGGCCCGCGATGTAGCCGTCGAGGGAGACCGCCACGTAGTAGACAAGCTTCCGCAACTGTTACCGCCTTATGCGTAGTACTATGACTGAACCGGTTTGAAGATAGTACTACGAGTGGAGTGGTGTCAATGGCACGCATGAATCCCGAGCGGCGGAAAACCCTGCTGGACGCGGCGATCGAGGTCCTGGCACGTGAAGGGGCTCGCGGACTCACCTTCCGAGCCGTCGATCAGGAGGCGGCCGTGCCCGCGGGAACCGCGTCCAACTACTTCCCGAACCGGGACGCACTACTCGTCCAGGTCGGGAATCGCTATTACGAGCGGCTGATACCCAGCGACGAGGCCTTGGCGAACGCGCGCGAACCGCAGACCCGCGAAACCATGACCGCACTCATGACCGAGGTGGTCGAGCGGGTCGCCGGTTTCCGCACCGGCTACCTCGCGATCCTCGAACTGCGACTGGAAGCCACCCGGCGCCCGGAGCTGCAAGCCCTGCTCACCGAACGGGTGCGCGCGGATCTGGAGTTCAACATCGGCAACTACCGCGCGTCGGGGCTGCCCGGAGGCGCGGACGCCGTCGTGATGCTCTACCTCGCACTGAACTGGCTCATCCTCGACAGGCTCACCCTCCCGGGAATTTTCGACCAACAGCAAGTCGCCGATCTGGTCCGGACCCTCGTGGACCGCGCGATACCGGCCGAGTAGACGCGTCGGCCGGTAGCCGCGGAGCCGAACGTCCCACGGTCAGGGCAGGATTCGATCCACCTCGACCCACAGATGCCGGGGGCCGCGCAGCGTGGCCGCGGGCCGATAGGGCGGCGGGTCGGTCACCAGCCGAGGGTTGTCCAGACGCCGGACCAGTTCCGGCAGGACGATCTGCGCCTCCATCCGAGCCAGCGGCGCGCCGACGCAGTAGTGGATTCCGCCGCCGAAACCGAAGTGCTCGTTGGGAATCCGGTCGGGAATGAATCGATCCGGATCGGCGAAGTGCCGTGGGTCGCGATTGCCCGCGGCCAGTGCCAGAACCACGGTCGAGCCGCGCGCGATGGTCGCGCCGCCGATCTCGATGTCCGCCAGAGCGGCCCGGTAGCGGAACTGCACCGAGGGCTCGTAGCGCACGATCTCCTCGATCATCGGCACCACCAACTCGGGCTCGGCCCGAAAGCGCGACAACACATCCGGGTGACGCAGCAGCGTGAGCATTCCGTTGGTGAGCAGGTTGACCGTGGTCTCGTGCCCGGCGATCAGCAGCAGGCGAGCGGTGATCACCAGATCCTCGCCGGTCAGCGGCTCGCTGCGGGCGCCGCCGGTGATCAGGCCGGAGATCAGGTCGGATCCGGGCCGGCACGCCCGCTGTGCGGTCAGCTCCTCGAGGTACGCGGCCAGCTCGGCCGATGCGTGCGCGATGGCGTCGTGCTCGGATTGCGGCATGGCCGGGTCGAGGTCCAGACCGCGGGCGATGGTGTCGGCCCAGCCGTGGAATCGGGCCTCGTCCTGTTCCGGGATGCCCAGCAGGGCGCAGATCACGGAGACCGGCAGCGGATACGCGATCTCGTCGACCACGTCCACCCTGGTCCGGGAACCGACGGCGTCCAGTAGTTCGCCGGTCATCCGCCGCACATCCGCGCGCAGCGATTCGACCACGGCCGGGGTGAATGTGGTCATCACCGCGCGGCGGAGCCGGTCGTGACTCGGCGGATCCCGGAGTAGCAGCGACTTCGGCACGTCCGAGCGCGGCGCGTGGTCCGCGTTGTCCATATCGGAGCTGATGCGCGGGTCGTGCAGCAGCGCGGAGATCTCGTCGAAGCCGCTGACCACCCAGGTGCCGTCGGCCTGCCGGGATACCGGCTGCTCACGCAGTTCGGCGTAGAGCGGGTAGGGGTTCGCGCGGCTCTCCGGGGCCAGGACCCGGGCGAACAGCTCGTCGCGTGATGTCGCCGGTGCGGACATACTTCACCTTCTCGAATCCGAATTGCGTCGAAAACTATTGGAGTACAAGGGAATCGCTCTGCCCATCCGAGGGCCGCAGCTCGACGACAAGAACGGGATCGGGACCGTCCGGGGCGTTGAGTTCGGGCGGGAAGCTCGCCCGGGCGGCGATCAGCGCGGCATAGGCGTCCAGCGCCCGGGGCATATCGACCGCGAGCGCGCCGACGATCCGGCCGCCGTGCCCGTAGACGGCGACGAACGCGCCGTCCGCCACCGAACCCTGCACGACCGCGACCTGATCGGCCCGGCTCGGCACGCCCGCCACCTTGATGTTCACGCCGAACTGGTTGGACCAGAACGTCGGCAGGGCGGTGTGTGCGCGGACCGGACCGGACAACATCGTCGCGGCCGCGACGCGCGCCTGCCGAATCGCGTTGTCCCAGTGCTCGACTGCCAGCGGGGCGTCGTCGAACAGCGGATGCGGCCAGCACGCGACGTCACCGGCGACCAGAACGTCGTCGTCCGGGCGACCGAGGTCATCGACCGCGCGGCAATACGGGTCGCAGTGCACGCCGAGTTCGGTGACCGCGAGTCCGGAACCGTCCAGCCATTCGGCGTTGCGAACCGCGCCCAGCGCGACGACGGCCACATCGGCGTCGAGCTCGGCGCCGTCGGAGAGGCGGGCCCGGCACAGCCGCCCGGCGGTGTCGCCCTCCAGCGCCAGCACCGAGGTGCCGGTGCGCAGATCCACCCCGTGCCGACGCTGCAACCGCGCGGCCGCAAGCCCGGCCGGAACGCCCAGCGCGCCGGCCAGCGGGGCCGCGGACCGCTCGACGACGGTGACCGCCAACCCCAGTTCCCGGCAGACCGACGCCGTCTCCGAACCTATGAAACCCGAACCGATCACCAGCACTCGCCGGGGCCGCGCGGCCAGCCGGGCCGCCAGCTCGCGGGCGTCGTCGCGGGTGCGAACGGCGAACACCCCGTCGAGGGCGGCCTCGCCGGCATCGGGCCAGGGCCGGGCGCGGGCGCCGGTGGCGATCAGCAGTTTGTCGTATTCCAGCGAGGTGCCGTCGGTCAGTCGCACCGTCCGGGCCTGCCGGTCCAGGCTCCGCGCCGCGACTCCGAGCCGCCATTGCGCATGCAGATCGCCGGATCCGGGCAGGCCGGTGTCGTCGGCGGACAGCCGCCCGGTCAGCACCCGCTTGGACAGGGCCGGGCGATCGTACGGCGGATGCGGTTCCGCGCCGACGAGCGTGATCCGGCCACCGAACCCGTTCTCCCGCAATGCTTCCGCGGCGTTCAGCCCCGCCAGGGAAGCACCGGCGATCACCACATGTTCCGCACTCGCCGGGCACTCACGCCGATCACCGTAAAGCCGCTGTCGGCGTTGGTCTTTCGGGTCAGCTAGCACGTCCGCCTCCGACCGCGCCGGCCGGGCCCGCGGCAGGCCCGAGGACGATCGCCTGCACCGGGCAGGCGGCGCGCGCCCGCTCCAGATGCAGCCGCCACTCGTCCGACGGCGCGCTGTCGTATTCCAGGACCTCCCGTCCGGTCAGCTCGAAGACCTCCGGCGCGGCGAACACGCACTGCCCGTAGCTCTGGCAGCGCGCCAGATCGACCATCACCCGCACCGCCGCCCTCCTTTCCCCGAATGAAATGAGGCACTTCGCGATCCGTCGCGATGCCTACAACTACTATCAATCACGAAGTACATCTTGTCTAGAAGTACTTTCCTAAAGATAGTCTGAGGTATCGTGGTCGACATGCCGGACAGATCCGAACCGCACCCGGCCCAGGAGGTGTTCTCGCTCCTGGGCGAGCGATGGAACAACGCGATCCTGCGCGAGGTCTACTGGGGCGTGCACCGGTTCGGCGCGTTGCAGCGCAATCTGGGGATCGGCCCCAACACGCTGACCAGCCGCCTGGCCGCGCTGGTCGAACTCGGCCTGCTCGAGCGGCACCGTTACCGGCCGGACAAGGAGTGGTACGACTACCGGCTGACCGACAGCGCACGCAAGCTGGTTCCGGCCTGGATCGCGCTGACCCAGTGGGGCCGCGCCCACCTGCACCCGGACACGGCCGATCGGCGACACATCCGGCACACCGGCTGCGGTGAACTGGTGCATCCGCAACTGACCTGCGACCACTGCGGCGAGGTCCTCACCGGCCACGACCTCGAGCCGATCGAACTGTCCGACGAGGAAGCGGCCGCGATCGCGCACACCGGCACGACCGCCGCGAACTGAGCCCGACGGCTACCGCGTCGAGTTTCCGGAGCCCAGCGCTACTTCCAGCCCGGCGGAGGCGTATTCGGCCCCGCGGTGCAGAACGGGTAGCAGGTGCCCGGGGTCGGGGTGGGCGTGGGAGTCGTGGAGTGGCGACCGTTGAAGCCGCCGGTTACCAGGAGCATGACCAGCAGGGCGACGAAGACGGCGAAACCGAGGACCACTCCGACGAGCACGATCCAACCGCGCGGCAAGACCTCGATAAGGATTGCACGCTGGATCACCACTGCCCATCACCCCACAACCGAATCGCGAACTGCCCCAATGATATCGGTTCCGGACAATTCCGGTGGCCGGTGGTCGCAGATCGGTCGGCACGCTGGTCGGGCCTGGTGAAGCGGCCGGTGTGCGCCGCGGCCGGTATCCGATCGAGGCGAATCCGGACCCTCTGCGGCGTGGGCTCGGCCGGCCGGAATCGCTCAGCTCGGATGTACCGACGGCGGTGTCGCGGTGGGGTCCGCGGCGCAGAAAGGTGCGCAGATGCCGGGGGTGGTGAGGACCGAGGATCGCTGGTCGTCGAAGTGGGCGCCGCTGACCAGTAGTAGAACCAGCAAGGCGACGGCCACCACCAGGCCGAAGACGATCACCGCCGGACCGAGAAATCCACCGGGCATATGCTCGGCGAATTCGTCCTGAATATCCAAGAATTCGATCATGTTGCGTCACCCCTCGCGACCACTCGACCGGCTGCGCGGCGGTTTTCAGCTGGAAGCGGTAGGGCGGGTCATGCGCAGACTCCGAGCGATCCGCCGAAGAATACGCCCCCGGCGAGTGCCGGGGGCGTATCGAAGGGAATCCGGGAACGAACTCTCAGCGAAGATCTCGTCGCCGGAAGGCGGACAACCCGGTACCGATCAGCGCGGCGGCGATCACCACCAGGATCACGACCGGAGTCCAGGCGAACGGCTCCGCCGGCAGTTTCGGCAGATGGCTGTACGGGTCGATGTCCAGAACCCATTGCGGCATACCGGCGATCGAGCCGAGCAGGAACAACGCCACCCCCGCGGTGAATACGCCCCAGGCCACCGAGGCCCAGCGCGGCAGCACACCGAACAGCAACACCGCGGCGCCGGCGAACAACCAGACCGCGGGCAGTTGCACCAGCGCCGCACCCAGCACCCGCGGCATCTTGCCGGCGATATCGTGCGCGGCGATCCCGTACGCCAGACCGGCCAGCGCACCCGAGACCAGCAGCAGCACAACCGGTCCCAGCAGCGCGAAGACCAGATGCGACGCGGCCCAGCGAATCCGGCCCACCGAGCCGGTCAGTACGACCTCCGCGCGGTCGGCCGACTCCTCCGAATTCAGCCGCAGCGTGGCCGAAATCGCGTAGGCGGCCGCGGCCAGGCCCAACAGCGTGAACGCGGTCGTGATGAAGGCGTCCTCCAGCGCACTGGCACCGCCCATCCGAGCGATGATGTCCTGCACCGATTTACTGCCGCCGACCTCGTTCGCGATCCCGTTGACGACGCTGCCGATGACCAACCCGTACAGCCCGAGCCCGACGGCCCACGCCACGAGCGTGCCGCGCTGCAACCGCCAGGCCAGCCCGAAGGGTCCGGACAGAGCCGTCGCGGCCACGGGCGCACCGGGACGTTCGGCGATCAGCCCGGCCCCGACGTCACGCCGCCGCAGCAGCGCGTACGCCACCGCGATCAGCACGATCGTGGTCGCCAGGTGCGGCAGCAGCACCCACCAGTGGTCCCCGGCGAGCGCGCGCACCTGAATCGACCAGCCCTGCGGGGAGAGCCAGCTCAGCGGATCGGCGGGACCGTCGGCGGCGCGCGCGTCACCGACGGCACGCAGCACGTAGGTCGCGGCGAGCACGGCGAAGGCGATGCCACGGGCGGTGCGCGCACTCGCGGACAATTGGGCGGCCACCGCGCCGACGGCGGCGAACACCAGGCCCGATCCGGCCAGCGCGAGCCCGAAGGCCAACGCCCCGTGTGCATCCACGCCCGCCCCCGCGATGCTCACCACCGCGAGCAGACCGGTGGCCAGCGCGCCGATACCCGAAACCAGCAGCGCGGCAGTGAGGTTGGCCAGCCGTCCGACCCTGGTCGAAGCCAACAGCTCCTCTCGGCCGGTCTCCTCCTCGGCGCGGGTGTGCCGGATGACGGTCAGAATCGTCGCGATGCCGATGATGGTGAAGAACATCCCGGCCTTCCACAGTCCGGCCGCCGCGCCGGACGTGGTGTTGTAGACCGGCCCGTACATGGCCAGCTGGGCGGGACTGGTGTTGATCGTATGCGCGAAGTGCGCCAACTGATCCGGGCTCGAATACACCTTCTCGGTGCTCTTGACGTAGACGCTGCCCAGCGGCAGCGACAGCAGCAGCACCCACAGCGGCAGCACGATCCGGTCCCGCCGCAGATACAGTCGCAGCAGCCGCCACGTCCCGGTGAATTCCGATGCGCTGGTGGACGATCGGGCACGGCCGATGGGGCCGGCCAGGGTTGCCGTGCTCATTTCGCCGCCTCCGCGAGGTGGTGGCCATCGGCGGAGGAGATGTCGTCGCCGAGCGAATAGTGCCGCAGGAACAGCTCTTCCAGCGTCGGCGGCTGGCTGACCAGACTCCGCACGCCGGCGTCGCCGAGCACCCGGATCAGCTCACCGAGGTGTTCGCTGTCGACCTGACAGCTCAACGTGTGATCGGTGACGCTGATGTCCTCCACACCCGCGATCCGGCTCAGATCGCCCGGATCTCCGATCAATTCGGCCTTGATCGAGGTGCGGCTCAGATGCCGCATCTCGGTGAGCGAACCGCTCTCCACGGTCTTGCCGGCGCGGATGATGGTGACCCGGTCGCACAGCGCCTCGACCTCGGACAGGATGTGACTGGACAGCAGCACCGTCACCCCGCGTTCGGCCGCCTCGCGGGCACAATCGCGAAATACCTGCTCCATCAACGGGTCCAGGCCCGACGTCGGCTCGTCCAGCAGCAGCAGCCGGGCTCGCGAGGAGAAGGCCGAGACCAGCGCGACCTTCTGCCGGTTGCCCTTGGAGTAGGTCCGCGCCTTCTTGCGCGGATCCAGTTCGAAACGCTCGATCAGCTCGGCCCGGCGATCGGTGTCCAGACCGCCGCGCATCCGGGCGAGCAGATCGATGGTCTCCCCGCCGGACAGCGACGGCCACAGCGTGACATCGCCTGGCACATAAGCGATATCGCGGTGCAGCGCGACCGCGTCGGTCCACGGATCGCGGCCCAGCACCTCGACGTCGCCGGACGTGCGAGCCAGGATGCCCAGCAGAATCCGGATGGTGGTCGACTTGCCCGCGCCGTTGGGGCCCAGGAAGCCGTGCACCTCCCCCTCGGCGACGTCCAGATCGAGACCGTCGAGGGCGCGTACCTGTCCGAAATGTTTGCGCAACTGCCGGACGACGATTGCCGATGACATCGGATCTCCTGTATTCGTGGCGCGGACCGCGACTCCGCGGGATTCGTCCCGGAGAATCAGCCCTCCGCACCGGATGGGTTCGTGGGTGAAATATGTTGTGCTTCAGTGCTTTCGCGGCCGGACAGCAAGGTGTCCAGCGCCATCGAATCGGTGAGCAGGCCGTTGGTGTAGAGATCGACCGCGGGCAGCATCATCACGTCGGCGTACTCCCGCAGCATCTTCGGATAGTCGGGTGCGCCGTCGTGCCGGGCGAGGTAGAGCTGCATGAACAACAGGAATCCCCCGCCGTTCTGCAGGCCCATGTAGCGCGCGGTCGCCTTCAGATCCAGCGGCGCCCGCAACGACCCGTTCTCGATGCCGACCTTCAGATAGGTCTCCATATCGGCGACCATGTGGTCGAACATCTCGACCGCCAGCGGACCGCCGGCCTGCAGGCTGCGCATCAAATAGGCGAGGTACGGCGCGAACTCCTCGACCTCGGCCATCGCCTGCAGCAGCCCCTTCGGAGAGGGGTTGCTCATGTACTCCATCTTGGCCTTGCGGATGAACTCGCGGACATGGTCGTCACATGCCTGCCGCAGCCCGTCCTTGGAGCCGAAATGATGGTTGACCAGGCCCGGTGACACGCCCGCCGCGGTGGCGATGGCGCGAACCCCGACCCCGAAACCCTGCTCTCCGAAAATTGTCATCGCGGCCTCACGGATGCGGGCGCGAGTAGTCAGATCCTCGGGGGATCCTTCCGGTACGGCGACTCCTTTGAACACATGTTCAATATACTAAACAGGCGTTCAATCCGCACGCAAGAGTTCGCCGGAATTTCCGGCGGGTCGTAATCGCGGTTCGGCGCGACGGCTCGCGATCGCGCCTGTGACCTGCGGTGATTATCCGCGCGAAGCGCAGAGCAGACCGTCGCCGAGCGGGATCAGCACACTCGTCAACCGCGGATCCTCGGCGATCGCCCGGGTGGCCGCGCGCACCGCCTGGGTCGCGGCGTCGCGCTGGGCCGGATCGGGCACCCGCCCGCCCAGTAACGCGTTGTGCAGCATGATCGCGCCGCCCTCGCGCAACAACCGCACGCCCTGTTCCACATACTGCGGATGTTCGAGCGGCGCGGCATCGATGAACACCAGGTCGTAGGCGCCGTCGGCGAGCCTGGGCAGTACGTCCAGGGCGCGGCCGTTGATCAGGCGGGTGCGCGCGGGGGCGATCTCGGCGGCCCGGAACGCGTCGCGGGCCGAGCGCTGATGTTCGGGTTCGGAATCGATCGTGGTCAGCGTGCCGTCCTCGCGCATGCCGTCCAGCAGCCACAGGCCGCTGATCCCCGCACCGGTACCCACCTCGACCACCGCCCGCGCACCGAGCAACTGCGCGTACATACTCAGCAGCGCGCCCACCGACGGCGGCACGGGCGTTGCGCCCAATTCGGTGGCCCGCTCCCGCGCGGAGAGGAGAACCTCGTCCTCGACCACTGAATCCTCGACATACGCGAGGTTGCGTTGCAGGGCCGATGCGGTGGGTATGACGCTCACGTGTATGAGGCTAATGGCGGATCATCAGGACGGCCCGGCGACGCAGCGCAGTTTTTCTCAGGTGTCGCTCAGGCTCCCCATACCACGGCCACATCGGGACCACGTTTAGTAAGCACTACGCAAAGGCCGACCGACCGTCGGCCCGGTACCCGGGAACAACCCGATACGGATCGGCGGTTGTACCCGATACACGATACGAGTCGTGCGAATGCCGGGGCACGGTCCCGAGTAGGAGGTAACCCCATCCACATGGTCGATGCGGCGCGTGAGTTCGCCACCCTTCCCGAGTCGAGTCTGCCGGTCGACGGCACCTCGGCCGAATACCCCCTGCCCGCGGCGGACGGCAGCGACCCTGCCGTGGTCACCGTCCACCCCGACGAGGCCGTCGAGGCCGAACTCGCCGAGTCCGATCCCTTGTCGGGCACCGCGGCCTTCGACGCCACCGGCGATCGCGCCATGATGCCCAGCTGGGACGAACTGGTCCGCGAGCACGCCGATCGGGTCTACCGGCTGGCATACCGTCTCACCGGCGATCCGCAGGACGCCGAGGATCTCACCCAGGAGACGTTCATTCGCGTCTTCCGGTCGTTGCAGAGCTATCAGCCCGGCACCTTCGAGGGCTGGCTGCATCGCATCACCACGAACCTGTTCCTGGACATGGTGCGACGCCGCAATCGGATCCGGATGGAGGCACTACCCGAGGACTACGACCGCGTGCCCTCCGAGGGCCCCGACCCCGAACAGGCGTATCACGAGTCGCGCCTGGACCCGGACCTGCAATCCGCCCTCGACGCACTCGCGCCGGAATTCCGCGCCGCGGTCGTGCTGTGCGATATCGAGGGCCTGTCCTACGAGGAGATCGGCGCCACGCTCGGCGTCAAATTGGGCACCGTGCGCAGCCGCATCCACCGCGGGCGTCAAGCACTGCGGGAGCACCTTGCGCATAATGGATCTCAGCCGCGGTTCGCAGCCGCGCAGAAGGTCGGGTAATTTACGGCCGTCGCCGACGGCGGAAATTCTGTTGGTGCCAGCTGTTGTCAGGTCGAAAGGGTGTGTGCACCGTATGAGTGGCCAGGAGCGCGATTCGGGTAACGCGGCCGGTAGAGCGCCCCAACGCCGGCCTCGCTTCGCCCCGACCGAACACCTGGCCAGCGAGGCCATCGCCGCTTACGTGGACGGTGAGCTGCGGATGAATCCGTACCTACGCGCGGCCGAGCATCTGGCCCGCTGCCCCGAATGCGCCGCGGAGGTCGAGGCGCAGCAACAGGCCCGCGTCGCCCTGCGCCAGGCCGCCCAGATGCAGATCTCCGCACCGCACGATCTGCACGACACGCTGAGCCGGATTCCCCTGGCCGATCTCACCGGAAATGGCGCGGAGAGCATCTCCCGCGGCGTGAGTTTCCTGGGCCTGCGCACGGATTCGTTCCGCTTCGCCTCCTCGGCGGACCGGGAATTGAGTTCCGACAGCAGGCGGTGGACCGGTTGGTGGCGCAAGTAGAGTCTGGATCGTGAACGGAGCGCAGCGGAGTGAACCATTAACACAGCACCGCGTGGGCGCGGCGGGGCCGAGCGCTAGCGAGGTGTCGTCGTGAACGGAGCGCAGCGGAGTGAACCATCAACGCAGCACCGCGTGGGCGCGGCGGGGCCGAGCGCCAGCGAGGTGTCGTCGTGAACGGAGCGCAGCGGAGTGAACCATCAACGCAGCACCG
>CBJNFW010000204.1:0-15811 GCA_966435935.1 uncultured Nocardia sp.
GACCCCGGACGACCCTGCGGCCGTACCGTCTTCCAGCTCCCAAGACACTACACCTCTTTCCGTCGAGCATGCACATGGACTGCGAACTCCTCATCGGTTTTCAGCGAACAGCTGAACACTAACATGAACTGGTCTAAAGATTGAAACTATCTATCTGATTTAACCGAGATCCCCAGCAATCGTTGCGCTCATCACAGTCAGGTGAACGCGTCACAGTTTAATCATATTACTGATTTGCACAAGAGTGTATCTACGTTCGACCCGGGCACCGCAGCCGGCGGTGGACGCACAAGCCGCACGCACCGTCGCCCTCGAACGGGAAGGCGGACCGCGTCCAAGCCTGCCGGCAGAACTCTATGAGCCGCGCTCCAGGCCCGTTCACCGCGTCCGCTCCACGAACTCCGATCCCCGGCAGATGACCAGGCGCGTCGCCCCTGAGCGGTTTTCTCACGAATACCGAGCGCACCGGTGAGCCGTCGGTCCGCGCCGCGACGTACTGTCCATGCGCAGGATCGAGGGCACGCGACCAGCACACTCGAAGGCGCTCTGGTCCCTGGGAACTCACTGATAGGCCGGCCGGGCCTCCGACCGGATGAGGCAAATGAAGCACAGCTACCGGGACCGAGCCTCTGTTCGGCCGTCCTGCTGCCGGTCGAACGGCTCGATCCCGAACTCGGAAAGCACGGCATCGGTGTGTTCTCCGAGAGCTGGGATCGGCCCCATCGGCAGTTCTCGGCCCCGGATGACCGGCGGCGGCAGCAAAGCCTCGACTGGGCCGCCCGGCGAGTCGACCTGCCGCCACCGATCCCGCTCGGAAAGGTGCGGGTGCGCGATCACCGCGTTCGGCGTGTTGTATCGGGAGTTGCCGATCCCCGCGCCGTCCGCGGCGGTCTGGACCGCGTCCGCCGTCCGCTGCGCGCACCAGTCACCGATGGCCTCGTCGAGGATCGTCCGCCGCTCCACCCGGTCCGGGTTGCGACGCAGGCTCTCGTCAGCGGCAAGGTCCGGTCTCTCGATCATGGCGGCAAGCCGCTGCCACTCGGTGTCGTTCGTGGTTCCGAGGATGACGGTGTGGCCGTCGACCGTCGGATAGGCGCCGTACGGGGCGACGGCCGGTGAGCCCATGCCCACGGGCTGCTGTTCCACGCCCGAGTACTTCGTGTACGTCAGCGCGTAGCCCATCAGCTCGGTCATGGTGTCGAACAGGCTCACAGCGGCGATTGTGCCGCGAGCTGTCCTGCCGCGTTCGTAGAGGGCCGCGAGTATCGTGATGGCGCTGTACAGCCCGGCGCAAGCGTCGGCCATCGGCGGGCCGGGTTTGGCGGGCTCGCCCTCCCAGCCGGTAATGGCGCAGGCCCCCGACTCGGCTTGCACGAGCAGGTCGTAGGCCCGCTTATGAGACAGCGGACCGCCGGCGCCGTACCCGCTGATTTCCACCGACACCAGGTGCGGATGGCGCTCGGCGAGCTGGTCGGGGTCGACCCCGAGCCGCGTGGTCGCACCCGGGGCAAGGTTGGACACGAGAACGTCCGCGCCCGCCAGCAGCCGGTGCAGCGCCGCCAGGCCCGCCTCCGACTTGAGGTTCAGGGCCACGGACTCCTTGCCGCGGTTCAGCCAGACGAAATGGGCGGCTTGGCCGTGCACCACGTCGTCGTACTGGCGGGCGAAGTCCCCGCCACGGGGGTTCTCGACCTTGATCACCCGCGCCCCGAGATCCGCAAGCGTGCGCGAACAGAGCGGGGCGGCCACCGCCTGTTCGAGAGCAACGACGGTGACACCACGGAGGGGCCCTTCTGATACCGAGCTATCGTCATTCATCAGTTAAATATTATAACTTAATTGTCTGTACCGGTGTCGGGTCGACACATCCTCTGCGGTAGATGTCGAACGGGCTCGGCTCGTCGACGAGTGAGTCGCCCCGCATCGGCACGGCGCATCCCGCGATCCCGAGCCGGCCCGACCATGAGGACGATGAGGCGGTAGCCGATGTCAGCGTCCGGCCTGCGGAGCTGTCGGCGGCACGATCGGCGCATTCATCGTCTGGAAGTACTGGAAGACCGAACCCACGGCGATCGGACCACCGACCAGCAAGGTACCTCCGATTCCACCGAGCGGGCCGAAAAGCACCGCGCCGCCGACACATCCGGCGATCGGGCCGACACCGAGCAGCCACGCCACCGGCGTCGTGGCCGCGGCGCCCACGACAAGACCTGCGACACAGCCGATTCCGGCACCGAGCACCGTTCCGATCATGGCGCTCAACATGGTTGCGACCGTGAGCTGCTGAGTCAGGGTTCCCAGCGCGTCCGCGGATCGCGCGTCCGCGCTCGGGTAGGTGGCCGCGACATTGTGCATGGCCTCCGCGACCGGCAGGACGTTCGCCCGGGAAACATCCCGGCCCGCGGTGGCGGCGGCCGGATTCGCATCGGGGGTCAGCACGACCGTGCGGCCGGTGACCGCAGCCGCGATCGAATGATCGAGATCGTCCATTCGATATTGCAGCGGTAGCGAGGCGGCCACGGCCCCATGCTCATCCAGGACCTGCAGGTGCCCGTCGCGAACCGTCAAGGATCCCTGGTCCGTGGACAGCGCCACGGACTTGCCGCGAATATTCGCGGTGTAGTGGATTCCAGGAGCCGTGGAGACGCTTGTCGCCGGCTCGGCCAATGCGGTTCCGCTCGACAAAACTGTCGCAGCAAGAACGGACACTGTCGTCGTAGCGAGCTTCCCGTACTTCATTTGTGTTCCCTCTACTGGAGAAAGAGCGGTGCTGCGAAGACCGGAATCATCCGCCGGAAACCTTTGGAATTATTTCGGATAGCGCCCTCGAAGTACCGCTCGGCATTACTGAGAAACGATATTCGATTGACGGGATGCGTGCAGGTCGATGCACACCACCGTAACCGAAGCCGGCCTTCGGGTTATCGAAGATGCGACTCGCTCGGAAACTTAGCGGAAGAGCACCACAATCGGGCCGAAATCGAGAGCTGTTCCGAATTGAAAGAGCGTAATTGTGAATTACCGCTGGCGAACGTTGTTCCCGTATCAATTCGACTGGATGTGCCGCAGGCGGGCACCGGTGCCGGACAATCACAGTGTGCAGCGCGTGCTCGATACCAGCCCCGACCAGCCCCGCCATCCACCACGATCACCTCACCAGTGATGTAACTTGCCGCCTCGGATGCGAGCAGCGCTGCGACAGAGGCGATCTCGCGCGGGTCGGCGCCGCCCCAGCGAAATCTACGCGCCGGGCCACCTATCGGCCGCACGTGCGAGCTCTGAATCTGCGGCGACATCACAGTGGCGGCGCGAGTCGACGAAACCGACTGCCGTGGAACACCAGTGGCTTCGAGACAGCCGAAGCCCCGGCGCCATGGATCGCGAGCAGCGCGATATTGTGATCACCCGCCTCGATCTCCCGATCGAGCGAGCACTCCAGATAGGCGACCGAACCGCGCACAAATATCGCGCCATTTTTGCTCGCCTCCCACTCGACCGAGGTGAATCGGTCGCCGTCCTTACGCGACAACGCAGCGCACACTGCGTCGTGTTCCTGGGCCAGGACACTCAAGCCCAATCGGCATGCGGATCGGATTCGCGGCCAGGTGGTCGAACTGTTCTGGATGCACAGCGACACCAGCGGCGGGTCCAGGGAGACCGAGGTGAACGAACTGGCCGCCATGCCGACCGGCGTATTGCCGACAAGCGCGCATATCGCTATCACCCCCGAGGGGAAGGCCCCATATATCTGCCGCAACGACTGCGGGTCGTCAACAGACCGGACGGTGTCGATCATCGAGAATCCTCAGCTAGAAGGTCGGAATCGCGCTCTGCAGCTCTTGTGACACAAGCGATTTCATGGATCGTCGGACGTCGCGCTCCAAACGATGAAGTTGTTCCAGTGCGGCGGCGGATCCACCGGATCGACCACCAGCGTCACCGCAGAGGTGATCAGAGCCGCGTGCATGCCGTCGACCGCGAGGCTGCGGCCGTGGCCGACTCGCCCCTGTCCGACGAGCACGGCAACTTCGCGTCGCACCGCACCCGCCCACCCGCAGCACATGCTCGCGTGGCAGCGGGTTCAACGCTCCGCACTTCTCCATGAATTCGCCCTTCTGCCACCACAATGCACATCGTTCGCATAGTCGAACGCGATGTACCGCTATTCGAATGCTATGCGTAAGCTGAGTCACACGTCAATATCGGCCGCATGGATCGAGCAGGAAGAGCATGATGCCGAACCCGATGAATCGCGTAGAAGCGGTTGCCTGCCCGTGCAGCCGGAACGGAAGTCCCCCCACGCGAGCAGGCCAAGTCTTCGTTTGTCAACCGGGCCTGCTGGTTGATCGGCGGTTCGTCGGCGAAGCGCCAAGTAGGGCAACGCAATCGGTGGACGCGCCACGAGAGGCTCACGCTTGGGATGCGAAATGACGTGCGGTCGCCGCCCCTTGCGCGTCCCGCGCCGAACTCGCCGCAGGCTGTCCGGCCCCCGCCGAGGCACCGAAGCATACGCCCTCGGTCACGCGCGGGCGCGCCTGCGCAGCACCAACAGGGAGATCCCATGGCGCCCAACATGTTCCCAACCCGAGTCGACGAAATCTTCTGAGCACCTTGGTATTTGGACTGCCTCAGCCGACGCTTCCATCGCCGTCTACCGGATCTCTTCGTGCCCAGCGCAAAGTCCACACCGACCGGCCGTTCACGGTCGCCGCACCGATCACGCGGTGCCAGTGCAGATTCGACCACACGACTCGGCCGCTTCGGCCACAGCTCCGCTCCGAATCGTTAGGATTGCCTAGTACAAATGGTTGAATAATCACGTTGGAGCCTATACTTGAGTACTGCTGTCCCCGCCCCCAGGGCCTCGTCGCCCGCGGCCGTTCAGAGCACACCGTTCGACAACGATGGCCCGCGATTCTTGTTGTGGGAACCGGCATTCGCCACCGACCCACACAGCTACTACATAGAGATGCGCAAGGACGACCGCAAGCTGGTACCAGTCGAGCTTGCGCCGGGAATCGCGGCCACACTGGTGATCGACTACCGAACAGCGGTCCAGATCCTCAACGACCCCGAACACTTCCCCGCAGACCCTCGCGCCTGGCAGAACACGGTCCCCGCCGAATGTCCGATTTTGCCGCTGATCGGGTATCGCCCCGTCCCGGCGCGCACGACGGGGGCCGAGCATCGGCGATACAGCACAGTACATACAGACGCAATGCGCAGCGTCGACCTGTACGCCATGCACGGGCACGTCGAGAAACTGGCCATCGAGCTGATCAACGGCTTCTGCGGCGATGGCCACGCCGACCTGATCAAGCAGTATTCTTTTCCGCTGTCGTTCGCCGTCTGCAACGTTCTGCTCGGTTGCCCGCCGGACCTCGGGGACCGGATCGCGGAGGGCATGGCGAAGATCTTCGAGAACACCGACGCCGAGGCCGGCAATCAGATCGTCGGAGCAGCGCTGATGGAGTTGCTCGCACTCAAACGAGCCCAACCGGACAACGACATCACCACCATGATGCTGCAACACCCGGCCGATCTCTCCGACGAGGAGATCCTGCACCAGATCAACAGCCAATACGGCGCGGGAATCGAGATCCAGCAAACTTTGATCGCCAACACCCTATTGCGAATCCTGTCCGAACAGAGCCTCGGTGACAGTGTGCTCGGTGGCACCATCGCCACCCGCGATGCCTTGGACGAGGTCCTGTTCGCGGATCCTCCGATGTCGAACTTCCTGATCACCTATCCACGCCAGCCGACGCTGATCAACGACGTCTGGCTCCCCGCCAACCAGCCGGTCGTCATCGGCATCGCGGCGTGCAACACGGATCCCAGAATTCGGCGCGGCAACATCGCCGGCAATAGATCCCACCTGTCGTGGGGCCTGGGCAGCCACCGCTGCCCCGCACAAGACGTCTCTTACCTGGTCACACAAGATGCTATCGACCAACTCCTGGACGCTCTTCCAGAACTGGAATTGAACTTCCCTGATAGCGCCCCGGTATGGCGGCCCGGTCCCTTTCACCGCTCCATGACCGAATTGCCGGTCGTGTTCGCCCCCAGTCCGCCTATCCACATCTAGCCGAATGCCTGGTGTCCGAGGACCCTCGACACCAGGTATTCCGCTGTGCAACTGCGTCGTCTTCAGACGGTACCGACCACGGCGCGTGGTCGGCTCCGTCGCGCGGTGTTCTACTCACCACCGGGGAGCGTGAGTTCGCGCGTGCCGGATTCGAAGCGCAGGTACACGTTGTCCACTCCCCAAGCCAGTCCGAGATGCTCCTGCGGGGCACGATCGGGATCCAGTTCGAACTTCGGGATCCGCCGTCGCAACTCCTCGAATGCGATACGCAACTCGAGCTGCGCCAACGGCGCGCCTACACAGCGGTGCGGTCCCAAGCCGAAAGCAACGTGCGGCTTGGCATGCGAGTCGACGAACCGTTCGAGAACAACCTCGTCAGGATTGTCGTAATAGGCGGGATCACGATTTGCAACCGCGAGCGGGAAATGCACACGCTCCCCCTTCGGCAACCTCACCCCACCTACCTGCACCTCCTCGTGTACGACCGTGCGCGTCGGAACCGGAGGAGTCGCCCACCGCAGGAACTCCTCCACCGCCGACTCGAGCAACTCCGAAGACTCGCCTATCCGGTCCCACTCCTGCGGACGCTGCGCGAGGTACACCATCGCCTGCCCCAGCACGCTCTGCACCGTATCCAGACCTGCCAGCATCATCAGCAGGAACAGATCGAACAGTTCTGTGTCCGAGAGCTTTTCCCCGTCGATCTCGGCCTCCAACGCCGCCGAGGTCACGTCGTCCTGCCGGGGTGCCGCACGGCGCTCGGCGATCAGCGCGAACATGTACTCACGAATCTCGCTGTGCGCCTTGCCCCGCGCGGCGTTGGACTCGTCCTGCGACGCACCGGGCACACCGTGCATGACCACATCGACCCACCCGTACAGACGGGCCAGGTCATTTTCGGGCCATCCCATGATCTTCATGACCGTGACACCCGGAAACGGCAACGCGAACTCCTTGTTGAAGTCGCACTCACCCGCTTCGATCCAGTTGTCGATCAACCGATTCGCCCACTGCCGCAGCTCGTCTTCCAGTTGCTTCACCCGCCTGGGCGCGAAAGCCGGATCCAGCATCATTCGGAACTGGCGATGCCGTGGCCCGTCCAGCTCGATCGGGATCATGCCCTGCTCCGACCCTGTCGAGTTGATGCCATCGGGATCGTTCGGAAAACTGATGAACCCGCGGTTGCTACGCCGCAGAACTCCGGCGATGTCGTCGTACCGGGTCAGTACCCAGCAACCGTTCCCCCGCGCCGAATAACTGACCGGCATCGTCGATCTGCGCTCAGCCAACTCCTCCAACTGCTCGGCGATCGAGACAGCGCGATAGGGGTCGTAGTCGCGCCGGCACTTCGCACGCAACTCTTCGATGGGCACATCAGCTGAAGTCATACTCACGCCTTAACCGTTCGTGGACAGCAATCCGAAATGGACCCGTACACAGTCGAAACTCGCCGGTCGCCGAACAATCCGATCCGTCGACCCGAGACTGCTTACGGCACAACGGGTTCGACATTACGCCCGACTCGGGCATGCCGCTGTCCCGGGCCCGCGGGACCTTCGAGCGGCCGGCGTAGAGGGCGTCGAGGACGGTGCGTCAGTCGGCCGGTCCTGGCTCGATCCCGCGGAGTTGCCGCTCCAAACCTCTCAGGTTGACATACATGCGCTCACATATCAGGTCGGGGCCATCGAACTCGTACACCGCGATGGCGGGATAGTCGACAGATGACCCCGTCGGGGCAATTCCGTTGTATTCGCCCTCGTGGCGACCCGTAATCCGGTATTCGACGATCACAGCGTCGTCGGCATGGTGAAGTTGGCTCGCTACGTAGGTGATCGACGGCAATGAGGTCCCGAACGATTCGATCAGTTCGCGGACGGGTTCTTCGCCTTCGATCTCCGGGCCCTCCACTGCGCGCAGGTCGTATTTGGGCCGGGTGAACGTGGCGAGCGCGGTTTCGGCGTCGTTGCGGTTCTCCGCGTCGATGTGCCGGAGGACAAGTTCCTCGCGCTGGGCGCGAAAGTCGTTGTTCGGCTTGGTCATTCGAACATTCCTCTCCTGCGTGACGTGGGGTGTCGTCAGTGCGAGAGCCCCACGGCTTTCGCGGTGTCGAGATCGACTACCGCTGTGGCGAACCGCCGCACCACCTCGGCGATGATGTCCGGCGCTTGGAACGCCTCCGGGGTCGTCAGCCACGCGAACAGCCCGTAGGCCATGTGCGCACGGTAGAGCGACCACAGCTCTTGCTCGTCGGGAATCGCAGCCACGCCCGCACTCGCGAGTGCACTCAGGTAGTGCCGGAGTAGATCGCGTTCGGATTCTCGGCGCTGTCCGATGGTCATCGCCGAGCCGATCAGGTAGGCGAGATCGAATGCGGGCGAGCCCCGGCCGACGACCTGCCAGTCGCACATGGCCGCGCGTGGCCCGTCGAAGTACACGTTGCCGACATGTAGATCACCGTGCAGCAACGTCTGATCACCGAGCTCGGATCCGGCGACGAATCCCCAGAACAAATCGATACATCGTTGCGCCGAAGTAAGTTCCGGCGGCAGGACATCGGTGCGCTTGTCGATGAATTCCTGAACGGTCGGGGCTTCGAGCATCGAGAAGTACGCGCGCCCTTTGCTGTTCGGATCCGAGAAGTGCTCCAGCCACCGCGTTCTCGTCAGCCACGCACTGTTCCAACGCCCCGCGTGCAGCAGCGCGACGTTATCCAGCACCGACACCACCTCGTCGGGGGCCAGCGGCACCCGGCTGGAACAGAATCGAATGGAGGGCCGGCTCAAATCCTCGATCAGGACGGCTCCGAAAAGATCGTCATCGACATCGGCCCAATACACCTGGGGTGCACGAACCTTGCTGTGCCGCAACTCATCCCGGAAGAAGACGGCTTCAGTGGCATAGATTCCGGCTTGCGCCATGAACGGCGCGTGGTCTCCCATACCCGCTTTCAGGCACATCGTCTCCGGAAGCTCGCTTCGACCCGCGTAGTCGACGCGCAGCAGCACCTTGGTCGCGGTGCCTCCGATCGTCTCGGTGATCGCGACGTCGGCGACCTCACTACCGAGCACTTCCGACAACCAGGCCGCGGTGATGTCGGCAGGACGTCTGGGGACATGGACAGGCATGGGTTCTCCGATCGATTGCGGAACGGTTGCGAGCACGTCGTCGCCGAATGTCCACCCTCACCAGGGGGTGTCGAACCGTTCCCGGAAGGTGACCTCACGCGCGGGGCGCCGCCGTGGTGGTCGCAGCGGAGAGGACGGCTTTCCGATATAGACAGCGGCCATCGGGGCGATCCGGTCCGGCAACCCCAGTCTGTCGCGTACCTGCTCGACACCGAACAAAGTCAGGCCAGTGGTGAGGCACGATCCGTATCCGAGTGCGTCCGCCGCCAGCAGCAGGTTCTGCACGGCGGGATAAATGGATGCGTGAACAAACGCCTCCTGGACCATCTCGGTATCCACACAGACCACGACGACGACGGGTGCAGCCGCGAAACCCCCTGAGCCGACAGCGTGTTCGAGATCGGAGTACATTGCATCGCTGGTGACCCGGCGGGCGTACTCCGACCCGCCGGCGCGCCAGGTCTCGGTCCACCAGGCGGCCAGATCCGCACGAGTCTGCTGGTTCCGGACCACGACGAAGCGCCACGGTTGACTGTTCTCGGCGCTGGGCGCGTGGACGGCCGCGTCGAGAATCTGTTCGACGTCGGCATCGGTCACCGTGCCGTCGGGGTCGAACCGTCGACACGCCCGTTGCGCGTGGATTACCGAGAAGAGCTCTGCCACAACGATTCCCTTCGAATCTTGCCCGGCTCGCATCGACTCGCCGGGACTGTGTCGCCGCACCACGTCACTACGGCGGCCGGCGCGGCGGTGGGCGCCCGCTCGGTCACCGCGTGCCCCTTGCGGGGAAGCGGATGGGCACGGACTCGTACCCGTAGGCGATGCCGACGTCGTGATGCAGTCGGAGTTCGGACTCGTCGACGGTGTAGTCCGGAATCCGGCGCAGCAACTGCTGGACCATCACCTTCATTTCCAGCCGCGCCAGGTGGGACCCGAGACAACGATGGATACCGCGACCGAAACTCATGTGGCGGTTGGTAGTTCGGCGAATGTCGAACTCGCCGGGCCGGTCGAATTCGTCTTCGTCGAAGTTGGCCGACGCCCACAACAGCAGCACCCGCTCGCCCGCCTTGATCGTCCGGCCGCCCAGGGTGGTCTCGGTCCGAGCGGTTCGCTTGAACCCCTGGATCGGACAGCTCACCCGAAGAAACTCCTCGATAGCACTGTCCCACAACGGATCATCGATCGGAGTGCCGGCGAGCTCCGCGCGCACGTCGGGGTGCCGGTACAACTCGACCAGCGTGGTCGCCGTGGCGTTGGTCGTGGTATCCAGTCCGGCAAAAACCAGCTGAGCGAACATCGCAACCATCTCGAGATCGTCGAGCGGTTCCCCGTCGACCGTGATCCGGCTGATCACAGTGGCAACGTCGTCGGCCGGGTTTTCACGTCGGTCCTTAAGCATGGCAAGCAGCTTGGGAAGGTCGATCACAGACAGATCCGGTCCGTACTGACCCGGGCGGCTGAACTGGTCGAGCACCGCGTCGGACCATACTTTCCAGTCCTCGTCGTGCAGGCCGATCCAGTCCAGCACGACGATGGTCGGCACGGGCGCGCAGAACTGACTGATCAGCTCGCATTTGCCGTCCACGATGAACGAGTCGATCCACTCGTCGGTGACCGAACGAATGTAGTCCTCACGCTGATGCACCGCCCCAGGGCTGAACAACGGGCCCAGCTCGCGGCGGATCGGCGTGTGCACGGGCCGGTCGTAGCTGACCGGCGGACCGATCACGCCCTTGCGCATCTCGAATCGTTCCCGCTGCTCCGCCTTCGACATCGTGTCGGTCGGATCCGGAATCAGGATGCCAGCGGAGGAACCGAAGTTGTCCGGATCACGGATGACCTCCTCGACGTCCGCATACCGGGAAGCCACCCAGAATCCGTCGTGGGCGTCGGACCACGCCACCGGGCACTGCTCTCGCATTGCCCGGTAAACCTGTTGCGGCACACCGTCTCCCGCGAATTCAGGGTCGTGGTGGTCGAAGCGGGACAGCATCCGCGCGACAATGTCGTTCATCCGGATCTCCTTTGGTTCGCGCAGCGCGCGGAACAGCCGCGACGACCGGCGACAGCGAAGCATTGAAATGACGACTCGTCCGACCGACGCACTACCACTGGTGTGGCGCGTATCACCTAATTAGACAGTAATCACTGTATAACCGGCTCGGGGGCGACTGTCAACAGATCGGGCCAAAGGTGGACAAAGGTCCGAAAAACACGCCGACACACGGCCGATCGACTATACAGTGCCCACTGTATGTATCGCCGTGATCCGCGGAGGCTTTCCTGTGAACGACGCACTCACCCCCGAGCTCATCGCTTTCCTCACCGAGTCCAAGGACCGCCAAGAGATCCACGACTGCCTACTGCGATACACCCGGGGAGTCGACCGGCACGACAAGGAGCTGATGCGATCGGCCTACCATCCCGACGCGACGGACGAGCACGGCGTAGCCACCGGCGATCCGGATACCTTCTGCGAGTGGGCTATCGGCTATCACGCCGAGAGCCAGCATCAGCACCACCACGCGATCACCAACACGACTCTGGATCTCGACGGGAACGTCGCCCACGGCGAGACCTACTACATGTTCTGGGGAGACAACCGGACCGGAGTTCCGACGCTGTCGTTCGGCCGCTACATCGACCGGTTCGAGAAACGCGACGGCCGATGGGCCATCGCCCGTCGGGTCTGCCTCAACGAGCAGACCACCGCACTCGGAAAGGCCGAGCTCCCACCGGAATTCGCCGAATTGCTGAAATCCACGGGACCGAGCGAACGCAACAGGACGGACATTTCCTACGACCGCCCGCTGGTCGGCAATCGCACGACCGGACGACCGCAGCAAGCATGACGAATCACCGTCGGCTGCCCGCATGCTGATCCGGCCGACCCGCTTGCGTCCCCAGCCACACAGCGGTCATCGAGCCGATGTAGATGATCCCGAATCTCGGTGGAGCCGGGTGGATTCGCTCGGCAGCGCCGACGAAACTCACGACCGTCCGTCTTGTCCGCGCTCGACGACCCAGGCCGCGATCTGGGCTCGTGAGGTGACCCCGAGCTTGGTGATTGCTTGTCGGTCATGCCCCGAGATACGAGGCTGGCGGCCCGCTGCCGGACACTGCGGCATGCGCACGGGCCATCCTCACGCGAAGGACGCACTCTCAACGCACCGGGTATAAACGACCGCTGATCGCGGTGCCCGAGCCGCCCGATCGCCATACCGTCTCCTCACCAGCAGATCATTCGCCCGAATCGCACTCGCACAGACTTTTCATATATTAAGCTAATTGAGCTATTTAGTTGGTCTGCGGTTCGCACCGTACAGCGCACACCGAGACCTCCGCCGAGCCACGGCGTCATCGAGGACGTCGAACGAAGGTGACAGTATGCTGACTATCCATCGATCCATCGAGGTCGTCGCGCCAACCGATCCCAACGGGACCGCACGCATCGCGGCAACGGTTTGGCTGCCCGAGAACCTCCCCCCGACGCCGACCGTCGTGTTCGCGTTTCCGGGAGGTGGCTACTCCCGCGGCTACTACGACCTGCACCCCGTGGGACTCGATGGATACAGCCAAGCGGATCACCACGCCGCACACGGTGTGATCATGGTCGGGGTGGATCATCTCGGCGTCGGCGACAGCAGTGTGTCAGCCAATGCCATCGTGACCATCGAGGACATCGCCGCGGCGAACGATGCGGCAGTAAGGGAGATACTGAGCCTGCTGCGGTCCGGCGGGCTCGCCGCGGACGTTCCCGCGATCATTCCCGGCGCCGTCGTCGGAATGGGCCAGTCCATGGGTGGCGGCGTATGCATCATCATGCAAGGGCGCAGTAGAACTTTCGACGCCGTGGCCGTACTCGGCTACAGCGCCATCCATACCGTGCTTCCGATGCGGCGTTCCGAAGACGGTGACGAGGTCAAGAATGGGGTGTTCGGTTCACTGTCCCGCACGACCGCCCCGTCGGCGCTGTCGGTCTCGAAGACCAGCCACCGGGTCCCCGACTTCGTCTACCCCTTCCACTGGGAGAACGTGCCCGCCGATGTGCTGGCCGCCGATCTCGCCGGTGGATATCCGGTGCGGACGGATCCACCGGCGTGGGGCAGCGCCACAATCCCCAACTGCGTCGTCGCGATGATGGGCCCTGGCTACGTCAAAGAGGAGGCCGCAATCCTCGACGTACCGGTATTCCTGGGCTTCGGCGAGCGAGACACATCGGAGAACCCACTCCATGAACCGTCGGCATTCCCACACAGTCCCGACATAACCCTGTACACGGTTGCGCAAACCGCGCACATGCACAACTTCGGCACCGGACGGCAAGCTCTTTGGGACCGGCTCGTGGGCTGGTTCGCGGGCTTGCCCGTAGTCGAAGAGGCTGCGGCAGCCCTCCACTGAATAATCCAATTAGTTGGTTCTGTCGATGGCAAGCACGTAGCGATCTCCGCTCTGGGGAACAGTCCTGGCAGGAATTCTTCGTGCCCTGATCCGCCCGAGTTGCTGGTCGACACCTGCAACTCGGGCGGCGATGGCGGTCACCGACGTGAACTGACGAAAGGTCTTTCAGCACAATGCAATACACCCACCTGGGTCGCAGCGGCCTATCCGTGTCCAGACTCGTACTCGGCACCATGAACCGGCGAGCCCTCGACACCAGCACCCTCTCCAGGCTGGACAACCTGTTCCCCACACCCGCACCCAACGGAACCAAACCCGCACCCGAGGCATACACATGGTAAATACCGATACACGAATCTTGTTGCTACACGGCTTCTGGCATGGATCATGGTGCTGGAGCGAAGTAATCCCCCGCCTGGCGGCCCTGGATCGGACTGCCGTGGCTGTTGATATGGCAGGGCACGGCCTGCGCGCACGTCGCCCCGCCTGGGCGACCAGACGGCCGTTCGACCCGGCCGCACTCGGCACCGAAATCTCACCGGTCTCAGACATCGACCTCGACGAGGCGGGTGACCTGCTGGTCGCGCAGATCGAGCAACTAGGGCGCGGCGCGCCAGTTACCGTGGTAGCGCACAGCATGGGCGGCACTGTGCTGACACGAGCCGCAGAACAAGCTCCGGATCTCGTGGCTCATGCGGTGTACCTCGCCGCGATGATGCCGATGTCGGATACCCCGATCCTCAGCTACACACAATTACCCGAAAACGCCGGCAGCCTCGCCCCCGCACTTGTCCGGGCCGATCCCGGTGTGGTCGGAGCTACGCGGATCGATACCGGCTCACCCGATCCCGAATATCGCGACCGGCTCCGGCAGACGTTCTACGGTGATGTCGAGCCGATCGTGGCCGATGCCGCGATCGCGCTGCTGACGCCTGATGCCCCTTACCGCTTCGCTCGCGAGACCACCACCCTGACCAGAAACGGCTGGGGTTCGATACCCCGAACCTACGTAGTCTGTACCCGCGACAACGCCGTACCCGTCGCACTGCAGCGAAAACTTATCGCCGACGCCGACTCCGCATTCCCGGACAACCCGACCACGACAGTGACGCTGGACGCATCACACTCGCCGTTCTTCTCGATGCCCGACCAGGTGACTGACATTATCACCCGATCGAGCGTGGTCACCGGGTCGGTTCTTCCGGACGAGACGGTCGCCTAACCTGAGCGCCCGCCTCGCGGAGATCTCCTGAAATGGCCGGGGCCGGCCGCGAGCCGGCCCCGACTGATCAGAGCAGTCCGAGCAACCGCAGATCGTCAACGTACTTCGTAATGACCCGCGGAGTGATGTGCGGGATATCCTCGTCCGGCCCGATCTTCGCCGCTTGCACGGCCGCACGGAACCGATCGGCCTGGTCCGACCCCCCATTGGGCGGCAGCGGTTTACTGAATGCCGACATCAATGGCAGTAGCGAATTCTGTCGCCGCTCTTCGGGAAGCCCGCGCAGAGCGGCCTCGAACCGCTGCCGCCAGTCGTCGTGGTCGGCGACCCGCTGGATGTCAGCGCCTGCCTCGACCAGCCAGTCGACGTACTCGTCGAGGCCGATGCCGTCGTCGTGGGGGTTGAGTACGTGATAGGTCTGATATCCCTCGCTCCGATGAGCGAGTACGGCGATGGCTTCGGCGGTGAAATCAACAGGTAGGCCGTCGTAGTGCGCACGCCGGCGTTCCCCGTCTACATCCAGCTCGTAGAACGATCCCGGCGCGACACCGGTCGTTACCAGGCTCAATATCAACCGGGTGAACATGTCGGGCACATTGAGCTGTCCCGCGTAGGCCGGTTCGGCCAGGATCATGTTGCTCCGGAAGACCGTCACCGGAAGACCGCACAGATCGTGTGCCTCACGCAGCAGCACTTCACCGGCCCACTTGCTGTTCCCATAGCCGTTGGCGTAACTGTCGTCGATTTTCCTTGCCGGGCTGGTGATCCGGATATCGGCGTCCTCGACAAATCGGCCCGGCTCGACCTGGCTGCCCACCGCCAGGGTAGAGACGTACGCGAATGGCTTGATCTTCGCAGTGATCGCCAGGCGGATTAGTTCAGCGGTCCCCACTACGTTGGGTCCGAACAGGTGGGCATAGGGCAGCATGTGATTGACCAGCGCGGCCGGATCCACGATGAGATCGACCGTCT